>NZ_AP027058.1:1324518-1655648 GCF_027925025.1 Limnohabitans sp. MORI2
TGCCGAAGTGCTGGCACGTTTATCTGGTGCACGTGAATCTGGCGGTTCCGTGGCCTACGACGCACAAGCTGGCATTTATCAAAAACGCTTTGATGCGTCGACAAATACGGCGACTTTCCAAGTCCAGTTTTATTGGGACTACACCGTAACAGGTTCAGGTGGAGATTGGACAAAAGTCGTCTTTGTCAAGCTCCAACAATCAGGCAGTGATGTGCAAGCTATGGCTTACCAAGGTCGTGGCAGCTCGTACGCTGTCTATGGAACTGGCAATGTATTGGGCACAGACTTCACCACCACCGCACCAACAGGAACACAAAGTTTAGCGGTCGTCACAGGGGGAAGTGGCTATGGTGTGGATCGTTTGTATTCAAGTAGCAAAGTGAATTTCACAGGCACAAATACCTACACAGGTCCTACCATCATCAACAATAACGTTCTCAATATCGTTGACACCCAAAGCACGGGTATCAGCTATGGCACGCAATCAGTTAATGCAACGCTGCAATTGGGTAGTGGTTCTACAACGGGCAGTTTGGGAACTGGTAATGTGACCAACAATGGCGTGTTGATTTTCAACCGCAGCAATTTGCTTGCTCTGCCAAACAACCTCAGCGGTACGGGGCTTGTCGTACAAAACGGTTCAGGCGAAACACAAATTGGCGGGGCATTTACACATACAGGCGGCACGCAGGTTTTGGCGGGCGCTTTACAGATTGGCAATGGCGCAACTTCTGGCAGCCTTGCTGGAGATGTGATTGATGTAGGAACTATTAAATTCAATCGCTCCGATGATCAAACCATCAATACGGTTATCTCAGGACCTGGCACTCTAACAAAGCTGGGCAACAACACACTGACACTTACCGGTGCACAAATCTACACTGGCACGACAGTTATTTCAGAAGGACGCTTGATTTTCCAAAACAATACACGTCCAACGACAACTGGCTTCGCAGGTGCTGGCTCCTTAAGCATTGAACCTGCAGCCAATGGCACTTTTTCCACGGCCTTTAACACCAATACCTACAGCTTTGCTTCAACTTTGACTGGATTGACTTTAGGTAATACCAGCAACACCAGTACGCTGACAGTGAATGCTGATTTGTCAATTGCAGGACCCGTGGTCTTGTACGGCGGCGGCATCAATATCAATAGCAATATTGACACTCGATCAGGTGGCATCAGTGGCGATGTGTTGCTGAAGTCGAGTGGTGATATTTTGTTGGCCACCACCAAGTCCATCACCACTAACGGTGGAGACGTGGTGCTGTGGAGTAACAGCGATGGTCAAAGCACCAACGGTGGCATCTTCATGTTTGCCAACTCATCTGTGAGTACCAGTGGCGGTCATGTGTGGATGGCTGGAGGAGCTGGCACGGCGACATGGAATGGTTTGACCGTCGGGGATGGATATGCCGTGTCTGGTACCAACATCACAGTGGGTGCGTTGAACTTTGATAAACCAGCTATCTTTTTGCAAGATGCCACCTTGTCAACCAATGGCGGTGATATCTACATTCGTGGCAAGACGACTTCATTCCGTGGGTTCTTGACCACAGGCCAAGGTTTGATTAATTCAGGCACTGGCAAGATTTACATGGAAGGTAAATCAGACACCAACGGCGGTGGTGCAGGTACAGGCTGGCACGATGCAACAAGTGTGTTGACGGTGACATCGTCCAATACGGCGTCTGATGCGATTGTTTGGTTGTCTGATGCATCGGCAAGCAACGGCACAGGCATCAGTGGTGAAGGTGTGGGTATGGCTGGTACCACGTCATTGATTGCGACAGGTGTCGGTGGCGGTGTGAGCTTCCAATCATTGGGTTCAACGAGCCAAACGGGTAGCGTGGGTATTCGCCTAGGCTATTTGACTTCGCAAGGCGGTGTGTTTAATTTGTTGGCCAGTTCAGGCCCCATCACTTTGAACACAGGTTCGCGCAGCTTAAGCATCGTGAATAACCTAGGTTCAGCCACCTTGGGCGCACTCGCTGGGTCAGCAGTGACCACTTCTTCTAGCAACATCACCGTGATTTCAGATGATGTGAGCGCATCAGGCACGATGGCGTTCAACACGTCGGGGGCATTGACCATTCGCCCGACCGATGGCCATTCGTTTGCCAACACCTTCAACACGGCGTACCTCACCTACCAAGGTGGCGTGTCTGGTTTGACGATTGGTCAAACCGGCAACACAGGTGGCGTCACCGTGGGGAGCGCCACCACCATCGCAGGCCCCGTGACGATTTATGGTGGTGTGATTGCCATCAACGCACCGTTGACGGCTACCAACAACACCATCAAGCTCACAGGCACCACCATCACGGACGGCGCATCGGGCTACGTCGTTGCAGATAAGTTGGCATTCCTCAGCGGTGCGGTGACCTTGGACAACACCAATAACAGCGTGAACACCTTGGCGGCCAGCGGCGTGGGCGCGTTCACCTATGTGAACGCGGGTGCGTTGACGATTGGCGTGGTGAACCCCACGGGCATCACCGCCACAAGCGATGTGCGCATTGAAACCATGAGCGGCGATGTGACGATTGCTCAAAGCGTGAGCACCACCAGCACCACAGCCAATGCGGTGCTCATCAACGCGGGCAAGAGCAGTGCAGCGGGCACTGCCACAGGTGGGAACGTCGTCATCACGGGCACACCCACCATCACAGCGGGCAGCGGTGGCACCATTCGTTTGATGGGTGGCAGCGTGCCCGATAGCACGGGTTTAACGGCCTTGGTGGGCTCTGGCTCCGGCAACTTCCGTTACAACTCAGACGAAACCACCACCAACTACACCTGGGCCTTGAGCCCCAATGTGGTGAATGCGATTTACCGTCAACAACCCACAGCCACGGCCAATATCGATAGCTACACCGTGACGTATGGCTTTGACCATACGCTCACACTCAACAGCTTGAAGCCTGATGGCACGTCGCCGTTGTCTACCTTGCGCGCGGCTTTGAACGGCGATGAAAACGTCACAGGTTTGGGCTTGATCATTCAAGGCGCCACGTACTCCAACGCTGGCAAGCTGAACTACCGCGCCACAGCGTATGACTTGACCGATGGTTTGTCTAAGTTGGGTTACGCGATGAGTCAAACAGGTGGCAGCCAATTGACGGTGGCGAAAAAGAGCATCGACTTGGTGGGATTCGTGGTGAACGACAAGGTGTATGACGGCAACACAGCAGCCACCTTCAGTGGCACGGTCACCTTCAACGCTCTGGCTTCCAACGACGTGGTGACGTACACCTCGGCCACAGGCACTTTTGCAGACCGCCATGTAGGTACCAAGCAGGTCACAGTCACAGGCGTGGTGTTGAGCGGTGCGGACAAAGACAACTACACCGTGAACTTGGCGTCAGGCAATGCCTCGAAAACCATTTCTCAACTGAGCTCAGCCACTTGGGTGGGCGGCAACGGCAATTGGTCAGATGCCAGCAACTGGGCCGTGACCGGCAACTTGAGTCAAACCGGTGTGTTGCCCGATGGCGCCAACGTCGCCTTGGCCATTTTGCCCAGCACATTCACAGGCACATTGACAGGCTATGACAGCGGTCATCAAGGCAAGATTCAAATCAACGGCGGCACCTTGTCTGTCGCGGCAGATAACCATTTAGGCGCGTCACCTGGCGCTGTGGTGACCGACAAGATCACCCTCAACGGTGGCAGCTTGTTGGCCACCGACAACTTCATACTCAACACCAACCGTGGCATCACGCTGGGGACCAGTGGCGGCACATTCTCTGTCGATGCCTCTAAGAGCGTGAACTACGCCGGTGTGATTGCAGGCACAGGTGGCCTCACCAAGACGGGCTCGGGTGTGTTGACGCTCACAGGCGACAACACGTATTCGGCTGGCTCCACCATCTCGGGTGGCCAACTGGTGGCGGGTGGCAGTGGCAACGCCTTGGGCACCAGCACGGTGGCTGTGAGCGCACGATTGAGCTTTGACACAACCGCCGCGAAAACATTTGCCAATGCCTTCAGCGTCACGGGTAGCGGCGTATTTGAAAACATCGGTGGCTTTGGCATCACCACCACAGGCGGCATCAACACCAACCTCAGCCAAACAGTTGTGGTGGACGGTGGCAGCGCCGGCCTGACGATTGCCAATGTGATGACGCCCACCGGTGCCGGTGCTAGCTACTTCATCAAGGGTAATGTGACTTTCACAGGCCACAACATGAACAGCTTGGTGGTTCGTGCCGCAGGCGAGGCCACGGCACACTTCACTGCCAGCAACAGTGTGACTTCGTTCACACCTTGGTTCATTGGCAGCGACACGGCGGCTTATGCGATGAATATTGACATTGCTTCAGGTGTGACCGTGAGCGAGAACTCATCGCAAGGTGCGGCTAGCCTCTATTACAAGAACATCACAGGCACAGGCACCCTGAGCTTGGGCGGCGCCAACAACACCACAGGCTACATCGTGGGCGATGTGAGCATTGCCAACCTTAACGCCAGTGGCAGCAAGAAGATCAGCATTGGTAACGGGGGCAGCGCAGGGCAGTTGCTGTCTGGCAACGTGCAAGCCAATGGCGGTTTGTTGTTGGACTCCACCACCGACTACACCTTCAGCGGTGTATTGAGTGTGGGTAGCTTGACCAAACAACAAACCAACACCGTCAAGCTCACCGGTGCCAACACATCGACCAGCAACATCACCATCAGCGCAGGCGTGTTGCAAGTGGGTAATGCGAGCAATACCGGCAGCATTGCAGGTAACGTGACAGTGGCAAGCGGCGCGGTCTTGGTGTTCAACCGTTCAGATGATGTGAGCTACGCAGGCAACATCAGCGGTGCAGGTACAGTGAGCAAGTTGGGTCCGAATGTATTGACCCTCACTGGCACGCAAACCTACAGCGGCAGCACGGCCACGGGCAACAGTGGGGGTGGTTTGGTGCTCACCAACAACGCACGTCCTTTGACGTCTGGTTTCTCGGGCAATGGATTTGTGACGATTCAACCCGTGCTCTCAGGCAGCTTCAGCGCCACACTTAACACCAGCGTGTACAGCTTGGCCAACACCCTCACAGGCTTGACCTTGGGCCGTTTGGGTAACAGCAGCGACATCACCTTGGGCGCTGACATCACTATTGCAGGCCCCATCACGATTTACGGTGCCGCCATTCAAGGCACACACGCGTTGGCTTTGAGCACCAGCACAAGCTTGACGTTGAACAACTCAGGCACCAGCAGCTTGTCGGGCGTAATTTCCGGCACAGGCGTGAACTTGCTCAAACAAGGCGTTGGCAGCTTGACGCTCTTGGGCGCCAACACCTATGACAGCGGCACCACCGTGCAAGCCGGTGTGTTGCAACTCGGCTCTGGCAGTGTGGGCAACATCATCTCAGGCCCCGTGGGTTCTGGCAGCTTGACGGTGAACAACGGCGCGGCGCTGGACTTGAATGGCCAATCCATCGCCAACGTGTTGAGCGTCGCAGGCACAGGCATCAGCAACGCAGGCGTGATTTACAACGCCCACAGCAGCACCGTGGGTGTGGCCACGGGCGCCATCACATTGACGGCAGACAGTTTGTTCAAGAGTGATGCAGGTGCAGGCTTGCGTTTGGGTAGCCCCATCAGCGGCGCGTATGCCTTGACGGTGACCGGTGGCAACAACACCTTTGACAGCACCACCCCGTTCCTCAACAGCGGTACGTTGACCTTGGGTGCCTCTGGCAGCGACAGCTTTAACTTCACGAATGGTGCGAGCGTCACCACACCAAGCAGCATCAACTTGGCTGGCACCTTAGCCACGGGGACGAACAACGCCTTGACCATGGGTGACGCCAACACCGCACTGGTGTTGACCGCTGCCACCACGCTCAACAGCGGCACGGGAATGACCACCTTGGGTAGTGCGGTGAGTGGCGGGTATGCCTTTGCTGTGTCTGGCCCCGCTACCTTGAATGGCAGCACGGTCAACACAGGCAATGCCGCACAAAGCTACGGTGGTGCCGTGACCTTGGGTGCTGACACCACCTTGAGTGCAGGCACTGCCAACGTGACCTTGAGCAGCACCATCAACGGCGCGTATGCCTTGGCCGTGAATAGCACAGGTGTCACCACCTTGGGTGGTGCGATCGGTGGTAGCACCGCGTTGACCAGCGTGACAACCAACACAGGCGGCACCTTGGTGATGAACGGCGGCGCTGTGACCACCACCGGCGCACAAACCTACGGCGAAGCCATCACCTTGGGGGCAGACACCACACTGAGTGCCAGCCATGTGACCTTGGATGCAGCCGTATCAGGTGCACATGCCTTCGCTGTGAATGGTGCTGCAACCCTCAACGGAGGCTCGGTGAACACGGGCAGTGCCGCTCAAAGCTACAGCAGCACAGTGGACTTAGGCGCAGACACCACACTCACCGCATCCAGCGTAGCCTTGAATGGCGCAGTGTCGGGTGCGTACACCTTCACAGTCAATGGCGCCACGGCGATCAACGGTGCGAGCGTGACCACAGGCGCGCAAAGCTACAGCGGTGCGGTGACCTTGGGTGCCAACACCACTTTGAACGCTGGCAGTGGCACTGTGACCCTGAGCAGCACCGTCGATGGTGGATACGCATTGACTGTGAACAGCACGGGCGCCACAACCTTCGGTGCTGCAGTGGGTGGCCTAACGCCATTGACCAGCGTCACGACAAACGCAGGCGGCACTTTGGTAATGAACGGTGGCGCTGTGACCACCACAGGTGCACAAAGCTATGGCGAAGCGATCACCTTGGGCCATGACACCACACTCACCGCCACAGGCGTGACATTCGGCGGGGCTGTGTCCGGCGCCTATGCCTTGACTGTAGATGGCACAGCAACCATCCAAGGTGGCAGTGTGAACACAAGCACCGCCGCACAGCACTACATGGGCGCGGTGACCTTGACAGGGGCCAGCACGCTGAGTGCCTCGGGCGTGACATTTGACAGCGCCGTGGTCGGCAACAACAGCTTGAGTGTGAACGGCACCACCACCCTCAACGGCGGTTCAATCACCACCACGGGCGCACAAAGCTACAGCGCTGCCATGACGTTGGGGCACGACACCACGTTGGCCGCAGGCAGTGGCGACGTGAGCTTGGGCAGCACCGTTAATGGCGCGTATGCCTTGGCCGTAAATAGCACAGGTGTCACCACCTTGGGGGGGGCGATCGGTGGTGGCACCGCGTTGACCAGCGTGACGACCAATGCAGGCGGCACCTTGGTGATGAACGGCGGCGCTGTCACCACCACGGGCAACCAAAGCTACGGCGAAGCCGTGACGCTCGGTGCCAACACCACCTTGGCTGCAGGCAGTGGCAATGTGGCCCTGAGCAGCACCGTCAACGGTGCCTATGCACTCACCGTGAACAGCACGGGCATAACCACCTTCGGCGGAGCCATCGGGGCAGGCACCGCCTTGACGAGCGTGACAACCAACACAGGCGGCACCTTGGTGATGAATGGCGCCTCTGTCACCACCACGGGCAACCAAAGCTACGGCGAAGCTGTGACGCTCGGTGCCAACACCACCTTGGCTGCAGGCAGCGGCGATGTGACCCTCAGCAGCTCCGTCAACGGGACCTATGCCTTGGCCGTGAATAGCACAGGTGTCACCACCTTGGGTGGTGCGATCGGTGGTAACACCGCGTTGACCAGCGTGACGACCAATGCAGGCGGCACCTTGGTGATGAATGGCGCTTCTGTCACCACCACAGGTAACCAAAGCTACGGCGAAGCTGTGACGTTAGGTGCCAACACTACCTTGACCGCAGGCAGCGGCGATGTGACCCTCAGCAGTACCGTCAACGGGAGCTATGCCTTGACTGTCAACAGCGCGGGCACAACCACCTTCGGGGGCGCCATCGGCAACACCACCGCGTTGACCAGCGTGACGACCAATGCAGGCGGTACCTTGGTGATGAACGGCGGCTCAGTCACCACCACCGGTGCACAAAGCTATGGCGAGGCTGTGACCTTGGGTGCAGACACCACACTCAAAGGCGTGAACGTGGCTTTCGCATCGACCATCGATGGCGCTTATAGCCTGACCCTCAGCGACAGTGGCACCACCATCTTGGGTGGCAGCGTGGGTGCAGCGATTCCGCTGACCAGTTTGGTGACCGACTCGGCCACCACCTTTGCAGGTGAAACACAGCTCAAAGGCGCTGTCGTACACACCACAGGCGATGTGGTGTTCAACGACATCGTCAAGGTATTTGCCAATGTCACCGTGCAAGCAGCTGGGCAGTTGAACTTCATGCAAACCGTGGATGCAGACACAGCCAACACACGCACACTCAGTTTGAACGGCGGTAACACAGGCGCGATCAACGTGCAGGGCGCGTTGGGTGACAACGTGCCGTTGAAAGCACTGACGGTGGTGAACAGCGAAATGGCCACCTTCACTGGCAAAGTCACCACCAGCGACAGCGTGGTGTTGACGGACACGCGTAACAACATCGACTTCAACGGCGGTCTGAGCACCACCACCTTCAGCGTGGCGGCCAAACCCTTTGCGCTGACCTTGCGCGATGTGGTCAGTGTGAACAGCGCCACCACATTGGCCAATACGGGCACATTGCAGTTGGGCGGCGTGGAGTCCGACAACATGCACTTTGCAGGAGGCCTAGTCGCCACATCCCCAAGCGCCATCACGCTGGCTGGTGTGTTGCACAGCGACGATGCGGCCATCACCCTGGGTAACGTCAACAGCACCATCAGATTGGCAGAGATGACCGACATCAACAGTGGCGCGGGTAGCTTGCGTGTGGTGAGTCCTGTATCTGCCAGCGAATACCGCATGCGCTTGTTGAGTACGGGTGCCACAACCTTGGATGGCGATATCAGCAGCACAGGCGCATTGCGCTTTGTGGGGCCGTTGACATTCACCAACCCCGCGACGTTGACCGCTGCTTCATTTGACTTTGCGAATAGCGTGAGCTTTGCTGGTGCAAGCACCCTCACGGCCAGCAGCGTGACCTTTGGTGGTGCGGTGACTGCAGGCGGTGACCTGACAGTGAACGGCGCCACCGTGGTGAATGGCGGCAGCGTGAACGCGGGCAGCCATACCCAAACCTACAACGGCAGCGTGACCGTGGGCGGTGCGGCAACCGATACCACCACCTTCACAGGCGTGGGCATGACGTTTGGTAGCACCTTAGATGGCACCTCACGCGTGGTGGTGGCTGACAGTGGCAACACCACGTACACAGGTGCCATTGGTGCCACCACCGCACCTGCACACTTTGAAACAGACGCCGCAGGCAGCAGCACCTTTAGCGGTGTCTTGGTGCGCACCAGCAGCCCCAACTCCATCGTCATCGCTGACGATGCCGTGGTCACAGCCGCCAGCACAACCTTTGACACGACGAATAACGGTGCCTTGGCAGCAGGCGCGAACATCACCTTTGCCAAGACGCTCAATGGCAGCACCAACAATGGTCAAGCGGTGACGATCAACGCGGGTACGAATGGCACTGTGTTGGTCAGCGGCACGATTGGCAACACAACGCCGTTGAGCACGCTCACCCTCACGAACAGCAACGGCGCCACCTTTAGCAGCGCAGTGACCACGGGCACGAGCGTGGTGTTGAGCAACACCGTGGCGGGTCAAACCATTCGTTTTGCAGACAACTTGAGCACACCTGTGCTCACCACCACAGCGAACGGCTACAACGTTGAACTGCTCGGCACAACCACCAACGTGAGCGCAGCCAACACTGCCACCACGTTCTTGAACACGGGTAATTTGGTGCTGGGCAACGCAGCGGGTGACACGCTCACCTTTGCAGGTGGATTAACAGCCACGGCTGTGAACAGCATCAATATGGGGGGTGCAATCAGCACCAACAACGCAGGCATCACCTTAGGTAGTACTGCGATCACATTGAATGCCAACACCTCTTTGAGTGCTGGCACAGGCGCTATCAGCCTCAATAGCACCGTGGATTCCGCTACAGGCACCACACAAGCGTTGACCATCAACAGCACAGGCGTGACCACCTTCAACAACAAGGTGGGTTTTACCGACGCCTTGGCAAGCCTGACAACGAACGTGGGTGGCAGCTTGGTGATGAACGCAGGCTCAGTCACCACCATCGGCAACCAAACCTATGGTGAAGCGACCACACTGGCTCAAGCCACCACGCTCAATGCAGGTGCGGGCGATGTAACTTTCAGCAACACGGTGAACTCTGCAACAGGCACCACACAAGCCTTGACCATCAACAGCACAGGTGTGACCACTTTCAACAACAAGGTGGGCTTTACTGACGCCTTAGCCAGTTTGACCACCAACACGGGTGGCAGCTTGGTGATGAACGCTGGCTCAGTCACCACCACCGGCAACCAAAGCTATGGCGAAGCGACCACGCTGGCTCAAGCCACCACGCTCAATGCAGGCGCTGGCGATGTGACCTTCAGTAGCACCGTGAATTCTGCGACTGGCACCACACAAGCCTTGACCATCAACAGCACAGGTGTGACGACCTTCAACAACAAGGTAGGTTTTGTAGATGCCTTGGCAAGCCTGACAACGAACGTGGGTGGCAGCTTGGTCATGAACGCAGGTTCGGTCACCACCACTGGCAACCAAAGCTATGGCGAAGCGACCACACTGGCTCAAGCCACCACGCTCAATGCAGGCGCGGGCGATGTAACCTTCAGCAGCACCGTGGACTCAGCAACAGGCACCACACAAGCGTTGACCATCAACAGCGCAGGTGTGACCACCTTCAACAACAAGGTGGGTTTTGTGGATGCACTGGCAAGCCTGACAACGAACGTGGGTGGCAGCTTAGTGATGAACGCTGGTTCAGTCACCACCACCGGCAACCAAACCTATGGCGAAGCGACCACACTGGCTCAAGCCACCACGCTCAATGCAGGCGCGGGCGATGTGACCTTCAGTAGCACCGTGAATTCTGCGACTGGCACCACACAAGCGTTGACCATCAACAGCATAGGTGTGACCACCTTCAACAACAAGGTAGGTTTTGTAGATGCCTTGGCAAGCCTGACAACGAACGTGGGTGGCAGCTTGGTAATGAACGCAGGTTCGGTCACCACCACTGGCAACCAAAGCTATGGCGAAGCGACCACACTGGCTCAAGCCACCACGCTCAATGCAGGCGCGGGCGATGTAACCTTCAGCAGCACCGTGGACTCAGCAACAGGCACCACACAAGCGTTGACCATCAACAGCGCAGGTGTGACCACCTTCAACAACAAAGTGGGCTTTACCGACGCCTTGGCAAGCCTGACAACGAACGTGGGTGGCAGCTTGGTGATGAACGCTGGCTCAGTCACCACCACCGGCAACCAAAGCTATGGCGAAGCGACCACACTGGCGCAAGCCACCACGCTCAATGCAGGCGCGGGCGATGTGACCTTCAGTAGCACCGTGAATTCTGCGACTGGCACCACACAAGCGTTGACCATCAACAGCATAGGTGTGACCACCTTCAACAACAAGGTGGGCTTTACCGACGCCTTGGCCAGCTTGACAACGAACGTGGGTGGCAGCTTGGTGATGAACGCTGGCTCAGTCACCACCACTGGCAACCAAACCTATGGTGAAGCGACTACCATGAGCCAGGACACCACGTTCACGGCCACGGGCGTGACATTTGGCGGGGCTGTTTCTGGCGCCTATGCCTTGACGGTGGATGGAACCACAGCCATCAACGGTGGCAGCGTGAACACAGGCAGTGCCGCCCAACACTACATGGGCGCTGTGACGTTGACGGGTCCAAGCACACTCACCGCATCGAGCATCACCTTTGACAGTGCTGTGACTGGCAACAACAGCCTGAGTGTGAACGGCACCACCACGCTCAATGGCGGTTCAGTCACCACCACTGGCGCACAAAGCTACAGCGGTGCTGTGACCTTGGGTGCCGACACCACATTGAGCGCAGGCAGCGCGGATGTGAGCTTGGGCAGCACGATCGATGGCGCCTATGCCTTGGCCATCAACAGCACCGGCACGACCACCTTGGGTGGTGCGATCGGTGGTGGGACTGCTTTAACCAGCGTGACCACGAATGCAGGCGGTACCTTGGTGATGAACGCAGGCTCAGTCACCACCACAGGTGCGCAAAGCTATGGCGAGGCGGTGACGCTGGGGGCCAACACCACGCTTGAAGCTGGAAGTGCGAATGTCACGCTGAGTGGCAGCATCAACGGTGCGTATGCTTTGACCGTGAACAGCGCGGGCGTCACCACCTTGGGTGGTGCGATCGGTGCTGGCACCGCTTTGACCAGCGTGACCACGAATGCAGGCGGCACCTTGGTGATGAACGGCGGCGCGGTGACCACCACAGGCGCACAAAGCTATGGCGAAGCCGTTACTTTGGGCGCAGCTACAACGCTGACCAGCACTGGTTCTGGGGCCATCACCTTTGGTAGCACGCTCAATGGCGCGCAAACTTTGGCGATCAACACCTCAGGTGCAACCACCTTCACAGGTGCTGTGGGTGGAACGGTCGCTTTGACCAGCCTCAGCACCGACGCGGGTGGTACCGTGGCTATCAATGGTGGCGCAGTGAACACCACGGGCTTGCAAAGCTTTGGCGAGGCAGCCACCTTAGGCGCAGACACTACGCTCACCAGTACAGGCAGTGGTGCCATCACATTTAGCGGCACGCTCAACAGTGCACTCAACGGTGCCTACGCCTTGACGGTGAACACCTCGGGCATCACCACCTTTGGTGGCGCTGTGGGTGGCACCACAGCCTTGACCAGCGTGACCACCGATGCAGGCGGCAGCGTGGTCATCAGCGGTGGTAGCGTGCACACCACAGGCGCGCAAACCTACAGCGACGCGGTGACTTTGGGCGCGGCCACCACGCTGCAAGGTGTGAATGTGGCCCTGATGTCCACCGTGGATGGCGCCCAAGCGCTGACCCTGAGCGACAGCGGCACCACGGTGCTGGGCGGCATCATCGGTGGCAGCACGCCGTTGCTCAGCTTGACCACCGATTCACCCACCACCGCAGCGGGCGAAACCCAGCTCAAAGCAGGCAGCATTCACGTCACCAACAACGCGGTGTTCAACGACATCGTCAAGGTGTTCACCGACGTGACCGTGCAAACCGGTGGCGACTTGAAGTTCATGCAAACCGTCAACGGTGACTCGGCCAACACCCGCAGCTTGACACTCGATGCAGGCAACTTGGGCAACATCACCGCGCAAGGCGTGGTGGGTGGCAGCGCAGCGCTCAAAACCTTGCAAGTGGTCAACAGCAACACCGCCACCTTCAACAGCGCCGTGATCACCGGCACCAGCGTGGTGTTGACCGACACCGTGGATGCCCACGTCATTGCCTTTAACGCAGGTTTGACCACCCCCACCTTCACTGTGGCGGCTGAGCCGTTTGCCTTGACCTTGCGCGGCAACATCGCCGTGGCAAATGGCATCAACCTCGCCAACACCGGGGCCTTGGTGCTAGACGGCACGTTCGCCACCAACAACCAAGCCTTGACCTTGGGCCAAGCAGGGCAGACCACCACCTTGTTGGCCAACACCAGCTTGAACAGCGGCACAGCCACCACCACCGTCAACGGCAGCTTGAGCGGCAGTGGCTTTACGTTGGGCTTTGCCAGCCCTGTGAACTTCAGTGGCGCAAGCACGCTCACAGCCAGCACCGTCACTTTTAGCATGGGCGTGACTGCAGGCGGTGACCTGACAGTGAACGGCGCCACCGTGGTGAATGGCGGCAGCGTGAACGCGGGCAGCCATACCCAAACCTACAACGGCAGCGTGACCGTGGGCGGTGCGGCAACCGATACCACCACCTTCACAGGCGTGGGCATGACGTTTGGTAGCACCTTAGATGGCACCTCACGCGTGGTGGTGGCTGACAGTGGCAACACCACGTACACAGGTGCCATTGGTGCCACCACCGCACCTGCACACTTTGAAACAGACGCCGCAGGCAGCAGCACCTTTAGCGGTGTCTTGGTGCGCACCAGCAGCCCCAACTCCATCGTCATCGCTGACGATGCCGTGGTCACAGCCGCCAGCACAACCTTTGACACGACGAATAACGGTGCCTTGGCAGCAGGCGCGAACATCACCTTTGCCAAGACGCTCAATGGCAGCACCAACAATGGTCAAGCGGTGACGATCAACGCGGGTACGAATGGCACTGTGTTGGTCAGCGGCACGATTGGCAACACAACGCCGTTGAGCACGCTCACCCTCACGAACAGCAACGGCGCCACCTTTAGCAGCGCAGTGACCACGGGCACGAGCGTGGTGTTGAGCAACACCGTGGCGGGTCAAACCATTCGTTTTGCAGACAACTTGAGCACACCTGTGCTCACCACCACAGCGAACGGCTACAACGTTGAACTGCTCGGCACAACCACCAACGTGAGCGCAGCCAACACTGCCACCACGTTCTTGAACACGGGTAATTTGGTGCTGGGCAACGCAGCGGGTGACACGCTCACCTTTGCAGGTGGATTAACAGCCACGGCTGTGAACAGCATCAATATGGGGGGTGCAATCAGCACCAACAACGCAGGCATCACCTTAGGTAGTACTGCGATCACATTGAATGCCAACACCTCTTTGAGTGCTGGCACAGGCGCTATCAGCCTCAATAGCACCGTGGATTCCGCTACAGGCACCACACAAGCGTTGACCATCAACAGCACAGGCGTGACCACTTTCAACAACAAGGTGGGTTTTGTGGATGCACTGGCAAGCCTGACAACGAACGTGGGTGGCAGCTTGGTGATGAACGCAGGCTCAGTCACCACCATCGGCAACCAAACCTATGGTGAAGCGACCACACTGGCTCAAGCCACCACGCTCAATGCAGGTGCGGGCACTGTGGCTTTCAGCAGCACCGTGGACTCAGCAACAGGCACCACACAAGCCTTGACCATCAACACCACGGGTACCACACGTTTGGATGGCGACGTGGGCGCATCAACGCCTTTGGCCAGCTTGACCACCAACGCAGGTGGCATGGTGTTGATTGACGCCAGCACCATCTACACCACAGGCGCACAAACCTACAACGACATGGTGAGTTTGTTGCGCAACGCCACATTAACCGGCAGTGGCGTCACGTTCAATGCCGCTGTGATGGGTACGGGTGATTTGAACTTGGTTGGCGCTGCGGTGCTCAACGGTGGCAGCATCACCACCACAGGTACTCAAACCTACAACGGCAATGTGACATTGCAAAAAAACACAGTGATTGATACAAGTGCCAGCGCAGTGACGTTCAATGGCATGGTCGATGGCGCATATGCCCTCACGGTGAACTCAGGCGGTGTGACCACCTTCAATGGCGCCATCGGCAGCACGAATGCACTGAACAGTTTGAGCACTGACGCCAACACCAGTGGCAGCGTTGTGATGCACGGTGGAAGTGTGGTGACCACTGGTGCTCAAAGCTACGGTGAAGCAGTGAACTTGACGGCAAATACCACACTCACTAGCAACAGTGCAGGTGATATCAGCTTTGGGAAAATTCTCAACGGTGCACAAACACTGTTAGTGAACACATCGGGTGCCACGCGCTTCATGGGGGCAGTGGGCAACATCACGCCATTGGTGAGTTTGACCACAGATACCGGGGGCACCGTGTTTTTGAATGGCGGATCTGTGACCACCAGCGGTACACAAACTTACCTTGATGCGATGACCTTGGGGGCACACAGCACCCTCACATCCACCGCAGACACTGTGAATTTCCTACGCATCACCGATGGCGTCGCCGGCTTAGATTTGAAGATTGAAACGGCCACGGCTCTCGTATTAGGCGATGTGGACAGTGCACGTACCTTGCAAGTCATCACGCATGCAGGTGGCGTGTCGCAACAACCGAACACCAGCATCAACTTGACAGGAATCTCAACATTCACAGCGGATACTGGCACGTTGCAAGTAGCTGCATTGACTGGCGTAGGCAACACGTTCGGGCAACTGCTCACTTTGACTCAGGACCATGGCGGCTCATGGGCCAATGTATCCATCACAACCGATTCAGCGCTGCGGTTAGGGCCTTTGCAAAGCGCGGGTTCTGTGAACTTGCAAACACAAGGCAACTTGACAACCAGCACCCTAGCTAGCTCTGGCGCGTTGACCATCAACAGCCATGGCGGTGCTGTCGTGTTGGGTGAAACCTCGGTGAGCACCAACCTCACACTTGAGACCAACGGCGGAAACTTGAGCCAAACCGGGCCACTCACGGTGGCTGGCGATACCGAGATTTCAACCGCGTCTACTACACCCGGTGCTCCGAGTGGCACCATTGCTTTGGACTATGTGAACTATGACAACGCCACACCGCCCAACTTAATTTCCAACACCTTTGCGGGTACTTTGGCGCTCAGTGGCAACTCAACCACCGTGGCGACCAGCGGCAACCTGCGTTTAGCCAATGTGACCAACTCTGGCCCCATGACTTTGCGCGCACCCATAGGGTCGATTGATTTGGGCTCCGCATTCATCACCGGCGGTGATTTGACGTTGGTCAGTCGCGATGACATGAACTTGGGTGGCGCCAATATTGCAGGCAGTTTGAACATGAGCAGCACGCAAGGCACAGTGTCGTTTGGCAACGCCACCGTGAGCCATGATTTGATTGCATCGACCAACAACCAAGCAATTGACCTTGGTACCGCCAATATCGGTGGCAATTTGTCGGTTCAATCGCATGGCGGTGATATTGTGCAAAGCACGGTGGCCGGTTCTTCGCTCCATGTGGCTGGCACAAGCAACTTGGATGCAGACACAGGAAACGTGACCTTGTCCAATACACCCAACTTATTTGTGGGGACCGTCAGCATGCAAGCACATAACGTGGACTTGGCGGGTACAAATGGATTAGTCTTGGGCAACAGCACCGTAACAGGCACATTGAATCTGACTGCGGCCACGGGAAACATCACGCAAATCGCGCCATTGAATGTGGCAGGTGCCACTCAGATCACCGCCGCGCAAGGCAATGTGGTGCTGGGTGAGGCCAACAGGTTTGCACAAACTCTTGGCTTGAGTGCTGTGAACGCAACGGTTCATTCAACAACAGCGTTGACGCTGGCAAGCAGCACCCTCACTGGCAATTTGGACGTCAAAGTGGACGCCGGGGATGTCACACAAGTAGGCCCATTGCAGGTAACGAGCACCAGCAGCTTTGACGTGCTAGCTGGCAACATCTCACTCACTAATGAAGCCAATAGCTTTGGTGACCGTGTGTCGATCAAAACGCCACAAGCTTTAAAATTGACAGCAAGTGGCGCCTTGAGCATGGGCGAAGTGAATGTGGGCTTGACCACCAATTTGCAAAGCCACGGCAAGCTGGACATGGGCACCTCCTCGGTCTACACAGGCAAGCTCAAAGTCAACAGCGGTGGTTTTGACATCATGCAATCCGGCCCTCTCAAAGCCGGTGCGGATCAAGACTTTGATGCAGGCAGTGCCAAGATTGACCTGTTTGACCCCAAGAACTTGTGGCTGGGCGCACTTTTATTCAAGGGCGGCATCATCATGATCAACCACCCACAACTGCTCAACGCCGTGAGCTCGGGGGCGCTGATTGTGCGTGCTGAAACCACGGTGGTGACAGCTGCCTCTGCAGCACGAGTCGGGAGTGCGATGGCCAATACACCCCTACAAATCATCGGTGGCACAGGGGGCAGCGCGGTGTCTGTGGTGGTGAGTCGTTCGCCAAGTGCCTCGCAAACGGGCGTGATTCAGGTGCAAGTCGCGCCCGAAGCGGCGGCTCCCGGCAAGAGCTTTAGCTTTGAGCTCGACCCCCATGCTGTGGCAGGCCATGCAGCCGATGCACCTGTGAAGATTGCGCAGATGGACGGCAAACCCCTGCCCAATTGGCTGCGCTACGACGCCACCAACAAAATCTTCACGGCCAACGAGGTCCCAGCAGGCGCCTTCCCACTGCAGTTGAAGGTCTCCGTTGGTAACACCGAATCAGTGGTTCTGATTCAAGAAAAACCGCCTACAAAGTAAGGCGAATGAATTGAATCCGTCTTAAATCAAGCCATTGGCTTTCAATGTGCGACTTTGACTTGCCGTGAAAGCCGCTTGTTGTATGGGTGTGAGCGCCGCATATTGCGCGGCGCTTAACCCACTCAAGGCGCGCACAGACAAGGTGCGGATTTGTTCAACGGAGAGCGCCTGAAGCTGTTCGTCCCCCATGCGCGAAACAAAGGTGGCATTGAGGGCTGAGAGTTGTTTTGATGTCATGGCCGACATGACATGGGCATCTATCGCTTGAATCGCATCCGACCCAAGTGCATTCAACAGGGTTGTGTTCAGTGTGGTGATGCTGCCTGCGCTGAGCGATTGTCCAAACTCAGCACCCAAATGCGCTGCTTGAGACACGCTGAAGGCATTGATTTGGGAGGTGCTCAGTGCAGCAAACTGGGTGTGCGTCATCGCCTCTAGCTGTTCTGTGGTCAGCCCTTTGATGGCATTGGAATTCAATTGACGCAGTTGGGTATCAGACATTGCATGTAGTTGATCCGTCGAGAGGGCCGAAACCTGCCAACGACTCAGCTGATTCACTGTTTGCGCACCCAAGGATTGAACTTGCGCGGTGGTCAATGCAGCGATTTGCGTTTGAGAGAACAAGCGCGTTTGCGATTGGGTCAAATTAGCCACCACATCGGTGCTGAGCGCAGCCACCACATGACTTGTCAATGCACGGATTTGATGAGGGGCGAGTCGGTTGAACTGCTCGCTGCTGATGGCCGCAATCTGCTCATCCGTCATCTGGTCGACCTGAGATGCCGTCAGTGCTGCCACCTGTGCGTTTGACAAAGCCATGATCCCAGATGTACCGAGTGCAACAACATCATCGGTGCTCAAATTTTTAATTTGTGTGCTGGATAAGGCCCGGATCTGCGACGTCGACAAGGCTGCAAATTGCTCCGTGGTCAATGCCTCTAAATGCGCCTTGGTTAATCCAGCCAGACTGTCAGTGCGCATTGCGGCGATTTGATCGGTTGTCAAATTCGAAATTTGTACCGTACTGAATTCAGTGATGTCCGCTTTGCTCAACCCTTGTATCTGTGCGGTTGTGAAGGATTGAACCGTTTCAATGGTCAATGATCTGATTTGCTGGGCGGAGAGTTTGGAGACATCCTCCGCATCTAACGCTTGAATTTGCTCGGTCGTCAGCGCTGATAGCGCCATGGTGCTCAAGGCTCTGACCTGCAGTGCGGACAGTGCAGACACAAACCCTGTCGATAAGCTGCTGATTTGTACGGTGCTGATTTTGTCGACTTGCTTGTCTGACAAAGAATTCACTTGCGATGAGGAGAATGCATTGAGCTGATCGGCATACAAATGGGCTATTTCGTCGGTGGTGAGTGCCGAAATTTGCGGCTGACTCAAAGCACTGACATGGGCTGTGCTGATCGATCCGATGGTGGTCGTGGAAATATGTGCGATCTTTTCGTTGTTGATACCCGCAAAGACCTGTGGCGAAATTTTGTTCCACTGCGCAAAACTGATTGCTTTGATCTGCGCGCTACTCATGGCACTGAAATGGGCTGCCGTCAGGGTTTTGATCTGATCAGTAGAGAACCACGGAATTTGCGTGGTCGTGAACGCTTGTATTTGCTCCGATGTGAATTGAACCAATTCGTTGAGCGGTATCTTCTGAATTTGAAGCGATGTCAAACCCTTGATGTTTTGCGCAGAATAGGGCCCCACCAGCGCAGGATTAATTGGGCTTGGCGGTATGTAAGGAAACGGATAGCTGCTGGCAGGTTTGAGCAAGCTCATGGCCACGGGCAAAAAGAATACATAGCAATCGCCTAATCGACACGAACCTGTCAAAACTTGAGCATGATGTCGTCATGCAAAATACCTCCTCATGACCGAAGCTTTGTTCGTTTTGTACTTCGTGGTGCTGATCGCCACGCTGATCGTCAAAACCCCCATCATCAAAGGCCCGTGGCTGTTTTTGCTGCGCGCATTTTTTCCGAACTGGAAGTTTTTTCATGCGGTGGGCTATGTGCCGCATCTCTATGCACGCTCAGCCGTGCAACTGGCTTCGGGCGAGCTGCAATGGTCTGATTGGGTGTTGATTTACCCACGCCGTGTGCGCCGCTTGAGCCACCTGGTGCACAACCCCGACACCAACATTGGCCTCGGCCAACAAAACATGGTCGACCACTTTTGGGCCGATTTGCATGACTTGCCCGAGGGCGTAGACCCACGCGGCTTGGTCAGCTACAAGATGATGCAGCGCTTGTGTGACCAAGTGCTGCGTGCGCGTGATGTGAATTTCACCCATCGCCAGTTTGAGCTTCGCATGGTGTTGGATGGCCGCTCAGAGACAGTTGATACCCAAGTGATGATGACTTCGCCTGTGGAGCCATCTTTATGTTGAGCGTTACTTTTCTTCAAGCATTGATTGAAGCGCCCACGTTGATGGCGATTCGTGCCACCGAGTTGGTGTTTGCGTGGAGCCTCACCATTCAAACCCTCGAATACTTGCGCATGGGCCAATACACCGCCAACGATGCGTTTTGGTCTTGGCAATTGCAACGGGCTGATATTCCCAATGCCCCTGTGCGTGCTTTGCTGGATGTACTCTTCAAACCGCACATGCATCAGTTGCATTTGTTGTTGCGCTTGTGTGCGGCGGCGCTGTTAGCAGTGCAGGGCGCATCGTTACCGCTGATTGGTTTTTTGTTTGTGGGCAATTTGCTCATCCTCATCCGTTGGCGCGGCGCGTTCAACGGTGGGAGTGATTTCTTAACGCTTGTGGTGCTCACAGGCCTGCTCATCTCGCAAGTGGTGGGCGCGTTTGGCAACGTTCAGCTGGGTTGGCAAGCGGGCTTTTGGTACATCGCCATTCAAGCCATCACCTCGTACTTCATGTCAGGTGCCGTCAAGCTGCTGCGCCGTGAGTGGCGCAATGGCTCGGCCATGACCATCTTTTTGAACGGTGCTATTTATGGGCCACTGTCAGCCACACACCCGCTGCGCAACAAGTGGCTCACCCTCATGGGGTCGTGGGGCTTCATCGTGTGGGAAATTTTGTTTCCCATCAGTTTGCTTGACCCACGTCTAGCCGCCGTGTTTTGCGCTGTGGCGGCGTTGTTTCACTTTTTGGTGTTTTGGTTCTTTGGCTTGAACCGATTTTTCTGGGCGTGGATGTGCTCGTTCCCAGCCATCATTTGGTGCAGCGCGCAGTTCAGTGCGCGCTTTGTTTAAGCCACATTGGCCAGCGATTTAAGCCATCGCAGCTTCAATCGCGTCCATCGCTTCGGTCAGCTCCAACCAACGCATTTCTAGCTCGGCCAACTCGTCTTCTACGGCTTTGAGCCGTTTGCCTGCTTCAGCAATCTCAGCAGGGGGCAGGGGTGTGGCGAGTTTGTCATGCAGGGCTGTTTTCTCAGCCTCAAGCGTGGACATGCTTTTTTCCACGGCATCGAACTCTTTTTTCAACGGACGCTTTTTCTCGTTGATCTCTTTACGCAACTGCGCGTCTTCTTTGCGTTGATCACGCGAGACGATGGGTTTGGGCGTTGGCGATGCGGTGGCCCCCGTGGCTTTGTCACTCGCTTGAATGGGCGTGGTACTCGTTGTGGGCGCATCTTGACTCGCAGCGGCGCTGCTTGCCGCCGCTTGCGCGGTGGCCGCATTGGCAGCCGCTACAGCCTCGGCGCGTAGACGTTTGCCTTCGTCCAGCAAGTAGCGTTGGTAGTCGTCCAAGTCGCCATCAAACGGCTCGACGCCGCCGCGTGACACCATCCAAAACTCATCGCACACCGCACGCAACAACGCACGGTCGTGGCTCACCAGCATCACCGTGCCTTCAAACTCGTTCAAGGCCATGCTCAGTGCTTCGCGGGTGGCGAGGTCTAGGTGGTTGGTGGGTTCGTCCATCAGCAAGAGGTTGGGGCGCTGCCACACCAACATGCACAGCACGAGACGGGCTTTTTCGCCGCCGCTCATGCTGCCCACGGCTTGCTTGACCATGTCGCCGCTGAAATTGAACTGACCCAAGAAGTTACGCAGGTCTTGCTCGCGTGTGGCTTGGCCGCTGAGTTTGCCTTCAGCGGTCAAGCGCTTGCACAGGTCAATCATGTGTTGCAACGGGTCGTCTTTGGGGTGCAGCACATCAAGCTCTTGCTGCGCAAAGTAGCCAATGTTCAGGCCCTTGCCTTCGGTGGTGTCGCCTTCAATGGCTTGCAAATCACGCGCAATGGTCTTCACCAAGGTCGATTTGCCTTGGCCGTTGGCGCCCAAGATGCCAATGCGTTGCCCCGCCAGCACCGAGCGGTTGATGTTGCGCACGATGATGGTGGGCGGTGTGCCCGCAGGCGCGTCAGACGGGGCAGGGTAGCCCACGCTCACGCCTTGCATGCTCAGCATTGGGTTGGGCAAGTTGGCAGGCTCTTTGAACTCGAAGCTGAACTCGGCATCGGCCAAGAGCGGCGCAATTTTCTCCATGCGGTCCAGCGCCTTGACGCGACTTTGCGCTTGCTTGGCTTTGCTGGCCTTGGCCTTGAAGCGGGCAATGAACTTTTGCAAGTGTGCAATCTTGTCTTGCTGACGCGCAAAGGCGGCTTGTTGCAGCTCCATTTGCTCGGCGCGCATGTCTTCAAACTTGCTGTAGTTGCCGCCGTAGCGCACGAGCTTGCCGTGGTCGATGTGGAGGGTGACGTTGGTCACCGCGTCCAAAAACTCGCGGTCATGGCTGATGACCACCATCGTGCCTTCGTATTTCTTGAGCCACGCTTCGAGCCACACCAAGGCGTCCAAGTCCAAGTGGTTGGTGGGTTCGTCCAGCAGCAGCAAATCAGACGGACACATGAGCGCACGCGCCAGTTGCAAGCGCATGCGCCAACCGCCCGAAAAGCTGTTGACGGGGTTGTTCAGCTCGGTGGTCTTAAAGCCCAAACCCAAGATGAGCGACTGAGCGCGTGCGGCGGCGTCGTGCTCGCCCGCATCGTTCAAGGCCATGTAGGCGTTGGCCATGCGCTCGTAGTCGTCGGTGGCTTCGGCGGCTTTGACCTCGGCGCGTGCGTCGTTGAGCACGGTGTCGCCTTCAATCACAAACTCGGTGGCGCTTTGCTCGGTCTCGGGCATGTCCTGGGCCACTTGGCCCATGCGCCATTGAGCAGGGATGTAGAACTCGCCCGCGTCTTCGTGCAAATTGCCGTTGAGTAACGCAAACAGCGACGACTTGCCCGCGCCGTTGCGGCCAACTAAACCGACTTTTTCGCCAGGGTTCAAGGTGACGGTTGCGCCTTCAAGCAAGACCTTGGCGCTGCGGCGCAAGGTGACGTTTTTAATGGTGATCATGGGACAGAAAAATTCGGTGTGCGAGAAGGTGGCGTGTCGTGCGTGTGCAGCGACGCGTTAGCGCGGAAGTTGTTGCAGGGCTTCACGAGAGACCAACAACACTTGGTCGTCGCCTGCGCTGGTGGAGAGCCACACAACGTCCAGCGTGGGGAAGGCGGCTTCAAAGTAGGGGCGCTCGTGGCCAATTTCGAGCACCAACACGGCGTGCTCGCTCATGTGGGCGGGGGCATCACGCAAGAGCGTGCGAATGAAGTCCATGCCGTCGGTGCCGCCAGCCAGTGCCAGCTCGGGCTCGGCTTTGAACTCGGCAGGCAACTCGGCCATGCTTTGTGCGTTCACATACGGTGGGTTGCACAAGATGAGGTCAAACACGCCATCGGCGTTTTGCAAACCGTCTGATTCGGCGAGCGTGACGCGGCTTTGCACGCCATGTCGTTCGACGTTGATGTGGGCTACTGCCAGTGCGTCTTTCGATAAGTCCAAGCCTTGCACGGTCACATCGGGAAACGCCAACGCCGCCAAGATGCCGAGGCTGCCATTGCCCGTGCACAGATCAAGCACGCGCGAGGTGTCGGTGTGCAACCACGGGTCGATGCTGCCGTCAGCCAAAGCTTCGGCAATGAGCGAGCGCGGCACGATGGCCCGTTCGTCGATGTAGAACGACACGCCTTGCAGCCACGCCTCTTGCGTGAGGTAGGCCGCAGGCTTTCGCGTGGCAATGCGCTGGGCAATCAAGGCCTGCACGTCTTGCACTTGCTCATCGGTCAGCGCCACATCGTGCTTGGGGTCAGAAAAATCGGTGTCGAGTGGCAAGCCCAATTTCCACAACACCAGCCACGCGGCTTCGTCGTCGGCATTGGTCGTGCCTTGGCCGAAGCTCAATTGGCCTGCTGCATGGACAGCCTCAAGCTGCTGCGCGCTCTGAGCAATGAGCGCGCTGAGTGTGGTGGTGGGGTTCATTGTGCGGAGGCGGCCTGAGTGGCCATGCCGTGCAACTGTTCGAGCACACGGCGGTAAATGTTTTTGAGCGGGTCCAAATCAGCCACGGCCACGTATTCGTTGATTTTGTGGATGGTGGCGTTAGGTGGGCCAAGCTCGATGACTTGGGGGCAGACTTGCGCGATGAAGCGGCCGTCGCTGGTGCCGCCGGTGGTGGAGAGTTCGGTCTCCACGCCCACTTCGTCGCGAATGGCGCGTTGTACGGCACCCACCAAGTCACCGGGCGTAGTGAGAAAGGGCAGACCGCCAATGGTCCATTTCAAGTCGAAGTCCAAACCGTGTTTTTGCAGCACAGCAGTGAGGCGCGGTTGCAGTTGCTCAGGCGTGGATTCGGTGCAAAAGCGGAAATTGAAATCCACCACGCATTCGCCAGGGATCACGTTGCTCGCGCCCGTGCCCGCATGGATGTTGCTCACTTGCCAGCTGGTAGGCGGGAAGAAGTCGTTGCCTTTATCCCACTCAATCGCCACCAACTCGGCCAAGGCGGGAGCCAATAGATGGATGGGGTTTTTGGCGAGTTGCGGGTAGGCAATGTGGCCTTGCACGCCTTTGACGGTGAGCTTGCCGCTCATCGTCCCGCGTCGGCCGTTTTTGATCATGTCGCCGGTGCGCTCGACCGAGGTGGGCTCGCCCACGATGCAGTAGTCGAGCTGTTCGCCACGGGCCTTCAAGGCTTCGCACACTTTGACGGTGCCGTCTAAGGCTGGGCCTTCTTCGTCGCTGGTGAGCAAGAAGGCGATGTTGATCGCGGGATCGGCGCACGCTACCGCAAACTCTTCACACGCCACCACCATCGCTGCCAACGACGCTTTCATGTCGCTGGCCCCACGGCCAAACAATTTGCCGTCGCGGTGGGTGGGGGTGAAGGGGTCGCTGGCCCATTGGTCAATGGGGCCGGTAGGCACCACGTCGGTGTGGCCTGCAAACACCAAAGTTTTGGCGCCTGCGTGCTTGCTGCGTTTGACAGCCCACAGGTTGCTCACGCGAAAGGTGTCAGGCCCGCTGTCGATGCGCTCACACTCAAAACCCAAGGGCGCAAGCCGTGCGGTGATGATGTCCAAACAGCCCGCGTCCTCGGGGGTAACCGATGGACGCGAGATGAGTTGCTCGGTGAGCTGGAGGGTGCGAGACATCGTTAAAAAGATCAGTCGCGCAACAAATCGTTGATGCTGGTCTTGGAGCGGGTTTGTGCGTCCACGCGCTTGACCACGATGGCGGCGTACATGCTGTAAGGCGCGCCGTTGGCAGCCACTTTAGGAATGTTGCCTGCCACCACCACAGAGCCAGAAGCCACGCGGCCGTAGCTGATTTCGCCTGTGGCGCGGTCGAAGATGGGGGTCGATTGGCCGATGAACACGCCCATGCCGAGCACAGAGTTTTCTTCGATGATGACGCCTTCCACCACTTCAGAGCGAGCGCCGATGAAGCAGTTGTCTTCAATGATGGTGGGGTTGGCTTGCAAAGGCTCCAACACGCCACCAATGCCCACGCCGCCAGACAAGTGCACGTTCTTACCGATTTGTGCGCATGAACCCACGGTGGCCCATGTGTCAACCATGGTACCGCTGTCCACATAGGCGCCGATGTTCACGTAAGAGGGCATCAAAATCGCACCAGCAGCCACAAAGCTACCGCGACGTGCCACAGCTGGTGGCACCACGCGCACGCCAGCGGCTTTCATTTCTTCTTCGCTCAGGTGGGCAAACTTGGTGTCCACTTTGTCGTAGAAGGCCAAGTCACCAGATTTCATGACGCGGTTGTCGTTCAAACGGAAAGACAACAACACCGCTTTCTTCAGCCATTGATGCACGGTCCATTGGCCCACGCCTTCACGGGTGGCCACGCGCAAGCGGCCAGCGTTCAATTCGGCAATGACGTGGTTCACGGCATCGCGCACTTCTTTGGAGGCGTCGGTCGCGCTGATATTGGCGCGGTTGTCCCAAGCGTTGTCGATGACGTGTTGGAGTTGGTGTTGAGTCATGGTTGTCTTCTCTACGTTGAAATTAAGAATGGAATCAGGAATGGGTGTTTTTGATAAACGCCACGATACGTTGCGCGGCTTCTAAGCATTCGGCGGTTTCAGCCACCAAGGCCATGCGAATTCGACCGGCGCCGGGATTAAACCCTTGGGCCTGGCCAATGCCATTACTGGTTCTGGCCAAGTAGCTGCCCGGCAGCACCGTCACATTGTATTGAGCCAGCAAGTCGCGGGCGAAAGCCACATCGTCGCCACCAGGAACCGCAGCCCACAGGTAAAAACCAGCGTCTGGCAAGCGCACATCCATCACGGCTTCGAGCAGTGGGGTGACAGCCGCAAATTTTTGGCGGTATTGCTCACGGTTTGCCACCACATGGGCCTCGTCGTTCCAAGCGGCCACGCTGGCGGCTTGCACCATGCCGCTCATGGCTGAGCCGTGGTAGGTGCGGTAGAGCAAGAACTGTTTGAGGATGTTGGCGTCGCCCGCCACAAAACCACTGCGCATGCCCGGCACATTGCTGCGCTTGGACAAGCTGGTGAAGGCCACCAAATTTTTAAAGTCTGTGCGACCCAACTTGGCAGCGGCCTCCAAACCACCCAAAGGCGCTTCTTCGCGAAAATAAATTTCGCTGTAGCACTCGTCGCTGGCAATCACAAAGCCGTACTTGTCGCTCAAAGCAAACAGTTTTTCCCAATCGCTCATGGGCATCACGGCGCCTGTGGGGTTGCCGGGTGAGCAGACGAATAACAACTGGGTTTTGGCCCATACGTCGGCAGGCACGCTGTCCCAATTGACGTTGAAGTTCAGCGCAGGGTCGCTGGGTGCGTAATAGGTTTGGGCGCCGGCCAACAGCGCAGCACCTTCGTAGATTTGGTAGAACGGGTTGGGGCAGACCACCACCGCATCGCGTGTGGGGTCAATCACGGTTTGGGCAAAGGCAAACAAGGCCTCGCGTGAACCGTTGACGGGCAGCACTTGCGTGGCGGCGTCCAGCTTTAAACCGTAGCGGCGTTGCATCCAGTTCACGCACGATTCGCGCAACGCAGGCAAGCCAGCGGTGGCAGGGTAGGCGGCCAACTGGGCTGTGGCTTTGGCCAAAGCATCGAGCACCAACTGCGGCGTGGCGTGGCGTGGCTCGCCAATGCCTAGGCTGATGGGCGCATAGGCGGGGTTGGGTGTGACGGTGGAGAAAAGTTGCTTCAGCCGCTCAAAAGGATAGGGCTGCAGACTCGAAAGAAGGGGGTTCATGACTGCTATTATCCCCGCGCTCTGTGATCAATCTGAACTCTATGTCTACACCTACTTATCTCGACCTCACCCGCGCCAAAGAATTTGCGTTTGAGGCTGACCAATTGCGTGAATTGGTGGTGACGTTTGAGCAAAGTCTGGTGCAGGAAATGGCTGTGATCCAAGCGGGTCTGGTAGCGGGCGATGCTTTGAAGGTAGAGCATGCTTTGCACGCCTTGAAAGGCTTTATGCCTTTGTTCGCGACCGAGTCTTTGGCGCAAGCCATGACAGATCTCTATCAGACCAGCCGTGAGCAGGCTTTGAACGTCACAGGCCCTGTGTTTACTGCATTAGTTCCTAGTTTGGAGGCCTTGTTGGCCGAAGTTCGCGCTTGGCTCGCCTTATGATTACACCCTCATAAAAAGAGGCTTTTCAGTGCGTCTGAATTCAATCAAGTTATCGGGTTTCAAGTCCTTCGCGGAACCCACCAATTTCATGCTGCCCGGCCAATTGGTCGGCGTGGTGGGCCCCAACGGTTGCGGTAAGTCCAACATCATGGACGCCGTGCGTTGGGTGCTGGGCGAGTCCAAAGCGTCCGAGCTGCGTGGTGAGTCCATGCAAGACGTGATTTTCAACGGCACGACCACCCGCAAAGCGGCCAGCCGCTCCAGCGTGGAGCTGGTGTTCAGCAACGAAGACCACCGTGCCGGCGGCCAGTGGAGCCAGTTTCCTGAAATCGCGGTCAAGCGCGTGCTCACGCGCGATGGCGGTTCGAGCTACTACATCAACAACCAACCCGTGCGTCGCCGCGACGTGCAAGACGTGTTCTTGGGCACGGGTTTGGGCCCACGCGCTTACGCCATCATTGGCCAAGGCACGATCAGCCGCATCATTGAATCCAAGCCCGAAGAACTGCGCTTATTCCTCGAAGAAGCGGCTGGCGTATCTAAGTACAAAGAACGCCGCCGCGAAACTGAAAACCGCCTGAGCGATACCCGCGAGAACTTGACCCGCGTGGAAGATATCTTGCGCGAGTTGAACGCCAACCTTGAAAAGTTGGAGAAACAAGCTGAAGTGGCTCAGCGCTACCACGCGCTCAACGCGGATGTGACCTTGAAGCAGCACCAACTGTGGTTCTTGCGCCGTGCTGAGGCCGAAGCCGACCAAGTGGGCATCAAAACCCAAGCGGACAAAGCGGTGAACGATCTCGAGAGCCGCATTGCCGATTTGCGCCACATCGAAGCTGATCTTGAAACCGTGCGCCAAGCTCACTACGCAGCGGGCGACCAGGTGAACCAAGCCCAAGGTGCGTTGTACGAAGCCAGCGCCGAAGTGGGCCGCTTAGAAGCGGAGATTCGCTTTGTGGTGGAGGGCCGTCAGCGCGCCGAAGCCCGCCTGATTCAAATCAAAGAACAAACCGCGCATTGGGCTCTTCAGAGCGAACAAGCGCAGCAAGAGATTGAAAATTTAGCATCCATGGCCATGGACGGCGAAGAAAAAGCCGTCATGCTCGCCGCGCAAGTGGAAGAGCAGGCCATGCAACTGCCCGAGCTGGAAGAAGCCTTGCGCATCGCCCAACAACGCAGCAATGAGCAACGCTCCAGCGTGGCCCAAGTGCAGCAGCAAATTCAGGTGTTGGCGGCAGACCAACGCAACATCGAAGAACAAAGCCGCAATCTGCATGCTCGTCAAGAGCGTTTGAGCGCCGACAAAAACGCCTTGGCCGCCCCTGATGAAGTGCGCCTGAACAATCTCAAAGAGCAACTCCAAGAGGCTCAAGCCCACGCCGAAGTCACGGCTGCGCAACTCGAAGAGCTGCAAGCCAATGTGCCTGTGCTCGACGAAGCACGTCGCGCCGCACAACAGGCTGTGAACGACGAACAAGCCAAGCAAGCCGATTTGTCGGCCCGTTTGGAGGCCCTCAAAGCCTTGCAAGAAAAAGTGCAGACCGACGACAAGCTCAAGCCTTGGCTCGCCAAGCATGGTTTGGACGGTTTGCAAGCCTTGTGGAGCCGCATCCACATCGAAGCGGGTTGGGAAAACGCACTTGAAGCTGCATTGCGTGAGCGCATGGCATCGCTCGAAGTGTCTCGCTTAGACATCGTGCGCGCCTTCCAAACCGATGCACCACCTGCCAAGTTGGCTTTCTACACACCACCAAGTGCTTCCGCACCCGAGTCACAAGGTAGCCTGCCTCGCTTGTCTGACCTGTTGCGTTTGAACGATGCAGGCCAAAAAGCCTTGTTGACCGATTGGCTCAACGGCTGCTTCACAGCACCGAACCTCGACGAAGCCTTGGCCAAGCGCAGCAGCTTGCAACCAGGACAAGTGATTTATGTGCCGAGCGGCCATGCCATTAGCGCGCACAGCGTGAGCTTTTATGCGCAAGACAACGAACAGTCTGGCTTGTTGGCCCGCGCCCAAGAAATTGAAAACCTCGACAAGAGCAGCAAGGCCCAAGCCTTCATCGCGGATGAGGCGCGCAACGCCCTAGTGCGAGCCGAGGCTGCGTACAGCGAATCGTCACAACGCTTGGTGAGCATCCGTGCCGAAGCCACCGCTGCACAAGCCACAGCGCATGAGCTGCAAGTGGAGACCTTGCGTCTGAGCCAGTTGGCCGAGCAAACACGCGCGCGTAGCGAGCAAATCAGTGGTGACTTGTCAGAGGTTGAAGCCCAATTGGCCGACCTGCAAGAACGCCGCGCCACCGCAGAAGCCCGCTTTGAAGAGCTGGACATGCAACTGGCTGACAGCCAAGAGCGTCATGCCCAGCTAGACGAAGCCGTCATCAACGCCGAGCGCCGCTTGAACGACAGCCGCGAACAACAACGCAGCTTGGAACGCCAAGCCCAAGAGGCCCAGTTTGCCCAACGCAGCTTGGCCACGCGCGAAGCCGAACTCAAACGCATCATCGACACCGCCACGCAACAAGCAGCTTCGGTGTCTGCCGAAGAAGCGCGTGTGCAAGAAGACCTCACACGTTTGACCGATGCAGCCGCACAAGCGGGCTTGCAAAACGCGCTGAACATCAAGATGGAGCGCGAAGCCGCACTGGCTGCCAAACGCAGCGAGTACGACGACCTCACCACCAAACTGCGTGCCAGCGACGAACGCCGCTTGCAGCTGGAGCGTGAGTTGGAACCTTTGCGCCAACGCATCACTGACTTCCAACTCAAAGAGCAAGCCGCGCGTTTGGGCCTCGAGCAATACAGCCAATTGCTGGCCGACGCCGAGGCCGACCTCGAAGCTGTGTCCGCCTCCATCCTCGCCAACAACGTGCGCTTGGGCGGTTTGCAAGGCGAGATCGACCGCCTGCACCGCGAGATTACCGCCTTGGGCGCTGTGAACTTGGCCGCGTTGGAAGAACTGGCCAGTGCCAGCGAACGCAAACAGTTCTTGGATGCGCAAAGCACTGACTTGACCGATGCCATGAACACGCTGGAAGACGCTATTCGCAAGATTGACGCCGAAACCCGCGAGCTCTTGGGCGGCACCTTCAAGGTCGTGAACGAGCACTTTGGCCGCATGTTCCCAGAGCTCTTTGGCGGTGGCAATGCCAAGTTGGTGATGACCGGCGAAGAAATTTTGGACTCTGGCGTGCAGGTCATGGCCCAGCCACCCGGCAAGAAAAACCAAACCATTCACTTGCTCTCAGGTGGCGAAAAAGCGCTCACCGCGATTGCGTTGGTGTTCGCCATTTTCCAACTCAACCCAGCGCCGTTTTGTTTGCTGGACGAGGTGGACGCGCCACTCGACGACGCCAACACCGAGCGCTACGCCAAGCTGGTGTCGAGCATGTCCAAAGAAACCCAATTCCTGTTCATCTCGCACAACAAGATTGCGATGGAAATGGCCGAGCAACTCATCGGTGTGACCATGCAAGAACAAGGCGTTTCCCGCATTGTGGCGGTGGACATGGAGTCTGCTGTGTCCATGGCGGATGCTTGATAGCAAAATAAAAACATGAGTACTCTTCAAATTGGTTTAGCAATTGCAGGCGGCGTGGTCTTGGCGGGTGTGGTGGCACACAGCACATGGACATCGCGTAAAAACAAGCCCCGTCAGGCCGAGCCGCTGCCACAAGACAAAAGCATCGAGCCTGCGGCCTACGCGCCCGACTATGGCCAGCCGCAAGAGCCGTCATTTGATGTGCCTGTGAGTTTCGAACCTCATCACGAACCCGAGGCATTGGCAACGCCCAGCAGCATTGCACCCACCTATGAAACCAGCGGCGGCCTAGACCCCGTGAGTGACATGGCCCGCAGCATGATGGAAGAGGCCACGGCTCACGCCCAACGCGTGCCGGATGAAGCTGAACTGGCTCGCATCGCCGAAGCCAAAGCCGCTGCGGCGAAAGCTGCGGCAGAGCGCGCCGCTCAGCAAGCAAGCCAAGCGCCCGAGGTGGCGCCAACTGCTCCCAGTGTGGCCAAGGTCATGGCCTCCGCCACCTCTGACTTGCCCCCGCCCGAAAAGCGTCCCGCCCTTGACGCCCTGATCGATGTCATCGCGGCCATCGAAATTGACAGCCCCATCTTTGGCGATGCAGCTTTGGCAGCCTTGCCCGCCACGCGCCGCGTGGGTAGCAAACTGTTCAGTGTGGAAGGCCTCAACGCGGATACTGGTCTTTGGGAGCTACCCCGCCACGGTCAGCGTTACAGCGCGTTCCAGTCGGGCGTGCAGCTGGCCAACCGTACCGGCCCCTTGAATGAAATCGAGTTCTCCGAGTTCGTCACCAAAACACAAGCATTTGCCGATGCCATCAACGCCGCGCCTGAATTTCCAGACATGCTGGAAGAAGTGGCCCGTGCTCGCGAACTCGACAGTTTTGCCAGCGCACATGACGCGCAATTGAGCTTCACCTTGAAGGCCACCAAAGCCGCTTGGAGCCCAGGCTACGTGCAGCAAAACGCGGCACGCTTGGGCTTTATTGCCGGTGTGTTGCCAGGCCGCATGGTGGTGCCTGCACCCACGGCAGGCTTGCCCCCCATCTTGGGGCTCACCTTTGACTCGCAAGCTGCGATGTCGGAAGACCCCACGCAATCGGCCATTTATGAGCTCACCTTGTCACTCGATGTGCCGCAAGTGGATCGCAAAGAAGAGCCGTATGCCCGCATGATTCAAACCGCTTATGAACTGGCGCGTGTGATGGATGGCGCCATTTCAGACGACAACGGCCAAGCCTTGTCTGAGGCGGCCATCAGTGCCATTGCCCGCGACCTCATGGCCTTGTACGACACACTCGACGCGCGTGATTTGTCGGCAGGCTCGCCGCAAGCGCGTCGCTTGTTCAGCTAATTCAAAGGTCAGGCAGCATGAGCACCGCTGACTTATTTAGCGGCTCTGCCGCTAACTCCGATGGTGGCGGCGATGCCCAGCAAGGCGACGTCGCTGCGCAAGCCGCCGCCTTGCGCAAGCAACTTCACCACCACGGCCATCAGTACTACGTGCTGGACGCGCCCACCATCCCCGATGCCGAATACGACCGCTTGTTCAAAGCGCTTCAAGCATTAGAAGCGGCATACCCCGAACTGCTCACCCCCGATTCACCCACCCAGCGCGTGGGTGGCAAGCCCTTGGACGCGTTTGCCAAGGTCACGCACCGCGTGCCCATGCTCAGCATTCGCACTGAGACCGACACCGAAGCCAGCGGCGCTGAAGCCTTTGACACCCGCATCCGCAAAGAACTGGGCTTGAGCGATGCCGAGCCCGCAGTGGACTACGTGGCCGAGCTGAAGTTTGACGGCCTCGCCATGAGCCTGCGCTACGAACACGGTGTGCTGGTGCAAGCCGCCACCCGAGGTGATGGCGAAACCGGCGAGGACGTGACCCAAAACATCCGCACCATTGGCCAAATCCCGCTGCGCTTGCCAGCCAACGCGCCTGCCGTGCTGGAAGTGCGCGGCGAGGTCCACATGACCCGCGCCGACTTTGAGGCCCTCAACGAGCGCCAACGCACCCGCATCGCCGCAGGCGAAAAGGGCGAAAAAACCTTTGTGAATCCGCGCAATGCCGCAGCCGGAGCCGTGCGTCAGCTCGACCCCGCCATTGCCGCACAGCGCCCCTTGAGCTTCTTTGCCTATGGCTTGGGTGACATCACGCCCGCCGAAGACGGTGGCCCCGTGTTCAACACCCACTACGACTTGCTCATGGCTTTGAAAGCCTGGGGCTTCCCCGTGGCCGAGCAAACCGCGTGTGTGCAAGGCGCGGCGGGCTTGGTGGACTTTCACCAACGCATGGGGCAAGCGCGTGATGCCTTGCCTTTTGACATTGACGGCGTGGTCTACAAGGTCAACAGCTTGGCCGCGCAGCGTCAGCTGGGCTTCGTCACCCGCGAACCCCGCTGGGCCGTCGCGCACAAATACCCCGCGCAAGAACAGCTCACCACTGTGCAAGCCATTGAAGTGCAAGTGGGCCGCACCGGCAAACTCACACCTGTGGCCAAGCTCGCGCCCGTATTTGTGGGTGGCGTGACCGTGACCAACGCCACCTTGCACAACGAAGACGAGGCCCGCCGCAAAGACGTGCGCGTGGGCGACACCGTGGTGGTGCGCCGCGCGGGCGATGTGATTCCCGAAGTCGTGTCGGTGCTGCCTGAAAAACGCTTGCAAGACGCGCAAATCTTCACCATGCCTCACAGCTGCCCCGTGTGCGGCAGCGTGGCCGTGCGCGAAGAAGGCGAGGCCGACTATCGCTGCACGGGCGGGCTGTTTTGCAGCGCCCAGCGCAAGCAAGCCATCCTGCACTACGCGCATCGCCGCGCGGTGGAGATTGAAGACTTGGGCGACAAGCTGGTGGATCAGCTGGTAGACGCCGGCGTCATCAAAACCTTGCCCGACCTCTACCGCATGGGCTTTACCGCCTTGGTCAACTTAGAGCGCATGGCCGAAAAGTCGGCCAACAACGTGCTGGCCAGCATTGAAAAGTCCAAGCAAACCACGCTGCCGCGCTTTTTGTTTGGCCTCGGTATTCGCCACGTGGGCGAGGCCACGGCGAAAGAGCTGGCACGCCACTTCGGCAAGATGGACGCCATCATGGATGCCACGCTGGAGCAATTGCTGCAAGTGGCCGATGTCGGACCCATCGTGGCGCAAAGCATTCGCACCTTCTTTGACCAGCCCCACAACCGCGAGGTGGTGGAGCAGCTGCGTGCTTGTGGCGTGACGTGGACAGAGGGCGAACCCACCGAAGGAGCAAGCCTGCCACTGGCTGGCCAAACCTTTGTGCTGACTGGCACCTTGCCTACGCTGAGCCGCGACCAAGCCAAAGACATGCTCGAAGCCCTAGGCGCCAAAGTGGCAGGCAGTGTGAGCAAGAAAACCCATTGCGTGGTGGCTGGGGCAGAGGCGGGCAGCAAGCTCGACAAAGCGCAAGAGCTGGGCATCAAAGTGCTAGACGAAGCGGGGCTCTTGGCATTGGTGGCCGAGTCTGGCGGTGCGGCGCCCAGCGCAGCTTGAGGGAAACACAATGGCTGTTCGCGAGATTTTGAAAATGGGCGATGCCCGCTTGTTGCGCATAGCTCAGCCGGTAACTGCATTCAACACGCCTGAGTTGCATGCGTTGCTCAAAGACCTGGACGACACCATGCAAGCCGCCAATGGTGCAGGCCTTGCAGCGCCGCAAATTGGTGTCGATTTGCAAGTGGTGGTGTTTGGCTCGGGCGAGGTCAACCCACGCTACCCCGATGCGCCGGTGGTGCCTTACACCGTGCTCATCAACCCCGTCCTCACCCCGATTGGGGATGAGGAAGAAGAGGGCTGGGAAGGTTGCTTATCCGTGCCGGGATTGCGCGGCGTTGTGCCACGTTTCAAACATTTGCGTTACCAAGGTTTTGACGAGACAGGCCAACCCATTGACCGCACGGTAGAGGGCTTTCATGCGCGGGTGGTGCAGCACGAGTGCGACCACCTGATTGGCAAGCTGTACCCCATGCGGGTGCGTGACTTCTCGCGCTTTGGTTATACCGAGGTGTTGTTTCCGGGCTTGGATGACGCAGACGATTAAGCCTGCAAGGCGGCCAATAGTTCTGTCTCAATCTCCAGCTGTGCTTTGTTTTGCTGCAAAGCCGCACCGTCAATCAAGAACGTATCTTCCACCCGCTCGCCCAAGGTGCTGATTTTGGCCAGCAACAAGTTCACCTTGTGGTTGGCCAACACACGCGCCACGCTGTAGAGCAAGCCCACACGGTCGCTGGCACTGATGCTGAGCAACCACTTTTGTGCACGCTCGTCAGGTTGCAAAGTCACACGCGGCGCGATGGGGAAGCTCTTCACGCGGCGAGATTGGCGGCCTTTGCCAACCGCAGGCAAAGGTTTGGCTTCGTTGATCGCCTCGCTCAAACCAGTTTCCACCAAGTTGATGAGATCACGGTAGTGCTCTTCAAAATGGCCGCTCACCACTTGGAAGGTGTCCAGCGCGTAGCCATTCGTGGCGGTGTGCACTTTGGCATCCCAAATGCTGAAACCCGCTTGGTCAAAGTAGCCGCAAATTCGGGCAAACAAATCGGGCTGATCGGGCGAGTACACCATCACTTGCAAGCCTTCGCCCACGGGCGACAAGCGTGCGCGCACGGTCACGCCCATAGGCTTGTCTTGCGACTTGGCCACCGACAAGCTGCGCGAGAGCTGGCGGGTGTGCCACGCAATGTCAGCCGCATCGTGGCGCATGAAGTAGCCCACATCCAAGGTTTCCCACAAATCTTTATGGGCCTCGAACGGCAAGGCATACAAGGCGAGCATGGTGAGGGCTTCGGTCTTGCGTTGCTCCACTGCCGCATCGGCATCAGGGGCGCGTCCACCCAGCACACGGGCGGTGTAGCGGTAGAGGTCTTCCAGCAGCTTGCCTTTCCAAGCGTTCCACACCTTGGGGCTGGTGCCGCGAATGTCGGCCACGGTGAGCAAATACAAAGCCGTGAGGTTGCGCTCATTACCCACACGCTTGGCGAAGGCTTGAATCACATCGGGGTCGCTCAGGTCTTGCTTTTGCGCCACATGGCTCATGGTCAAGTGTTCACCCACCAAGAACTCGATGAGCTTGCCGTCTTCTTTGCTCAAGTCATGGTCGCGTGCAAATTTGCGCACTTCGCCACGGCCGAGTTGCGAGTGGTCCCCGCCACGGCCTTTGGCTATGTCATGGAACAAAGCAGCGGCAAACAAAATCCAAGGCTTGTCCCAGCCGGCCGCGAGTTGCGAGCAAAACGGATATTCGTGCGCATGCTCGGCCATGAAAAAGCGGCGCACATTGCGCAGCACCATGAGGATGTGTTGGTCTACGGTGTAGACGTGAAACAAGTCATGCTGCATTTGCCCCACGATGCGACGGAAAGGCCACAGGTAGCGACCCAGCACCGAGGTTTGGTTCATCAAACGGATGGCGTGCGTCATGCCGCTGGGCGCTTGCAAGATGCGCATGAACATCTCACGGTTGGCCGGATCAGCGCGGAACTTGCCGTCCATCAACGTGCGGGCGTTGTACAGCGCACGCAGGGTGCGTGCCGATAAGCCGCTGATGCCCACCGTGTTTTCGTACAACCAGAAGGTTTCCAAAATCGCGTGGGGGTTGTTTTGGTAGACGTCGTCGCTCGTCACTTCAAGCATGCCGGCCTTGTCGGCAAAGCGCTCGTTGATGGGGCGCAAGGTGTGTTGGTTGCTGCTCAGGCGCTCTTCGATGTTGAGCAACAAAATTTGGTTGAGCTGCGTCACCGCTTTGGCAGCCCAGTAGTAGCGCTTCATCAGCGCTTCGCTGGCAACGCGGGCGTTGAAGTTGCCTTCATCGTCGTTGCCCAGCCCCAAGCTCTGCGCCACGGCGTGCTGCATGTCAAACACCAAACGGTCTTCGCGGCGCTTGGCCGCTAAGTGCAAGCGGGTGCGGATGAGGGCCAAGGCATCTTCATTGCGCTTGAGCTGCTTGACTTCAAAATCGGTGGCCAAGCCTTTGCGTCCCAAACTCTCCCAGCTGTCGCCCAAGCCTGCGGCTTTGGCCACCCACAACACCACTTGCAAGTCGCGCAGGCCACCGGGTGATTCTTTGCAGTTTGGCTCCAGCGAATAAGGCGTGTTTTCAAACTTGGCGTGGCGTTGGCGCATCTCAGCGGTTTTGGCCACAAAGAACGCTTTGGGGTCTAACGCGATCGCGTAATGCTTTTGGAAGGTTTTGAACAGCTTGACGCTGCCCACCAAAAAACGCGCTTCCAAGAGCGAGGTTTGCACGGTGATGTCGGCCGAAGCTTCTTGCACGCACTCGGTGACGGTACGCACGCTAGAGCCAATTTCTAAACCTGTGTCCCAGCAGCTGCCGATGAATTTTTCAATCTGCGCTTTGAGATGCTCGTCTTTTTCAGGCGAAGTGCCATCGGGCATGAGCAAGAGCACATCCACGTCGGAGTACGGATACAACTCGCCACGGCCATAGCCACCCACTGCAGCGAGGCAAAAGTTGTTGTCAAAGCCTGCCGCGTCCCACAGCGTACGCAAGGTGGTGTCGGTCATGTTGCACAGCTTGTGCAACAAGTTGTTGACGCTACGAGGGGTGGTTGAGCCGGACGCGGCCAGCAGCAAAGCCGCCTTGTCCTTTCGGTACAGATTAGCCAAGGCGTTCATCGCGGGTGCTTAACAGCAGGTAGTGGTCACAAAGTCGGGCAGGGCGGGGCTGCCTTCAGAGAGGGTCAGCACCTCGTAGCCCGTGGGCGTGACGAGGATGGTGTGTTCCCACTGGGCGGAGAGCGAGTGGTCGCGTGTGACGATGGTCCAACCGTCGCCCAACTCTTTGATGTCTTTCTTGCCCGCGTTGATCATGGGCTCGATGGTGAAGGTCATGCCTTCTTGCAATGTTTCGCCAGTGCCGGGCTTGCCGTAGTGCAGCACTTGCGGCTCTTCGTGGAACACCTGGCCAATGCCGTGACCGCAAAACTCGCGCACCACCGAGCAGCCGTTGCTCTCAGCAAAGCGCTGAATGGCAAAGCCAATGTCACCCAAACGTGCACCGGGCTTGACCTTGACGATGCCATGCCACATAGCTTCGTAGGTGAGCTTGCACAAACGCTTGGCCGCAATAGAGGCCTCGCCAACGATGAACATGCGGCTAGTGTCGCCATGCCAGCCGTCTTTGATGACGGTGATGTCGATGTTGACGATGTCGCCTTTTTTCAGCGCCTTGTCATTGGGAATGCCGTGGCATACCTGGTGGTTGATGGATGTGCAGATCGACTTGGGATAGGGGTTGTTGCCCGATGGGTCGTAGTTCAACGGCGCTGGGATGGCTTTTTGCACATCCACGATGTAGTCGTGGCACAGCTTGTCCAGCTGGTTGGTCGTCACGCCAGGCACCACATGCGGGGTGAGGAAATCGAGAACTTCGGAGGCCAGCTTGCCCGCGATGCGCATGCCTTGTGCGCCTTGGGCGTCTTTGATGGAAATGGTCATGGATTGGATTATCCCATCCGCAGCTAAACACCTGCTTCTGGGGCTGAATTGTGTACAAAACACCTTCGGTAGCCACGTAAAATCTAGCCTTTGCCGACCAGCCCCAGTCAGCGGCCCGGCATGAATTGATTTCTGTCTCTATCTCAAGGCCCTCCGTGTCTCTGCACATCAGCATTTTCGAAGGCGGCAACGCCCTCAGCGACTTCCGTGTTCAACAACTTTTGCCACGTTTGGCTGCGATTGCGCCCAGCATTCAAGGCCTGAGCGCCCGCCATGTGCACTTGGTCGCCAGCGTCGACGCGCTGAGTGCCGAGCAGCAAAAAACCTTGGCAGCTTTGCTGACCTACGGCGAGCCGGCCCACGGTAGCCAAGACGGTGTGTTGTTGGTGGTCACGCCCCGCATGGGCACGGTGTCGCCTTGGGCGTCTAAGGCCACCGACATTGCGCACAACTGCGGTTTGCCCATCAAACGCGTGGAGCGCATCACCGAGTTCCGAGTGCAGCTCAAGGACGGCTTGCTGAGCAAAGCAGCGCTGAGCCCCGAGCAACTCGCTCAAGTGGCCGACCTGTTGCACGACCGCATGACCGAGTCCGTCATGCCCGCGCGTGACGAGGCCTTGGGCCTCTTTACCGAGCTGCACCCCGCGCCGATGGAGCAAGTGGATGTGCTGGGCGGTGGCGAAGCCGCGCTGCGCGACGCCAACACCCGCTGGGGCTTGGCTTTGGCCGAGGACGAAATTGCGTATTTGGTCAACGCTTTCACGCAACTCAAACGCAATCCCACCGATGTGGAGCTGATGATGTTTGCGCAGGCCAACAGCGAGCACTGCCGCCACAAAATTTTCAATGCCGAGTTCACCATCGACGGTGAGGCGCAGCCTCACAGCCTGTTTGGCATGATTCGCCATACTGAAAAAACCAGCCCGCAATACACGGTGGTGGCGTATTCGGACAACGCTTCCATCATGGAAGGCAACCCCGTGCAGCGTTTTGTGGCCGTGAACAACGGCAAAGACCTGCCTCAGTACGAAAAAGTGGCTGCCACCAACCATGTGTTGATGAAGGTCGAAACCCACAACCATCCCACCGCCATTTCGCCATACCCCGGCGCATCCACCGGCAACGGCGGCGAGATTCGTGACGAGGGCGCCACAGGCCGTGGCTCCAAGCCCAAGGCGGGCATGACCGGCTTTACCGTGTCCAAGCTGTGGGACAGCAATTTGGGCCGCCCCGCGCACATGGCCAGCCCCTTGCAAATCATGATCGACGGCCCCTTGGGTGGCGCGGCGTTCAACAACGAGTTTGGCCGTCCCAACCTCACCGGCTATTTCCGCGAGTACGAACAAGAAGTGGCCGGCGTGACACGCGGCTACCACAAGCCCATCATGATTGCGGGCGGCTTGGGCGTGATCGACAGCGAACAAACCAAGAAAATTGAATTCCCCGCAGGCACTTTGCTGATTCAACTCGGCGGCCCCGGCATGCGCATTGGCATGGGCGGCGGCGCAGCCAGCTCCATGGCCAGCGGCACGAATGCGGCTGAGCTGGACTTTGACTCGGTGCAACGCGGCAACCCCGAGATCGAGCGCCGTGCACAAGAGGTCATCAACCATTGCTGGGCGCAAGGCAAGGCCAACCCCATCCTCGCTATTCACGATGTGGGCGCAGGCGGCTTGTCCAACGCCTTCCCCGAGCTGACCAATGATGCAGGCCGTGGCGCACGTTTTGACTTGCGCGCCGTGCCGCTCGAAGAATCAGGCTTGGCCCCCAAAGAAATTTGGTCCAACGAAAGCCAAGAGCGCTATGTGTTGGCCATTGCGCCTGAGTCGCTTGACCAGTTCAAAGCCTTCTGCGAGCGCGAACGTTGCCCGTTTGCGGTGGTCGGTGTGGCGACCGAAGAGCGCCAACTGGTGTTGGCCGACGAAGGCGCAGCCGTGCAGCCCGTGGACATGCCCATGGATGTGCTGCTCGGCAAGCCGCCCAAAATGCACCGCGACGTCAAGCGTGTGGCGCGCACCAGCGCCCCGATGGACCTCACGGGTGTGAGTTTGCAAGATGCCGTGATTCAAGTGCTGAGCCACCCCACGGTGGCGAGCAAGCGTTTCCTCGTCACCATTGGCGACCGCGCCGTGGGTGGCCTGACGCACCGCGACCAAATGGTCGGCCCATGGCAAGTGCCTGTGGCCGATGTGGCCGTGACCTTGGCCGACTACCAAAGCTTCGCAGGCGAGGCCATGAGCATGGGCGAACGCACGCCCTTGGCCGCCTTGAACGCCCCCGCCTCGGGTCGCATGGCCGTGGCCGAGGCCATCACCAACTTGTTGGCGGCCCCGATTGATTTACCCCGCGTCAAGCTCAGCGCCAACTGGATGGCCGCGTGCGGCGAAGCGGGCGAAGATGCCGCCTTGTACGACACCGTCAAAGCCGTGGGTATGGAACTGTGCCCCGCCTTGGGCATTTCCATCCCCGTGGGCAAAGACAGCTTGTCCATGCGCACGCAGTGGACCGACCACGGTGAGACCAAAAAAGTCACGTCGCCTGTGAGCCTCATCATCAGCGCGTTTGCCACTTTGGGCGATGTGCGTGGCACGCTCACGCCTCAGCTCGACGCCAGCGAAGACACCACCTTGGTCTTGGTGCAGTTGGGCGAAGGCCAGCGCCGCATGGGCGGCAGCGTGTTAGGCCAAGTGCTCAACCAGGCGGGTGACCAAGTGCCCGACCTTGACAACCCGCAAGAGCTGGTGGCCTTGGTGAAGGCCATCAACACCTTGCGTGCGCAGGGCAAGATCTTGGCTTACCACGACCGCAGCGACGGTGGTTTGATGGCCGCCGTTTGCGAAATGGCCTTTGCAGGTCAAGTGGGCGTGGCGCTGAATGTGGACATGCTCATCACCGAGGGCGACGGCATCACCGACAGCCGCGCCGAGTACGGCGACTCGAAAAACTGGGCCACCCAAGTCAGCGCCCGTCGTGAAGAGCTCACCCTGCAAGCTTTGTTCAATGAAGAGTTGGGCGTGGTCTTGCAAGTGCGCAGCAGCGAGCGCAACGACGTGATGCAAGTGCTGCGCGAGCATGGTCTGTCTAAACACAGCCACTTTGTGGGCAGCACACGCCCCGAGTCGTCGACCGTGGACAAAGGCAAGGGCCAAGTGAGCGTGTGGCGCGACACCAAAGAGGTGTTCAGCGCCTACTTGCACGACCTTCACCAAGTGTGGGACAGCGTGAGCTGGAAGATTTGCCAGCAGCGCGACAACCCTGCCTGCGCCGACGCCGAACACGCCAGCAAAGGCGTGCCCACCGACCCCGGCATGCATGTGCATTTGCCAGCGGGTGTGTTGGACGATGTGGCCGCGCCTTTCATCAACGTGGGTGCCAAACCCAAAGTGGCCGTGCTGCGCGAGCAGGGCGTCAACTCGCATGTGGAAATGGCCTACGCCTTTGCCGCCGCAGGCTTTGACGCTTACGACGTGCACATGACCGACTTGCAAACGGGCCGCGCCAAGCTGCAAGACTTCAAAGGCTTGGTGGCTTGCGGAGGCTTCAGCTACGGCGACACCTTGGGCGCAGGCATTGGCTGGGCGCGCTCCATCACGTTCAACCCCACGCTGTCGGCGCAAATGCAAGCCTTCTTTGCCCGCACCGACACCTTTGGCTTGGGCGTGTGCAACGGCTGCCAAATGTTTGCCGAGTTGGCCGACATCATTCCTGGCGCGCAAGACTGGCCACGCTTCACCACCAACCAAAGCGAGCGCTTTGAAGCGCGTTTGAGCATGGTGGAGGTGTTGGAGTCACCCTCGCTGTTCTTCGCAGGCATGGCCGGTGCGCGCTTGCCCATTGCCGTGGCGCACGGCGAAGGCTTTGCCAACTTCAGCCAACGCGGCAATGCCGCCAAAGTGCTGCCCGCCATGCGCTTTGTGGACAACCACGGTGCAGCCACTGAGGCCTATCCGTTCAACCCCAACGGCAGCGCCGGTGGCTTGACGTCCGTCACCACCGCCGACGGCCGCTTCACCGCCATGATGCCGCACCCCGAGCGCGTGTTCCGCAACGTGCAAATGAGCTGGACCGATTTGAACGCCTCTGGTGGCATCGAGGCGTTTAGCCCATGGATGCGCATGTGGCGTAATGCGCGTAAGTGGGTTGGCTAATACGCCGCAGCACAAACGAAAAACGCAGCTTAGCGCTGCGTTTTTTTATGGGGGCTTGAACGGGCTAGGTTGGCTTCATCAAGTAGATCACACGCTGCTTGATCTTGTCTTGCCAGACCTTGGCAATACCTGGCGTTTCGGCCAAGGTCGACAATGCAGCCAAATCCGGTCGATGCTCACGCCACAGCGTCATGGCTTGGTGCAGGGTCGGGGCGTGGCTGGCAGCTTCGTGCAACACCAAGGTGTCGGTGGGATTGACCACACCCGTTTGCAGCACGCGCCAGTACCAGCCGGTGAGCAGGTGTTGGTCGATGAACAAGGCCATGCCGTCTGCGCCAAAGCGCTCGTCAATCTTCCAGCATGGGTTGCGCGGTTGACAGACTTGAATCAGCGCTGTGCCGAGTTGCCACACATCGCCTAGGCGCACATCGTGTTCGTCCAAGTCGGGCGTGGCGATGTTTTCGCCCATGCTGCCGGGCTGCATCAACGCTGCAGCTTCGTCAAACTTAGCAGCCAGCTGGGCGTAGTGGCGTGTGGGGTAGAGGTGCACCGCTTTGTCGGGCCCGCCGTGCACGCGCAGGTCGGCTTGTTGGTCGCCTTCGAAGCCGTTTACACCCAAAGCAATCGGCGATTGCACGGCAGTTTTGTACATGCCCGTAGGGCGCCCCGTTTCGGGCAAGGCGCGCACTTGGCCAATGAAGATAGAAACCGTTGCGCTGCGTGGTGAAGTCATTTGCGCCTAGGCTGCGTCATGGGCGTGTTTTGTAAAACGTGATGGGTGACTCGGCCATCTCTTTGACACGTTGGTTGAGCACCGACTTTTTCATCTTGCCCACCACATGCATCTCGCAGGGCTTGCAGTCAAAGCGCAGGGTGAGTTTTTCGCTGCCGTTGATGAGCATGAGCGGCTCGGCCTTGACCGTGCCTTGCACCCCTGTCACGCCCTTGGCTTGCTTGGGGCATAGGCTCATGCTGAAACGCACGCAATGCTTGGTGATCATCAGGCTGGCTTCGCCCAGTTCTTCGTGGCTTTCGTACGCAGCTTCAATCACTTTCACGCCATGCTTGGCATAAAAGTCGTGGGCTTTTTGGTTGAAGACGTTGGCTAGGTAGGTGAGCGAGTCTTCGGGGTAGGTCGCAGGGGGCTGCACTGCGGCTAAGCGTGTGGGGCGTTGGTAAGCGTCTAAACGCGCTTGCTCCAAAGCCGCCACCGCATCGCGGCGCAAAGCGTTGATGGACGAGGCTGGCACAAACCACGCTTGGCTCAAATTGAGTTGCAGATTGAGCACTTCAAACGCGGTAGCGCCAAATTTGCCCAAGTTCTCGCGCAGGCTGGCGTCGTTGCGCACCGCGTCTTTGGCGAGTTCTTTGGGGCAGGAGAGGGCGGCGGCTGCCGTGTGGCCATCTTCGTCGGTGAGTTTGAGCTCAAAGCCTTGCGGCGTTTCTGCCAACTCGGCCCACACGCCTATGCGGCGCTCGCTCGATGTTTTTTCAAGCCCGCGCACCCAGTCCATGTCGCGGTTGCGGTTGATGACCATGCCTGCACGCAAATCGCGAAAGCCTTCCATCGGGTCTTTGGGGAACAAGCGCCACACGCCTTTCTTGGCCGTCGCTTCGGCGCGGTTGATGGCCACGCCCACCAGTTCTTTTTGCAGGTCGTAGTAGCACAGGCCATCGCCGTTGTGCAGCACGGCCGCCTTGTCGTAAGGCTTGACTTCGAGCCAGTTCGTGCCCGTAGCCGTGACTTCGCCCAACACAATGCCGGGGTTTTTGGGCGAATCAAACGCGCCAATGTCTTCTTTGCGGCCTTGCACAAAGTAGTCGGTGAATTCGCGGTTGAAGTTCTGCTCGGGGTTGGGCGTGAAGTACAGCGTGGTGTTGCCACTCGATGCGCGGGCCAACGGTGGGCGCTCGGGGTCGGCTGAGTATTGGCGTGACTCGATTAACTCGTCGATCAACACGCGGTAGTGGCCGGTGATGTTTTTCACATAGGCCATGTCTTTGTAGCGGCCTTCGATTTTGAAGCTGCGCACACCGGCGTCGACCAAGGCGGCGAGGTTCTCGCTTTGGTTGTTGTCTTTCATCGAAAGCACATGCTTGTCGTGGGCAATGAAGCGGCCTTGTGCATCGGTGACGTGATAGGGCAGGCGGCAGGCTTGGCTGCAGTCGCCACGGTTGGCGCTGCGACCTGTGTGCGCATGGCTGATGTAGCACTGGCCGCTGTAGGCCACGCACAAAGCGCCGTGTACGAAGAACTCCAGCTTGCAGCGGTCCATGTCGAGCACATCGTGGATGGCTTGGATTTGCGGCAGCGTCAGCTCACGCGCCAAGACGATTTGCGAAAAGCCCACGTCTTGCATGAACTTCGCCTTCTCGGGTGTGCGAATGTCGGTTTGCGTGCTGGCGTGCAATTGGATGGGCGGTAAGTCCATTTCCAAAAACGCCATGTCTTGCACGATCAGCACATCGGCACCTGCACGGTAGACATCCCACGCCATTTTTTGCGCGTCTTCCAATTCGTCGTCACGCAAGATGGTGTTGAGGGTGATGAAAATTTTGCTGTTGAAGCGGTGCGCCTCTTTGCACAGGCGTTCGATGTCTTGCAAGCTGTTGCCCGCGCTGGCGCGAGCGCCAAATGCAGGGGCCCCGATGTACACCGCATCGGCCCCGTGGTGAACGGCGGCAATGCCAATGTCTGCATCGCGGGCGGGGGCAAGCAGTTCGAGTTGGTGGTTGAGCAAGGACATGGTGCGATTATCTGAAAAACAAAAGCGGCCCGAAGGCCGCTGTGTGCATGAGGCAAAGGTGAATTACTCGACCTTGGCTTTGGCGCGCAATTCTTGTTGGAAAGCAGCCATGCGCTGTTGGGTCATTTGTTGCACGATTTGTGGCTTCACCTCTTCCAAAGAGGGCAATTGCGCTTCACGCACATCGTCCAAACGGATGATGTGGAAACCAAATTGGCTTTGCACGGGGGCAGAGACTTGGCCTTTGTTCAAAGCGACCATGGCTTCAGAGAACTCTTTGACGTAATTGCCAGCAGCCGCCCAATCGAGATCACCACCGTTGGCACCTGAGCCTGGGTCTTTGGATTGCTTTTTGGCGATGTCTTCAAACTTGCCACCTTTTTTCAAGCTGGCGAGGATGGCTTCAGCTTGCTCCTTGGTTTCCACCAAGATGTGACGTGCGCGGTACTCTTTGCCACCGTTGGCTGCCACGAATTTGTCGTATTCGGCTTGCACATCGGCGTCAGTGACCGCAGATGTTTTTTGGAATTCAGCGAACAACTCGCGAATCAAAATGGTTTGGCGTGCCAACTCAATTTGAGCTTTGTATTCGTCAGTGGAATCCAAGCCACGCTTTTGCGCTTCTTGCATGAAGATTTCGCGCGCAATGACTTCTTCTTTGATTTGGGCTTCGACCTCAGGTGTGATGGGACGGCCAGAGCGAGCCACTTGCTGCTTGAGTGCCTCGACACGGGTCGAGGGCACAGCCTTGCCATTCACGATGGCGATGTTTTGTGCCGAAGCGCCCATGCTCAAGCAGGCAAAGGCAGCAGTAGCAACAGCGGTCCAAATCATTTGTTTTTTCATGTCAGGTCTCAGGTGTGTTCGATGACTTCAATGGCCAAGGCGTGCAAGCCTTGATCAATATATTCTTGCAACGCATCATACACAAGGCGATGACGTGCAACCCGCGATTTACCAATGAAAAGGGCACTTTGAATGCGAACCCGAAAATGGGTCCCAAAGCCTGTGCCGTTGGCGCCTGCATGGCCTGCATGTGCAGCGCTTTCGTCTAAAACTTCCACGAACTCAGGATTTAAACGCGCTTGTAATTTTTGTGTCAGCGCCTGTGCCGTGATGGTCATGCGCCGTCCTCTGGCTGGTCTTGCATGAAGCGACTCATGTAAATGCCTTGAGCCACCACAAACACCAACATAAGCCCCAAACCACCAAAGAGTTTGAAGCTCACCCAAGTGTCGGTGTCAAAGTGATTGGCCACCCAAATGTTGATGCAGCCCATCACGGTGAAGAAGCAAGCCCAGCTGTGCAGCAACACACCCCAAGCATGATCGGGCAAAGTGACTTGTGCGCCCATGAGTTGTTGAATGAAATTACGCTTGAACACGAAGTGACCCACCCACAAAGCGCCGCCCATGAGCCAGTACAACACCGTAGGCTTCCATTTGATGAAGGTTTCATCTTGGGTGAGCAAGGTTGCGCCACCAAACACGACGATGACACCCAAGCTGACCCACTGCATGGGTTCCACAAAGCCGTTTTTGCGCCAGAGGTAGCCAATTTGCACGACGGTGGCCGCAATGGCCACGGCAGTGGCGGCCATGATTCCCCAAGTTTTGAAGGTGATGAAAAAGAGGATGATGGGGAAAAAATCGAGGAGTAATTTCATACGTGCTTTATGTCTTAGCTAGGCACGAAGTCTAACGAAGCCGAGTTCATGCAGTAGCGCAAGCCCGTGGGGGCAGGGCCGTCTTCGAATACATGGCCCAAGTGTGCCTCGCACTGACTGCAGACCGTTTCCACACGCACCATGCCGTGGCTGGTGTCTCTGCGCTCGGCAATGGCATCAGCACTGGCGGCCGTGTGAAAGCTAGGCCAGCCGCATCCAGCATCAAACTTGGTGGATGAATCAAACAATTTGGCACCACAGCAAATGCAGTGGTAGCTGCCGCTTTGCCAATGGTCTTCGTACTTGCCTGTGAATGGCCGCTCAGTGGCGGCTTGGCGTGTGACAGCAAAGGCCACGGGCTCGGCGTTTTTAGCTGCCAGCAACACACGCCATTCTTGTTCGGTTTTGTGAATCGTCATGAAGAACAACTGATTTCGATAGAAGATGCCCATTCTGGCGCAAGGCCAGCCCAAGTTTCGTAAGTGGGATGTTCGTCAAAAGGGCTGTGCAATACATGCAGCAGGTCTTGCACCATCGCAAAGTTGCCTGCTTTCGCTTGGCGAATGGCCAGCTCGCCCAAATGGTTGCGCAAAATGTATTTGGGGTTGGTGCGCAACATGGCGTCTCCCGTGGCTTGGCGGTCGATTGCTCCTAAACGGTCGAGGTAACGTGTGCACCACGCATCAAACACCTCGCGGTGAAGAAAGAGATCACGTACCGGCTCAAACGCATGGCTGCTGTGCGCCGATTCGCGCACGGCGATGCTCAAACGCCGCCAAAACACGGTGTAGTCCACATGGTCTTGTTGCAGGGCTTGCAACAGGTCCTCGACCAACGTACGGTCGCCTTCGTGCGCCCCTTGCAGACCCAGCTTGTCGCGCATGCGTTGGTCCATCGCTTCAGGAAACGCTTGCTTGTAGCTCTCTAAAGCCGCCAAGGCGGGGCCTTGCTCGTCAATCAACGGCATCAACGCTTGGCCGAGACAAAACAAATTCCAATACGCGATTTGGGGCTGCCGCGCATAGGCATACCGGCCTTGGTGGTCTGAGTGGTTGCAAATGTGGTTGGCGTCAAATCCGTCCATGAACTGAAATGGCCCGTAGTCAAGCGTGAGGCCCAAAATGCTCATGTTGTCCGTGTTCATCACGCCGTGACAAAAGCCCACGGCTTGCCAATCTGCCATCAACGCCGCCGTGCGTTGCGTGACTTCGTGCAACAAAGCCACATAGCGTTGCGCACCCTGCATGGCCTGCAACTTGGGGACGTGCTCTGCCACCACATGGTCTGCCAAGGTGCGTAGTTCGTCGATTTGTCCATTGGCAGCGAAATGCTCAAAGTGGCCAAAACGCACAAAGCTAGGGGCGATGCGGGTCACGACAGCAGCGGTCTCCACTTCTTCGCGATGCACATGGGCGGGTGAGCCCGTGACGCACAAGGCCCGCGTGGTGGAAATGCCTAAGCCATGCATGGCCTCGCTCGCTAAAAACTCACGGATGCTAGAGCGCAACACAGCGCGGCCATCGCCTCGGCGCGAATAAGGCGTGGGGCCTGCACCTTTGAGCTGCAGTTCATGTAAGCCAATGGGGCTTTGTATTGCGCCCAGATTCAAGGCGCGGCCATCGCCTAACTGTCCAGCCCAGTGCCCAAACTGATGGCCGCTGTATACGCTGGCATAGGTGGCATGGTTCGCGGGCTCACGGTTGCCAGTCAACAACTCAAGCACCTCTTGCTGTTGCCAAAGTTCGTTGGGTAAACCTAGCTGAGCCCGAAATGCGTCATTGCACCCAACCCAATGAGGTGCTGGCAATGGCGTGGGGGACGTGGGTGTGGCAAATGACGCGCCAAGTGCTGCAAAGCCTGCATTGCCAGAGGCGCTTAGCCAAGGCAACTCAACAGTAGGGATGGCAGGGCGATGAAACATGGTCGCCATTGTCTCGGGTTATCCATAGGCTGGTTTTTTGTGGGTGATCCTCAAATGCTTGAAAGTATTGGCACAATAACAAAAAAGCACGATCGTGCGAAAACATAAAACACCAGGAGAACCACCATGCTCGGCTTGATGCAAAACCAACCGCTGCTCATCTCAAATTTGATTGAGTTCGCAGACAAACACCATGGCGACAGCGAAGTCGTGTCTCGACGGGTAGAAGGGGATATTCACCGTTATACGTGGTCTGATGTAGCTCGTAGATCACGCCAAGTGGCGAATGCACTCGACGGCATGAAGCTGGCATTCAGTGATCGGGTGGCCACCATCGCATGGAACGGTTATCGCCACTTAGAGCTTTACTTTGGCGTCAGTGGTTCGGGCCGCGTGTTGCACACCATCAATCCTCGCTTGCACCCAGAACAAATTGCTTGGATCGTCAATCATGCCGAAGACCAAGTGCTGTGCTTTGACATGACCTTCTTGCCCATCATTCAAGCCGTGCACAGCAAGTGCCCGACGGTCAAGCAGTGGGTGGCCATGTGCGACGCCGACAAACTACCCGCTGACAGTGGCATCCCCAACCTCGTGAGCTACGAAGCTTGGATGGGCCAACAAAGCACCCGCTATACATGGCCTGTGTTTGATGAGAACACTGCGTCGAGCATGTGCTACACCAGCGGCACCACAGGCAACCCAAAAGCTGCCTTGTACAGCCACCGCTCGACGACCTTGCACGCTTACGCCGCCGCACTGCCAGATGTGATGTCCATTTCTGCCCGCGACTCGATCCTGCCTGTGGTTCCCATGTTTCACGTCAACGCCTGGGGCATCCCCTACAGCGCCGCGCTCACAGGCGCCAAACTGGTGTTCCCAGGCCCAGGCATGGACGGCAAATCCGTCTATGAAATGATCGAAAACGAAGGCGTCACCTATGCGGCTGGCGTGCCCACGGTGTGGCAAATGTTGCTGGGCTACATGAAACCCAATGGCTTGAAGTTCTCCACCTTGAAGCGCACCGTGATTGGTGGCTCAGCTTGCCCGCCTGCCATGATTGACGCCTTCCGCGAGGACTACGGCGTGGATGTGTTGCATGCCTGGGGCATGACTGAACTCAGCCCACTGGGCACTTTGTGTACCTTGAAAAACAAACACCTCAAGTTGCCCAAAGAAGAGCAAATGAAGTTGTTGATGAAGCAAGGCCGCTCAATCTACGGCGTCGACATGAAAATCGTCAACGACGCTGGCGAGGAGCAACCCCACGACGGCAAAGCCTACGGTGACTTGTTGGTGCGTGGTCCTTGGGTTGTTGCCAACTATTTCAAAGGCGAGGGCAACCCGCTGGTGAAAGACAAAGACGGCCTGGATTGGTTCCCCACAGGCGATGTGGCCACGATTGATGCCGATGGCTTCATGCAAATCACCGACCGCAGCAAAGACGTCATCAAATCGGGCGGCGAGTGGATCAGCTCCATCGACATTGAAAACATCGCCGTGGCGCATCCTGCTGTGGCAATGGCCGCGTGCATTGGTGTGGCGCATCCCAAGTGGGACGAGCGCCCCATCGTGGCCGTGGTGAAAAAACCAGAAGCACAGGTGAGTCGCGAAGAGTTGTTGGCTTTCTACGAAGGCAAGACTGCCAAGTGGCAAATCCCAGACGATGTGGTGTTTGTCGATGCCATCCCCATCGGGGCCACCGGCAAGATGCTCAAAACCAAATTGCGCGAGCTGCTCAAAGACTACAAGCTGCCCAACACTTAAAACCAAGAATTCGTTTTCAAAAGGAAATCCGATGAGTGCAGACTACCAAGTACACGGCGATGTGGCCGTGATCACGCTGAACAACCCACCCGTCAACGGCATGGGGCTAGAGACCCGCCGCGCCTTGGTGTCGGGTATTGCGCAAGCGCAAGCTGATGCTGCGGTGAAAGCCGTGGTCATCACGGGACACGGCAAAGCGTTTTCAGGTGGCGCAGATGTGCGCGAGTTTGGCTCGCCCAAAGCCTTCCAAGAACCCAACTTGCTCAGCGTGATTTCATGCGTGGAAAACTGCAGCAAGCCCGTGGTGGCGGCCATGCACAGCGTGGCTATGGGTGGCGGCTTAGAGCTTGCCTTGGGTTGCCACTATCGCATCTGTGCACCAGGCACCAGCATCAGCATGCCTGAAGTCAAGCTCGGACTCATTCCAGGCGCAGGCGGCACACAACGCTTGCCACGCGCCTTGGGCGTCGAACCCGCGTTGAACCTCATCGTCAGCGGCGAAGCCGTCAAGAGCGAGATGCTCAGCATGGTGCCCGGCCAAAAGCTGTTTGACCAAATGGCCATGTCCGCACAAAGCCTGATGGACGAAGCCATTGCCTACGCACGCGAAGTGGCCGATGTGCGCCCTTTGCCCAAAGTGCGCGACTTGCCATGCAAGCACGCACAAGGCGATGCGTACTTCCAGTTTGCCCGCAACATGGTCAAAGGCATGGCTAAGAACTACCCCGCACCACCTAAAGCGGTGGATGCGGTGGAGCAGGCCACTAAGAAGAAGTTTGACGACGGCATGATGTTTGAGCGCGAGCACTTCATCAACCTCATGTGGACGCCTGAGAGCCGTGCCTTGCGCCATTTGTTTGGCGCCCAACGCGCAGCCAGCAAAATTGCCGATGTGCCCAGCGATACACCGGTGCGCGACATCAAACTGGTGGCCGTCATTGGGGCAGGCACCATGGGCGGTGGCATTGCCATGAACTTTTTGAACGCAGGCATTGCCGTCAAAATACTGGAAACCAAACAAGAAGCCTTAGACCGTGGCGTGGCCACGATCAAGAAAAACTACGAAGACCGTGTCAAAAAAGGCAAGCTCAAAGAAGACAAGGCTGCCCAGCGCGTGGCGCTGCTCAGCACCACGCTGAGCTACGACGACATCAAAGACGCCGACCTCGTGATTGAGGCTGTGTTTGAGGACATGGGTGTCAAAGAAGCGGTGTTCAAACAACTCGATGCGGTGATGAAGCCGGGCGCGATTTTGGCGTCCAACACCTCGACCTTGGACCTCAACAAAATTGCCCACTTCACCAAGCGTCCGCAAGACGTGGTGGGCTTGCACTTCTTCAGTCCTGCCAACGTGATGAAGCTGCTCGAAGTGGTGCGTGGCAAAGACACCGCTAAAGACGTGCTGGCCACCGCGATGGACGTGGCCAAGAAAATTAAGAAGATTGCCGTGCTCTCCGGCGTGTGCGATGGTTTCATTGGTAACCGCATGATTGACCAATACGCGCGTCAAGCCGGCTTCTTGCTCGACGAAGGCTGCACCCCAGCGCAAGTGGATCGCGCCCTTGAAAAATTTGGCTGGGCCATGGGCCCATTCCGCATGAGCGACTTGGCGGGCAACGACATTGGCTGGGCCATCCGCAAGCGCCAATACGCCGAAAACCCCACACGTCGCTACAGCAAAACCGCCGACCTGTTGTGCGAACAAGGTCGCTTCGGTCAAAAAACCGGTGCGGGTTGGTACGACTACAAGCCTGGCAAACGCGATGCCATCCCCAACAAAGATGTCGAGGCCATGATTGCCAAACACCGCGAAGATCTGGGCATCAAGCCACGCAAGATCAGCGATGAAGAAATCGTGCAGCGCCTGAACTTTGCGTTGGTCAACGAAGCTGCGCACATTTTGGAAGAGGGCATTGCTAGCAAGGCCAGCGACATCGACATGGTCTACATCAGCGGTTACGGCTTCCCCATCTTCCGCGGCGGCCCCATGAACTACGCCGACGAGTTGGGCTTGTTCAACGTGGTGCAAGCCATGCAACGCTTTGCCACCAACCCCCACGATGATGCCGAGTTTTGGAAGCCCGCACCTTTGCTCGCCAAGCTCGCCGCTGAAGGCAAAACCTTCAACTGAACCGAATTTAAGGAATCCCTATGACCAACGCTGTCATCGTCTCTACCGCCCGCACACCGCTTGCCAAAAGCTGGAAGGGCTCTTTCAACATGACCCACGGCGCAACCTTGGGTGGTCACGTCGTCAAACACGCCATTGCGCGCGCTGGCATTGAAGCTGCCGAAGTGGACGACGTCATCATGGGCTGCGCCTTGCCCGAAGGCGCAACCGGCACCAACATTGCCCGTCAAATCGCACTCATGGCCGATTGCCCTGTGTCGGTATCGGGCATGACCATCAACCGTTTTTGTTCTTCAGGTTTGCAAACCATTGCCACCGCTGCGCAGCGCATCATTGCGGGCGAGGGCGATGTGTATGTAGCCGGTGGCGTAGAAAGCATCTCGTGTGTGCAACAAGAGATGAACCAACACATGCTGATGGATTTGGCGCTCAACAAAAAGAAGCCAGAGATCTACTGGAACATGCTGCAAACCGCCGAGAACGTGGCCAAGCGCTACAACATTGGCCGCGAAGCGATGGACGAATACGGCGCACGCAGCCAGCAACGCGCTGTTGCTGCACAAGCGGCGGGTTTGTTTGATGCAGAAATTGCCGCCATCACCGTCAAAGCTGGCATTGCCGACAAAGTGATGGGCTTGATGACCAAGCAAGTGACGGTCAGCAAAGACGAGGGCATCCGCGAAGGCTCGACCGTTGAAGCCTTGGCCAACCTCAAGTCCGCCATGCCCGGTGGTTTGATTTCTGCGGGCAATGCCAGCCAGTTTTCAGACGGCGCGGGCGCTTGCGTGGTGATGAGCGAAGAGCTCGCCAGCAAACGTGGCCTAAAGCCCTTGGGCCGCTTCCTCGGCTTTGCCGTGGCCGGCTGCGAGCCAGACGAAATGGGCATTGGCCCTGTGTATGCGATTCCCAAAGTGCTCAAGCGCCTAGGTCTTGGCATGGGCGACATTGACCTGTGGGAACTCAACGAAGCCTTTGCGGTGCAAGTGCTGTACTGCCGCGACAAACTCGGCATCCCCGATGACCGCTTGAACGTCAACGGCGGTGCAATCGCCGTGGGCCACCCCTATGGCGTGAGCGGCCAACGCTTGGTCGGCCATGCCTTGATTGAAGGCAAACGCCGTGGTGCCAAACGCGTCTGCGTGACCATGTGCATTGGCGGTGGCATGGGCGCTGCGGGCATCTTCGAAGTTCTGTAACACCACAAGGAGAACATCATGCAAGAAAGCTTTGGCGCTTACATCCCGTTTGTCGACCATCTCGGTTTTGAGTTGGTGTTCTTTGACGATGGCTATTCAGAGCTGCGTTACACGCCCGAACCGGAGCACATGAATTCGTTCAATGTGACGCATGGCGGGGCGGTGATGACGTTCTTAGATGTGACACTGGCCTCGGCTGCACGCAGCGTGGACCGGGGCATGGGGGTGGTCACGATTGAAATGAAAACCTCGTTCATGCAGCCTGCCAAAGGTGAGTTGACGGGCAAAGGGCGGTTGATGCACCGCACTGGGAGTATGGCGTTTTGTGAGGGGACGTTGTTGGATGCGCAAGGGAATGTGTGTGCGCATGCGACGGCTACTTTTAAGTACGTCAAGCGTGATGCGGGGCCTACTGAGTTGCATGAGGTGTCTACGGACTAGCTCTGGTTGCGCTCGGAGAGTGGGCTACCCTTCGGTGGCTCGGGGTTGCGGTATGCCAAAAGCGGCTTACATCGCTGCGCGACGAATGGCGCCGCCTTGGCACACCACAACCCCTTTTTATTGGGTGGTACGAGGCACATAAACACCTACCACAAACCTCGATAGCTAAGCCAAGTCTGTTTTCAAGTGTCACTCTGAGCTAAGGCAAAATTGCCGACTTTGACGAAACAGCCTTCCTTCAAACATGCAAAAAATTACCCGCCAACTGGCGGACGAAATCAAGATCTCCGAAGCCCAAGTGCGCTCTGCCGTTGAGTTGCTCGACGGTGGCGCAACCGTGCCTTTTATTGCCCGTTACCGCAAAGAAGTCACAGGCGGTTTGGATGACATTCAGCTTCGTGAACTCGAAGCGCGCCTGAGCTACCTGCGCGAGCTGGAAGACCGCCGCGCTGCGGTGATCAAGAGCATTCAAGAACAAGGCAAGCTCACGCCCGAGTTGTTGGCTGCTATTGAAGCTGCACCCACCAAGCAAGAGCTGGAAGACATTTACTTGCCGTTCAAGCCCAAGCGCCGCACCAAGGGCATGATTGCTAAAGAAGCTGGCTTGGAGCCACTGGCCGACAAGCTGTTTGCCGATCCCACACTCAACCCCAATGTAGAAGCCGAAGCGTTCATCTTGCCTGCGGGCAAGATTGAAGGGGCCGACTTCACCACCGTGGCTGCTGTCCTTGACGGTGTGCGCGACCTGTTGAGCGAGCGTTGGGCTGAAGACGCGTCGCTGGTTCAATCTTTGCGCGAGTGGCTGTGGGCTGAAGGCTTGTTCCGCAGCAAGCTGGCCGCTGGGAAAGACGAAAACAACCCCGATGTGGCGAAGTTTCGTGACTACTTTGAATATGACGAGCCCATTGGCCGCGTGCCCTCGCACCGCGCCTTGGCCGTGTTCCGTGGCCGTGCACTAGAAATGCTCGACGCTAAATTGGTTCTGCCCGTCGAACCCGAGCCTGGTAAGCCTAGCTTGGCCGAAGGCAAGATTGCTTTGCACCTCGGCTGGAGCCATTCGGGCAGGGCAGGGGACGATCTGATTCGCAAATGCGTGGCGTGGACGTGGCGTGTGAAGCTCAGCCTCTCTACCGAGCGCGACTTGTTCACACGTCTGCGTGAAGAAGCTGAAAAGGTGGCCATCAAAGTGTTTGCCGACAACCTGCGCGACTTGTTGCTGGCAGCCCCTGCAGGCCCGCGCGTGGTGATGGGCCTGGACCCTGGCATTCGCACTGGCGTGAAAGTGGCTGTGGTCGATGCCACGGGCAAGCTGGTGGAAACATCTACCGTCTACCCACACGAGCCGCGCAAAGATTGGGATGGCTCGCTCTACACCTTGGCCAAGTTGGCCGAGAAGCATGGCGTGAACCTCATTGCCATTGGCAACGGCACAGCCAGCCGCGAGACCGACAAACTGGCGGGTGAACTCATCAAGCTTATGGCTAAACACGATGCATCCAAGGTCATCGACAAAGTGGTGGTGAGCGAAGCAGGTGCGTCGGTGTACAGCGCCAGTGAATACGCCAGCCAAGAGATGCCCGATGTCGACGTGAGCCTGCGCGGTGCGGCCAGCATTGCACGTCGCTTGCAAGACCCCTTGGCTGAGTTGGTGAAGATTGACCCCAAATCCATCGGCGTGGGTCAGTACCAACACGATGTGAACCAAAGCGAACTCGCCCGCACCCTCGAAGCTGTGGTGGAAGACTGCGTGAACAAAGTGGGCGTGGACCTGAACACCGCCAGCGTGCCATTGCTCACCCGTGTGTCGGGCCTCTCGACCACCACCGCCAAAGCCGTGGTGCGTTGGCGCGAAGCCAATGGCGCGTTTGCCAACCGCCAGCAGTTGCTCAAAGTCACCGGCCTCGGCGCGAAAACGTTTGAGCAAAGCGCAGGCTTCTTGCGCATCCGCAACGGCGACAACCCGCTGGACATGACCGCGGTGCACCCCGAAACCTACCCCGTGGTCGAGCGCATCATGGCGCAAACGGGAAAGCCCGTGGCCGAGCTGATGGGCCGCGCAGACATGCTCAAAACACTGAAGCCCGAGCTGTTTGCCAATGACACCGTGGGTGTGATCACCGTCAAAGACATCTTGAGCGAACTCGAAAAGCCAGGCCGCGACCCGCGCCCCGACTTCAAAGTGGCCAAACTGCAAGACGGCGTGGAAGACATCAAAGACCTGAAGGTCGACATGGTGCTCGAAGGCACGGTCAGCAACGTGGCCGCCTTTGGCGCGTTTGTCGACTTGGGCGTGCACCAAGACGGCCTGATTCACGTGAGCCAACTCAGCAACAAGTTCATCACCGACGCGCGCGAAGTGGTGAAGACCGGCGACATCGTCAAAGTGAAGGTGTTAGAGGTCGACGTGGCCCGCAAACGCATCAGCTTGACCATGAAGATGGATGGCGCACCTGCGCGTAAAGATGGACCTCGCGACAACCGCTTTGAACACGCTGGCCGTGACAACCGCCAACGTGGCAGTGGCAGCTACAGCAGTGGCTACACCGCACCACCGCAAGCGGCAGCAGGCTCGGCCATGGCTAGTGCATTTGCCAAGCTGCAAGGTTTGAAGAAGTAATCACAAGGCCACGCGTTGAAAGCCCTGCACATCTACGCTGGCCCCAAAGCCTTGGCCCACATCGAGGCCAATGGCTTGAAGCCCGAACACATTGGTGTGATTCCCGCTGCGGCGGGTGGGCCCAAGGGTTTGATCCTCGGGCCACTGGATCGTTTTTTGTTTGGCGAATGGTTGCCCCAAAGCACGCAGCCCATTGACCTCGTTGGCGCATCCATCGGCGCGTGGCGCATGGCCACGGCGTGTTTGGACAACCCTGTCCAAGGCTTTGATCGGCTTTCGCAAGATTACATCCACCAAGACTACAAAGTACCCGAAGGCCAAAAGCGCCCCAGCGCCAAACAGGTGAGTGACGAGTTCAGTCAAACCCTGCAAAATTTTTATGGTGGCCATGTCAGCGAAGTGCTGCGCAACCAGCGCTATCGCCTGCATGTGGTGACCTCGCGTGGCAAACACATCTTGCACCATGAGCACCCGTTGCTCACGCCCTTGGGCTATGCAGGCGCGTATTTGTGCAACGCTGTAAAGCGCAAAGCCATGGATGCCTGGCTAGAGCGTGTGGTGTTCTCTACCCGTGGCGAGCTGCCGTTTGATGCGTCTGACTTTGCCACCCAGCACATGACGCTCAACGAGCGCAACTTCATGGCCGCACTGCAAGCCAGTTGCTCCATCCCGTTTGTGCTGCAAGCCGTGCACGACATTCCCGATGCACCCACGGGCGCGTATTGGGATGGCGGCATCACCGACTACCACTTGCACCTCAACTACAAAGGCTTAGTGCTGTATCCGCACTTTCAACAAGCCGTGGTGCCCGGCTGGCTAGACAAAGCCCTGAAGTGGCGACACAAAGCGACTTCGTATTTAGACAACACCATCGTTTTGGCCCCCAATCCCGAGTGGGTCAACACCTTGCCCAACGCCAAGCTGCCAGACCGAAGTGATTTCGTCACTTATGCCTCTGATTTTGAGGGGCGGGTAAAAGTTTGGAAAACTGCAGTGAGTGCGAGTGAGCAAATGGCTGATGAATTCACTTCATGGTTAGCTCAACAAAACCTGTCTCGCGTGCAGTCACTCTAAACGCCAGTACACGACGATGAACGAATCCATCGACTACCTGCACGAAGTCTTTGATGCATTCGGTCCCATCCGTGCCCGCCGCATGTTTGGCGGTTGGGGCATTTATCACGATGGCTTGATGTTTGGTCTGTATGCCGCAGGACGTTTGTATTTGAAAACCGATGCGCATAACGTGGCGCAGTTTGAGGCTGCAGGGTCTGAGCCGTTTACCTATACACAGCGCGGCAAGGCTGTGAAGCTGTCTTACTGGTCAGCGCCGGAGGCGGTGCTGGATGACCGTGACGAGGCACGCTATTGGGGCCTCACAGCCTTCGAGGCGGCGCTGCGCGCACAAGCTGCCAAACACAAGCCCAAGCGCTGATCGCTACTTTTTTTTGCCAAGACAGGGGAGGGTGCCGCTCAAAAGATAGAATAAATTGGTATTATTTTTAATTCCAAATGAAATCGTTTTCAGTTCTATCCATCTTGATGCTCAGCCTGTCCATGACCGCTTGCCAACGCAGCGCCACCAGTGAAGTGGCCACACCTATAACGGGCCAAGAACGAGATGCCCAAGGCTGCATTCCCACTGCGGGTTATCTGTGGTCCCCTGCACGCAAAGCGTGCGTGAAAGTGTTTGAGGCGGGCATTGCTTTTGACCCAACACCCTACAACCCAGACCAAACCCTGCATGCCTTTGTGCTGACCGCCCCAGCGAACGGCAACCAAGTCAAAGCTGCCGAGTTGTACTGGCCAGGAGAAGCTGAGCCTTGGCCGCTGGATGTGGTGCACACGCCTGAAGGCGACATTCGCCCCTTGGTGCTGGCCTCGCAACCTCGCAAAGTAAAGATCTATCGCACCACCGAAGGTGCCTACTTGCTAGAACGCGATGGCAAGGTGCTGTACACATTCGGCCCCAAAGAGGGCAGCGTGTTGAACACCATCACCTGGAGGAAGTAAGCGACGGCAGCTGCTACATGGCCGCTTGCAGCATCTCGCGGTATTCCTCTGGCGTGGTCAAACGTGGGTTGGTTTTGTGGCAATGGTCAGCCATCGCGCCTTCGATGATTTTGTCAAACCATGAGGCTTCCACGCCCATCTCGGCCAAGCCTTTGGGCAGGCCTAAACGGGCGTTCATGGCGGTGATGGCTTGGGCAATCGACTCAGCCGCTTCGAACGCGTGGTGTATTTCTCCTAAGCCCATCGCATAGGCCATGCGCTGCATGCGGCGTTCTTTTTGAACTGACTCAGCTTTAGCGTTGAAGCGCACGACAGCAGGCAAGAACATGGCGTTCAATGTGCCGTGGTGCAAGCGTGGGTTCACGCCACCCAAACTATGGCTGAGCGAATGCACGCAGCCCAAGCCTTTTTGAAACGCCATGGCGCCTTGCATAGAGGCGCTCATCATGTTCAGGCGTGCCTCACGGTCTTGGCCGTTATTTGTGGCACGTTCGATGTGCGCCCAGCCACGCGTGAGGCCATCCAGTGCAATGCCATCTGCAGGCGGGTTAAACGGCGCGGCCATGAAGGTTTCCATGCAGTGGGCAATGGCATCCATGCCAGTGGCAGCGGTGAGGGCAGGGGGCAAACCGAGGGTGAGCTCGGGGTCGAGCAAGGCGGCCTTTGGCACCAAATGCCACGAGTGAAAACCCAGCTTGCGCCCATCGTTCACGATGACGATGGCCCCACGCGCCACCTCGCTGCCTGTGCCTGCCGTGGTGGGCACGGCGATGATGGGTGACACAGCGGGTGTGATTTTGAGCGAGCCACCTTCAATAGTGGCGTAGGTTTTGAGCGGGCCTTCGTGCGTTGCAGCAATGGCCACGCCTTTGGCGCAGTCGATGGATGAGCCGCCGCCCACCGCAATGAGACCGTCGCACTGATGCGCGTGGTACACCGCCACCGCGGCACGAACCGCGGCCTCGGTCGGGTTGGATGGGGTTTGGTCAAACACCGCGACCTGTTCAATACCGTGATGGTCATGCAACGCATCCAGCGCTATTTGCAAAATGCCCACAGCTTTGACGCCTTGGTCGGTCACGATGAGGGGTCGCTTGATGTTGGCCTTTTCACACTCGGCCCCAAGGGTCGCGAGCACGCCAAAGTCAATCTGGATGTTGGTGAGGTAGAGGATTTGAGCCATGGCACACTATAAAAGCCGAATCCAAAAAAGCAAATCCAAATGAGTCACCCACGTAACCCGCAAAGCCTGCTAACCCCCGCCATGCGCGATGTGCTGCATGCCATTGCCAAAGCAGGCCGCCCGCCGATGGCGCTGCTGACGCCCGAGCAAGCCAAGCAAGCCTTCGCGCTCGGTGCAGGCGTGCTGGAAATCAATGCTCACAAAATGGCGCGTGATGACACGCTGCATATCCCTGCGCGCGATGGCTCTACCTTGCGGGCCAAACTGTGGGCCGAACACGCCAAGCCCAACCTACCCGTGCTGTTGTACTTTCATGGCGGCGGCTTCACAGTCGGCAGCCCCGAAACCCACGAAGTGCTGTGCAAACACTTGGCTCATTTGGCGCACTGCGCGGTCGTGTCGTTGGACTATCGACTTGCACCTGAGTTCACATTCCCCACGGCGCACAACGATGCGTTTGACGCGTTGCAATGGCTCGCAGCCAACGCACCCGACTTAGGCCTCGACGCCACACGCATCGCCATTGGCGGTGACAGCGCAGGTGGCACATTGACCGCATCGACTGCCATTGCAGCGCGCGATGCAAGCATTGACCTCAAGCTCCAACTCATGTTCTACCCAGGCTGCTCGCCTGAGTACTTGGCGTCAGCGCATACGTTTGAGAAAGGCTTCTTGCTAGAAAAAGCCAGCATCGAATACTTTTACGGCCACTACATTCCCAACCTGGAAGACCGAGAAAACCCACGCTTTTCGCCCATGCTCGCCGATGTGTCGGGCGTTGCGCCTGCGTGGTTGGGCTTGGCCGAGTGCGACCCCATCGTGGATGAAGGCATCGCCTATGCAGACCATCTGCGTTTGAGCGGCGTGCCTGTGGACTTAGAAATTTACAAAGGCGTGGTGCACAGCTTCATTCAAATGGGCCGTGTCATTCCAGAGGCGCTGACCGCGCACATGGATGCGGCGCGTGCTTTGCGGCATGCGTTTGGGCTGTAAGCTGAAGTCGATGACTTACATAGAAATTGGCGAATGGGCTTTGATGCAAAACGCGGCACAAGCCGTGCGCACAGCTGTGTTTGTTCACGAGCAAGGCATTACACCCGCGGATGAGTGGGACGCAGACGATGCCACTGCCTTGCATGCCGTGTTGTTTGATGTGAATGGCCAAGCGTTGGGCAACGCACGTTTGCTGCAACCTTCGGCGACCGTGGCCAAGGTAGGGCGTATGGCAGTTCTCAAAGATGCACGAGGCAAGGGCTATGGGGCAAGGTTGCTACAGGCCTTGATTCGCTACGCACGACAAAGGGGTCACAAAGAGGTACGCCTGAGTGCGCAACGCACAGCCGAAGGCTTTTATGCAGCGTATGGTTTTGTGGTTGCGGGGGAACCGTTTGATGAAGTGGGGATACCGCATGTGGAGATGTGTTTGATGTTGGTCAAAACGTAAAACCACAAAGGCTTTTACGATCACTTAACAAATAGCTGTCTATGTTCAAAATTCTTAAAGTCCTTACCCTTACTTTCTTTCTTCTACTCAGTGCGTGTGGTGGCTCAAGCAGCAATTCGGATGAAAATTTCACCGTCACAGCCACTGGTCGTTAAGTCATACAGGCCTAGCTCATGAACAGATTTTTGGTTGTTCTTTTTTTATTGGCATTGACTCAGCTTGCTAAAGCCCAGTCTAGTTGCAATACCGTGAATGGTGAAATCACTGACACAAACGCCAACTGCATGGCTGAGCCTAAAGAGCTCTACATCACGATTTACAAGCTTGGATTGTGTACAACCCCACCTGCAGCGCCTACGGCTAGCACCGCCATTGAATTCTCTCGATGCGCCATCATTTTTGAAAACAGCTCAGGAGCTCGGGTCAGAATTATCAAAGGCATCCCAACAAAACTAGACGGTGTGGTGAAGCGCCCATCGAACGGGACTTATTCATATTCATTTGCTGTTCTTTCACCGTATTCAGAAATTAAAACTATTTTGAGGTTCGATCAAGATCGACAAAATTACCCAGCGGCAGGACAAACAGCGACAAGTGGTAGGGTCTGCTGGTCACGAGCAGGACGCTTTTATTCAAATCGCATAGGGCACATCAGTGATTTAGTTGATTGCGGATCAAACGTAGGCTCTAGCTATGGATTTACAACGCAAGTGTCTAATGCTCTTGGTGCTGATGGCTCAGGAAACGGCGATGTCAGTCGAGATTTTGGTGTACTCACCGGGTACCTTGTTCAATCAAATTACAAGTTGGCAACCTCTATTCCAAACGATATTGGAACAATTGATAAGTTAGTGGCAGTCATACCGATGACGACACCTTTGACTGTGACAAGAGCTACAAAAGGCATGGACTTTTCTGCATCAATCAGCACAGGTGCAATGATCGAAATGAACAATTTAAGCACGACGATTGAGTCTTTTGGACAAGGTCAGTTACTGCCCATCTTCACGCTTTACTGACTGATGGCTATTCAGTTTTGAATTTTTAGCCATGCGAAAATGACTTCAATCTTTTCTTAAAAATAACTCCATGAAAATCATCAATCGCTTGTGGCCCATCACTTTCGTCATAACGAGCACATTGACCTTAAGCACCAGTGCAATTGCAGCTGATTTAACAAACTTCAGCACACTCAACCAAACAGAATTCCTAGCGTTGAGCAAAGACTTGGCAGCAACAACCAGCACCAAGGCCATCGAACCCGCTGCGCCCTTGGGTATCTCAGGTTTTGACATCAGCGGGTCAGCGTCATTCACCCAAACACAAGCAGGCGACGCTTGGCGCAAAGTGTCTGGAAGCAATACAGATACCCTGACTCAAACCAAACTGTCGGTGAGCAAAGGTTTGTCTGGCGGCTGGGACGTGGGTGGCTTTGTGTCCAAAGTGGCATCCACCAACGTGTCAGCATCTGGCGTGCATATCAAATATGCATTGCTAGAAGGCAATGCCATCACACCAGCCATCGCCGTACGCGGTAGCCACAGTCGTATGGGTGGCGTGTCGGGCATGGAATTGAACAACACAGGTTTAGATGTGTTGATCTCTAAAGGCTTTGTGGGATTCACGCCCTATGCAGGTGTGGGCACGGTTTATTCAAATGCCAAAGCCACGGGCAAGAATGATGAGAGCTTCACACAAAGCAAATCATTTGTCGGTGTGAGCTGGAACGTCTTGCTGCTCAACCTCTCCGCCGAGTACGACCGTACTGGCAAAAACACATCAGTCGGCATCAAAGCTGGCGTGCGTTTCTAAACGGCCCTGCAGATCAAATGTCGTCGCGCAGCGCATAGGGCAGCGGTAGCAGGCTCAGCACGGGGCCATCTGCAGCACCTAAATGCAAGCTGCTGTTTTCAGTGGCACTGAGTTGCAGCTCCAGCACTGCCACATGGCAAGCACCATCGCTCGCGGCCTGCGCCACGAGGCCGCAAGGCTGGGTGGCGTCTATGCTTGAAAACACTTCTTGACCAGCAGCCATGGCCACTGCGCCTTGCCCAATGAACGCGCGGCGTTTCAAGGTACCGCGAAATTGGCTCCGGGCCACCACCTCTTGGCCGGGATAACAGCCCTTTTTGAAGTTCACACCATCAACAGATTCGTAATTGAGCATCTGTGGCACAAAGGCTTCGAAGGTGGCGAGCTCAACCCATGCAATACCGCTCATCACTTCGCCCACTTGCCACAGATCAGCGCTGAGGGTCGCTCCGGTTGGTACGGCCACGTCTTTGGGGGCAATCCAGAAAGCGCGTGGTTGCGCTAGGGCAGGGTAGAGGGTCAACACATCGGCGGCCCCGACCGAATGGCGTTGCCATGCAGCTGTTGATGCGCCGTTCAAAGCAGCAAGCACGGCATCACCTGCCAAGCCCAACAACTGAAATTCATCGCTGGCATCGCTCAACTTAGCTTTGGCACGCATCACAAACATCGACATGCGTTTGACGGTTTGGGCAATCAAGTCTTTGCGACAAATCAGCAGCACTTCCTCGGCAGAACGCTTGTAAACCACAAAGCTTGCCTGCATACGACCTTTGGCATTGCAAAAAGCGGCCAAACGCGATTGGCCTGCTTTCATCAACAGCACATCGTTGGTGAGTTGGTTGTGCAAAAAGCTGGCTGCATCTGCGCCCGCTGCGCGGATGATGCCGAGGTGAGGCAGGGGAGCGATGCCGTTCAAAGGCGCGGAGACTGAAAAAGTGTTCAATGACATGACTGAATTATCATGCCCGTTGGATTAACGTGATTGAACATAGGGTTGTGATGCGGCTCATCAAACGAATCTTTTGGACAGTGCTGAGCCTGATGCTGCTCCTGACAGCTGTTTCTGGCTGGTGGGTCTTGCAACCCCTGTCATTGAAGTCATCCACGATTGATTTGTCGATTGAGCCCCAGACGCCCGTGCGCGGCATTGCTCAAGCTGTGGCGGATGCGGGCGTCGAGGCGCAACCTCTCGTGCTGTACGCTTTTTTCCGAGTCAGTGGGCAATCGCGCAAGCTACGCGCTGGCAGCTACGAACTGAACGAAGGCAATACCCCACTTGATTTGCTGCGCAAACTCAGCCGTGGCGAAGAAAGCCTTAAAGCAGTGAGCTTGATTGACGGTTGGACGTTTCGCCAATTCCGAGCAGCCCTCAACAAAGCCGAAGGCTTGAAGCACGACACCAAAGATTTGAGCGATGAACAAATCATGGCCCAGCTGGGCATGCCCGGCGTGGCCCCTGAGGGCCGATTTTTCCCGGACACCTACACCTACGGCAAAGGCACGTCAGAGCTGCGCGTGATGCAACGCGCGGCCAACGCCATGACCAAACAACTGGCCGCTGCTTGGGGCCAACGCCACTCGGACATACAAATCAAAACCATCGATGAAGCCTTGATCTTGGCCAGCATCGTTGAAAAAGAAACTGGTCGTGAGAGCGACCGCACCACCATCAGCCGCGTGTTTCACAACCGTTTGGCTGTTGATATGCCGCTGCAAACGGACCCCACTGTGATTTACGGCATGTTCGACAACTTCGATGGCAATCTGCGCCGCGCCGACTTGCGCGCCGATCACCCTTGGAACACCTACACCCGCAAAGGCCTGCCGCCCACGCCGATCGCCATGCCCGGGCGCAACGCGCTCAAAGCGGCGGTTCAACCTGCGCCGAGCAACGCCTTGTACTTTGTAGCCAAGGGCGACGGCACGAGCCACTTCAGCGCCACGCTGGAAGAGCACAACGCTGCGGTCAATCGCTACCAACGCAAAGCCGCTGGACAGTGATGCCGAACAGGCAAAATAGCGGGCTATGACAAAAACAGGTCTGTTCATCAGTTTTGAGGGCATCGACGGTGCGGGTAAATCCACGCACATCGAGGGCTTGGCCGCGGCATTCAAAGCGCAAGGCCGCCAAGTCACGCTCACCCGTGAGCCTGGCGGCACGCCCTTGGCTGAAAAGCTGCGCGAGCTGGTGTTACATGACGCGATGGACCCGCTGACCGAAGCGTTGCTGGTGTTTGCCGCCCGCCGCGACCACCTGAATCAAGTGATTGAACCCGCCTTGGCTCGTGGTGATGTGGTGCTGTGTGACCGCTTCACCGATGCCACCTTTGCCTACCAAGGCGGTGGCCGTGGCTTTGACCTTGATGTACTGCGTCAGCTGGAACAATGGGTGCAGGGCAGGGCCGAGGGGCTGCGTCAACCCGATGTGACCGTGTGGTTTGAACTCGACCCCGCGATTGCTGCTGAGCGTTTAGCCAGCGCTCGTGTGCCTGACCGCTTTGAGGCACAACCCGTGGCTTTTTTCCAGCAAGTGTCCGGCGGTTATGCCGCACGCGCTGAAGTCGATGCTCAGCGCTTTGTGCGCCTGAATGCGGCCCAAACCCGTGAGGCTGTGTGGCAGCAGTTGCACCAGCAGTTTGTGCAGCGTGGTCTGCTCAGTGCCCAGTAAGCCACGCACACGCCATTCGCGAAACCCGCTGCATGAACGAAACAACCCAAACGCGCCCTGTGTTGAGCCCTTGGATTCAAGGCCAGCTCTCCAAGCTACTGGAGCGCCGTGGCCATGCTTGGCTGCTGCAAGGCCCATCGGGCTTGGGCCAATACACACTGGGCTTAGAGCTGGCCCGCGCTTGGCTGTGCGAAGCACCGACGAAACAGGGTGCTTGTTACCAATGCCGCAGTTGCCACGCCGTAGATGTGCGTACCCATGCCGACCTATGCACCTTGATGCCTGAGACCTTGTCGCTAGAGCTGAACTGGCCCTTGGACGAAAAAACCCAAAAAGACCTCGACGACAAAAAACGCAAGCCCAGCAAAGAGATTCGCGTCGAAGCGGCACGCGAGATGGTGGCATTCACCCAACACACCCGCTCAGGTGGGTCGACCAAAGTGGTGTTTGTGTACCCCGCCGAGCGCATGAATCATGTGACGGCCAACACCATCCTCAAAACCTTGGAAGAACCGCCAGGCGAATGTCGTTTTGTATTGGCCAGCGAAGCTGCCCACCAGCTTTTGCCCACTATTCGTAGCCGCTGCCAAACACACACCATGGTTTGGCCGACCGAAGCTGAAGCATTGAGCTGGCTGCAAACTCAAGGCGTGTCCGCCGCCGATGCCACCGTGTTGTTGCGTGCTGCGGGCGGGCGTCCCGAAGATGCGCTCGACCTAGCGAATGCTGGCCTCAGAGCCACCATTTGGGCTGGTTTACCCAAAGCCATCATGCGAGGAGATGTGGGCGCCGTGTCGGATGCCACGCCCTCGCAAGCCATCGCCATGTTGCAAAAGTTGTGTCATGACTTGCTGGCCTTACGCACTGGCGGCGAACCACGCTTTTTCATGGCAGCTGATTTGCCTGCGGCTGGCACGGTGAGTTCACTCACCCAATGGTCCAAAGACTTGATGGACGCAGCCCGTACCTCAGAACACCCGTACAACGCAGGCTTGATGTTTGAAGCCTTGGTGGCGCGTGCGCAAACCGCCTTGCGCGCCAAAGACTAATTGCGATTGATCTCTTGACATGTTCACCGACTCCCATTGCCACCTCAATTTTCCAGAGCTGGTTGAAAACATCCACACCATCCGTGACGACATGGCCAAAGCCCAAGTCACGCGCGCCTTGGTCATCAGCACCACGCTGGAGCGTTTTCCTGAAGTGCACGGCTTAGCCACGCAGTTCGACAACTTCTGGGCCACCGTGGGCGTGCATCCCGACAACGAAGGCGTGCAAGAGCCCACGCTTGACGACCTTTTGACCCGCGCCAAACTACCCAAAGTGGTGGGCATTGGCGAAACCGGCCTTGACTATTACCGCTTGGGCGATCGCACCGTGGCCGACATGGAATGGCAACGCAACCGCTTTCGCATCCACATCCAAGCCGCGCAGCAATCCCAGCTGCCTTTGGTCATCCACACCCGCAGCTCATCCGCAGACACCGTGGCGATTTTGAAAGAGCAAGGCGAAGACGGCTCGGCGGGCAGTGCGGGCGGCGTGTTTCATTGCTTCACCGAGACCTCAGACGTGGCGCGAGCCGGCTTGGACCTGGGGCTTTACATCTCGTTTTCAGGCATCTTGACCTTCAAAAATGCCCAAGACTTGCGGGATGTGGCCGCCTTTGTGCCGATGGATCGCATCCTGATTGAGACCGACAGCCCGTATTTGGCACCTGTCCCGCACCGTGGCAAAACCAACAACCCGTCTTATGTGCCGTTTGTCGCAAAACAGATTGCCGAGATTAAAGGTCTGTCAGTGGAGGCGGTGGCAGAGGCAACCAGCCGTAACTTTGACCAGCTTTTCAGCGAGGTTCTCAGATGAGAAAATACTTTAAGTATTTTTTATATCTATATGTTTTTATAGGATTTTCATCATCCAATGCAGGGTCTTATGATGACTTTATCGCGGCAGTCACTTTTGATCAGCCCGAGACCATTGAAAAGCTACTGGCACGGGGTTTTGATCCAAATACCCCCAACGAAAAAGGCATTCCAGGGCTACTGGTTGCCATTCAATCCCCATCGCCCAAATCCGCCTTGGTGCTCGCCAAGCATCCACTGACTCAGGTCAATGCCACCAATTTGAACGGTGAAACGGCCTTGATGCTAGCAGCCATCCATAACCAGCTTGGACTCGCACAGCTTCTCATTGAGCGGGGTGCGGACGTCAACAAGCCGGGCTGGACACCCTTGCATTACGCCTCGACACGAGGGCATCGCGAGATGATGCGCTTGTTGATCGAAAACGATGCCTACCTTGACAGTGAGACTGACGATGGCACTACACCGTTGATGATGGCTGCTTTTTCAGCGCCCCCACTGGCCGTCAAACTCTTATTGGAAGAGGGCGCAGATCCCACTTTGGTGAATCACCAACAACTCTCGGCACTGGACATTGCGCTGAGCAAAGAGCATACGCAAAGTGCGTTTTACATTCGCGCTTATATAGAAGCTTGGTTTATTCAGAACCCGATCGTCACCCAATCCCCCGAGTGATCAGGTCCACTCAAAGCCGACTGGCTGACCATCGATTGAGAAAGCCTGTCAGCCTTGCCGTAGTAGTAGCCGTGCCGGCCTCATGCTGGGCCGATTGGGTAAATATTTCGTCGTATTGCTTGGCCTTGTGCACCCGATGACGCCCCAGCAATGAGCCCTGATTGGCAAATGCGGAGGCCGTATCCAAAGTGCCACGGCTTCGCGCAGAACTTAATTTTGAAATTTGACGAATTTTTTGATTCGCCTTGCTCAGCACTTGGGCCTCTAAAACGGCATGGCAAAACTCAACAAACGATTGCCCACAAGCATCTGTCATGTCCATCAGGTAACCCCGCTCAAACATGCTCTTGGCGCTTTGCGCTTCCAAAATTGGGGGCGTTAATATGAACTTCACTGGAAACCGTTGCTTCGAAAACGTGTCATCGTTCATCTGATCGGTTTGAACTCGCGTGGGGCTTAACAGCAACAAAGGCGGCGCGTGCATGGCTGAGTCAAAAACCCAATGGTGATGACTCAAAAAGCCCACCGTGGCTGTCAGTTCAATTTCCGATACAGAAGTCGGCACAACCACCAAGTCGTACTCAAACATCAACTCACCGGCGATGGTGTTGCTCCAAGTTAAATCGCAAATGACCACCTCGGTACTCACGGCCGCACGACGCAGATGAAGGCGCGCATCGAGCGTTGAACGATTGCCACCTTGATGCAGGGGAAGCGGCTGATGCTGAACAACGACACCCACATTAGGAGCTCGTCTCAGCCAGCTGCTCGATGAGCCATGGTTGTCAAAATCCAGAAGCGTCACAGTTTGGCCCTGTGATTGCATAAATGCCGCTAGATTGGCTGAGACTGTGCTTTTGCCAACACCACCTTTAGGGCTAGTTATTAATATTTTGAAACTATTTGGTGATTTCATTTTTATATTATGAATCCAAAAAGTCTCCTTTTATTAACTAAAACGTATTTTTCCTATCACAACATAAACTTTACATAATATACATCGTATCAAATTGAAGCTTGACCAAATTAATGATCTGTATGGGCCCAAAGCAGCAAAGCATCGCGTTCTTCAACCACTAAATCAATCTTCTGGCCCACTGGCAAACACAGTTTGGTGGGTACATGTCCAAACGGCAAATCTGTTAACACAGGGATTTTGATTTGTGTACGCAGCCAATCAACAACGCTCTGAAGTTTGAAGCCCTTGTCATGCGGTGTGAGTTTGTAACTACTGAACTGGCCCAACACGATCGCTTTTTGATCAGCCAATACACCTGCATGCAATAACTGGGTGAGCATGCGTTCAATGCGGTATGGGTGTTCGCCCACATCCTCTAAAAACAGCACGCCGTGTTTGATTTGCGGGAAATAGGGCGTGCCAAGCAAAGAAACCAATACGGCCAAATTGCCTCCCCACAAAATAGCATCGTGCGCCCAAACGCCAGGGCGCCGCTTTTCGTTAGCCAAAGCACAAGCCTTAGAAAGTTGCCAACCCGCGCCCTCGCCCTGCCCGCTGACCATGTCGTCAAAACAGGCTTCCATGATGTCGTCGGGTTGTTCAGCCCCAAAGTCCTCGCCAAGAGCCGGGCCAGCCCAAGTGATCGCGCCTGTTTTAGCCAGCATGGCGCTTTGAAACGCTGTGAAATCACTCAAGCCCACAAACTGCGTGCCTTTGGCAATCGCTTTGGCCACTTGCTTGTATTGGATATTTGGCAAGATGCGTGTGAGGCCGTAACCGCCACGACTGATGAGCGCCACATCTGCACCACTAGCGGCTGCACGGTGAATGGCGGCCAAACGGGTGACGTCGTCCCCAGCGAATCGGGTGTAGCTGCTCAGGGCATCGGCATCTAGTTCGACCTCGTGACCGAGTTTTTTCAGGCGTGCCACGCCACGTTTGAACGCCGCTTTGTCGCGCACTGCGCCGCTGGGGGAATAGATGTAAATGTGAGCCATGCGCACATTGTCGCGGCAAATTAACGCGACGAAATCAACTGCGCTTGAAGTGCAGCAAGCGGCCACGATAAGCACTGAGGTCTTCTAAGGGCTCGTTAATGATGATTTCAGTCACACCAAAACCCATGTTAGCCATGTCTTTGTGAAACGCGCTGCGGTTGCCACGGTTGGGGTCAACGATAAGTACCTCAGCACCCTCTGCTGCATGCTCTTCGATAAAGCCCGCGAGCTGCGCAGGGTGGCTACGCTCGTACAACACATCGCTGGCAATCAGCAAATCAAATGCCCCTAGCCCCTTGTTCACTCTGCCCCAGTTACCCGTTTCGTAATGCAGAGGCGGCAAGTCGTTGAGCAAGACATTGGCTTTTAGAAAAGTCTCCGTCAATGGATGGCAATCACTCGCCGTGATGTTGCCTTCGCGGCGATGCACCACCAAGCTGGCCAAGCCTAAGCCGCACCCGACTTCCAGCACACGCTTGCCATTGATATCCCACGCTTGCATGAGGTCAGCCAACTTTTGAGCAAATGGCCAGACCAAACCAAACAAAGGCCACGTCGCCGATGAGATGCCGGCATCCAACGCCAAACCCAATGGATCGTAAAACTGCTGCTTGTCCAGCAACGAGCGTATTTGCAAATCAGCCCCGCCTCCGACACCGACCCTCTGAAACTTCACTTCGTAACCGATGGGTGGTGTGGCGTTGGACATGATTAACTTCGTTTCGGTGTCGGTGTGGGGTCAGCCAACAAGGTGCTCAAGGCACGAGGACCGGCCATGTGGCCACGGTCGGGATAAGGTGCGTCACGCAAGGCTGCAGGTAACGCGAGCGATTCGATCCAATGAATAGGCAACGCCAGTTTGGTCAACAGCGGGGCCATCACACGCGGTGCATGCAAAGCAACAGGCGCAGGTTGCAAACTGGCCAAAAACTCGCTGAGTACTTGGGCATGCCAAGCAATGCGGTGTGTCGCCACTTTTTTGGGCTTGTCGGACATGCCAAAACCTGGCAAGTCCAAAGCAACCACAGGCTCTGTTGATTGCAGCTGAGCCATGTATTGCACGCTCCAGGCGTCAAGCCCATGGATGTAGACATGCGGCGCTGCTTGACCGTCTTTTCGGTTGTCAAACCAATGCAAACGCAAGCCTTCTAAAGCGGGCAAATCAGCAGAGAAGTGCGACATCTCCAAGGGCACATCCAGCCCCGCAAACGCACCATCAGGCGTGCGCAAAGCATCTTCACGCAGCGGTACTTTTCTGAGTTGCTGCTGAACACGGCGTTGTTCAAAAAAATCTTGCAGCACAGCTGCACATTCGTCGGCCAACACACCACCCGTCACTTGGGTTTGGTGGTTGATGTGTTCATTTGCAAATAAATTGAGCACAGAGCCCGCTGCACCTGTTTTGGGCTCGATCGCACCAAACACCACGCGCTTGAAACGCGCATGCAGCGCTGCGCCGCTGCACATGGCGCAAGGCTCTAACGTCACATACAAGGTGCAGTCGTCCAGCCGATAGTTGCCCAGTGCTTGGGCCGCAGCGCGCATGGCATTCACTTCGGCATGTGCCGTGGGGTCAAGGCTGGCCAGTGGCGCGTTGTGGGCCGATGCAATCACCTGCCCTGCCCTCACCACTACCGCGCCCACCGGCACTTCGCCTGCATCAGCGGCGGCTTGCGCTTGGCGCAGGGCCAGCTGCATGAAGCCAATGTCTTCTGGCGAATGCGTCATGGCTGAACCATACCGAGTTTGACCATCCACTCGGCCAAAGCTTGCTCATCCGCGCTGCCCTGCGCATATATCGCGTGCATGGCGGCGTGTGATTCGGGTCGGTGTTGGTTGAGTTTGAGCTTGCATTGCAGCTCAGTGATGCGTAGCTCGAACGCCACAATGGCGCTGAGCATCTTGTGTTGGTAGTCTTCACCCAAACCATGCCACTGCGCAGCATAAGGCGGCTCGTGATCGCCAATGAGTTGCTTGAGCAAACGGTCTTTCGCTTGTGGTTCTTGTACCAGCGAAGCTTCCACCTTGGCATGTACGGCCAAATAGCTCCATGTAGGCACCCGCGTGAGGTCTAGGTAGACCTTGGGCGACATATAGGCCTGTGGGCCCATGAAGGTCACCAGTGCTTGAGGGCGAGCTTGCAAGTAGCGCCAATGCGGATTGGCTTTGGCGCAGTGACCGAGCAGCACGTGCTGGCCATCTATCTGTGTCAAATAAAGGGGGATGTGTGTGACGCATGGAAAACCATCGTCGTCCACACTGATGAGATTCGCAAACGGATGCGCCCGCATGATAGCGAGCGCATGTGCCTCATCTTTGGCCTTGAACTGCGGGGGCAGGTACATGCCAAACGACCGCAGAGGGCCTGCTTAAAAACGACGTTTGACGGCTGGGCCGCCTGGGGCTTTGCCTTCGATGTGACGGAAAGTCACGCGGGCTTTGTTCATGTCGTAAGGCGACAGTTCAACCGTGACCTTGTCGCCTTCGATGATGCGGATGCGGTGCAGGCGCATTTTGCCGGCGGTGTATGCGATCAGGGAGTGACCGTTTTCCAGGGTGACGCGGTAGCGAGAGTCGGGCAAGACCTCGGTCACGACACCCTTCATTTCGATCATTTCTTCTTTTGCCATGTACTTCTGTGTTCTCTAATTTAAAAATCTGGCCCAAAGCGGGCAACTAACGTTAGCCCCCGATTGTAGGCTGTTCGACTTGAGGTCTTATTCCCACTCAATCGTCGCTGGCGGCTTGCTAGACACGTCATACGTCACGCGGTTGATGCCACGCACTTCGTTGATGATGCGTCCAGACACTTTCTTGAGCAGCGCATAAGGCAACTCAGCCCAGTCGGCGGTCATGAAGTCGCTGGTCTGAACCGCACGCAAGGCCACCACATAGTCGTAAGTGCGGCCATCGCCCATCACGCCCACGCTCTTAACGGGCAAGAACACGGTGAAGGCTTGGCTGGTCAAGTCGTACCAAGTTTTGCCAGTAGCCTCATCGGTGAAGTTGTGCAGCTCTTCGATGAAGATGGCATCAGCTCGGCGCAGCAAGTCGGCGTATTCTTTTTTCACTTCGCCCAAAATGCGCACGCCCAAGCCTGGGCCTGGGAAGGGGTGGCGGTATACCATCTCGCGGGGCAATCCTAATGCCACGCCGAGTTCGCGCACTTCATCTTTGAACAAGTCGCGCAAGGGCTCCAACAGTTTCAAGCCCAATTGCTCGGGCAAGCCGCCCACGTTGTGGTGACTCTTGATGGTCACAGCTTTTTTGCTCTTCGCGCCGCCGCTTTCAATCACGTCGGGGTAAATCGTGCCTTGCGCCAAGAAGGTGGCTCCTTTGTGCCCACCATCGCCCGCTTTGAGCTTGGCAGCCTCGGCTTTGAACACGTCCACAAACAAGCCGCCGATGATTTTGCGCTTGGCCTCTGGCTCGCTCACACCCGCCAACTTGCCCAAAAACAAATCGCTCGCATCCACGCGAATCACGCGGGCGTGCAACTTGCCAGCAAACATGTCCATGACCATGTCACCCTCGTTCAGGCGCAACAGACCGTGGTCCACAAACACACAGGTGAGCTGGTCGCCAATGGCGCGGTGAATCAGCGCAGCGGCCACCGATGAATCGACGCCGCCGGAGAGGCCCAAGATGACCTCTTCGTCGCCCACTTGTTTGCGAATGGCAGCCACTGCCTCTTCGATGTAGTCGCCCATGATCCAGTCGGGGCGTGTGCCGCAAATATCCAACACAAAGCGGTTCAACAACGCTTGGCCTTGCACGGTGTGCGTGACTTCGGGGTGGAATTGCACCGCGTAAAACTTGCGCGCCTCGTCGGCCATGCCCGCGATGGGGCAAGCTGGCGTGGATGCCATGACCTTGAAGCCTTCGGGCAGCTGGGTCACTTTGTCACCGTGGCTCATCCACACCTTGAGCATGCCATGACCTTCGGCCGTGCTGAAGTCTTCAATGCCTTTGAGCAATTCGGTGTGGCCGTGGGCTCGCACTTCGGCATAGCCAAATTCGCGGGTCGTGCCCGCCTCCACCTTGCCGCCCAGCTGAGTGGCCATGGTTTGCATGCCGTAGCAAATGCCCAGCACGGGCAAGCCCAGTTCAAACACGGCGTCAGGTGCGCGGTCGTCCACCTCATACACGCTGGCGTGGCTGCCGGAAAGGATGATGCCTTTGAGGTTGCCGTCTTTGGCATATTCGCGCACCCAGTCGCTGGTCACGTCGCAAGGATGAACTTCACAGAACACATGCGCTTCGCGCACACGGCGGGCGATGAGTTGGGTGACTTGAGAGCCGAAATCGAGGATGAGGATTTTTTGATGCGACATAAATAAAAAAGGGCCTTCAAATGGCCTAGCCCGCTATTGTCTCAAAAAACAAAGCCACCCCGAGGGGTGGCCTGTGCGAGAACACTAAAAGCTTATTCAGCGCTTATTCCGCCCGATAGTTCGGTGCTTCTTTGGTGATTTGCACGTCATGCACATGACTTTCGCGAATGCCGGCTGCGGTGATTTCCACAAACTCCGCCTTGTTGTGCATCTCTTCAATCGTGCCGCAACCGCAATAGCCCATGCTGGCACGCAAGCCACCCGCCATTTGGTAAATGATGGCGACCACAGAACCCTTGTAGGGCACACGGCCTTCAATGCCCTCGGGCACCAGCTTGTCGGCATTGGGGTTGCCGGTGCTGGACTCTTGGAAGTAGCGGTCTGCACTGCCCTGCTGCATGGCCCCGATAGAGCCCATGCCACGGTAGCTCTTGTAGCTGCGGCCTTGAAACAGGATGACTTCGCCAGGCGCTTCTTCCGTACCCGCAAACATGCCGCCCATCATTACCGTGCCAGCGCCTGCGGCTATGGCTTTGGCGATATCGCCGCTGTAACGAATGCCGCCATCGGCAATGAGTGGCACGCCTGTGCCCTTCAAGGCAGTGGCAACGCTGTCGACCGCCATGATTTGCGGCACGCCTACGCCCGCCACGATGCGGGTGGTACAGATGGAGCCGGGGCCAATGCCGACCTTGACACCATCAGCACCTGCTTCAACCAAGGCCAAAGCGGCAGCGCCCGTGGCAATGTTGCCGCCGATGACTTCGATGTGCGGGTAGTTTTGTTTCACCCAACGCACGCGGTCAATCACACCTTTGCTGTGGCCGTGTGCGGTGTCCACCACGATGGCGTCCACACCCGCACGAGCCAGCGCTTCCACGCGCTCTTCAGTGCCCTCGCCCACACCCACCGCAGCACCTACGCGCAGCTTGCCTGCGGCGTCACGGGCGGCGTTGGGAAAATTGAGTTGTTTGGTGATGTCTTTGACGGTGATCAAGCCTTTGAGCTCAAACGCGTCGTTCACGACCAGCAAACGCTCGAGCTTGTGTTTGTTGAGCAGCGCTTTGGCTTGCTCAGGGGTGGTGCCCTCGGGCACCGTGACCAAACGCTCTTTCGGCGTCATGATTTCACTCACGCGCTGGTCGTAGCGGGTCTCAAAACGTAAATCTCGGCCTGTGACGATACCCACCACTTTGCCGCCTTCACACACGGGGAACCCTGATACGCCCAACTCGTCAGACAAGGCCATGACCTGGCGCACCGTGGTTTCGGGTGTGATAACCACAGGGTCGCGCAACACGCCAGACTCATAACGCTTAACCTTCGCCACTTGAGCGGCTTGCTCTTGCGCGGTGAGGTTTTTGTGCACGATGCCAATGCCGCCTTCTTGCGCAATGGCGATAGCCAAGCGCGCTTCAGTGACGGTATCCATGGCCGCAGAGACCAAGGGCAAGTTCAAGCGGATGTTACGGGTGAATTGCGTTGCAAGTGAAGTGTCCTTGGGCAGGACTTGGGAGAACGCGGGGACGAGCAGAACGTCGTCGAAAGTGAGGGCTTTGCCAAGCAGGCGCATGTTGATAGCTCCAAAAACAGCATTTTACGTAGCCCCTTGGAGACACTTGTATACAGCACCTTCTCTGCGCTATTCCTTAACAAATGGATGGCATTATTGCTTCAACGACAATGACTTTAACTTTTGAAAAACTTGTATGAAGGTGACTCATTTGACTTCGCGCCACAACAAACAGCTGACGGCTCTTTTTCTTTGCCTGTCAGCCACATTTGGCCATTGCGCCGATGCGCAACAAATCACCAAGCTGAGCTTGCCAGATTTGGAAACCATGATGTTTCAACAAAGTCCAGCCATACGAAGTGCCACGGACGCTGTCCAAGCCGCACGTTCCGCCGTTGACACAGCACGCACCATTCCCAACCCGCAAATTGAGGTCATGAATGGCACACGCAAGCCTAGGCCCGATAACTTGAATCCACAAGGCAACCTCAAGTCCGTTAGCCTCACACAAGATTTAGACATGCCTTGGCATCGCTTCCCTCGTGTGGACGGTGCAATTGCAGGATTGAACGCCGCGCAAGCCAATGAGCAATCCTTCAGAGCCGATATGCGCGCCCAGTTGCGTGTACGCTATTACGACTTGGTGAGACGCACGGCCGAGAACCGTGTGGCGGCAGAAGATGTCAAGCTGATGAATGGCATTCACAAACGCATTGAGCTGCAAGTTGAGACCGGCGAGAAAGCGCGGTTTGAACTCGTCAAAGCCAATGCTGAATTACTCAACGCACAAAAAATGCAGGAATCTGCAGGTTTACGCGTTCGCCAAGCAAGAGGGGCACTGCGTGCTTTGGTTGGGATTGATCTGCCCGAATCGTTTGAAATTCAAGAACAACCCCACACATTCGCTGCACCTGCGCCGTTGAACGAAGTACGAGACGATGTACTCAAGAACAACCCTGAGCTGCAACGCACACGGGCTGAACGACAGCAATTGGATCGCAAATTGAGCGAAGAAAAGTCGCTGCGCTTTCCTAAATTCGCCTTACGCGCCGACCAAGACCAAGACCCCGAGTGGCGAAGCAAGCGCGTCGGCGTGGCCATGAACCTACCGCTGTGGGACTGGCGCGGTGGTCCTGTTGGTGAAGCGGCTGCCAAGCTATCTCAAACCGAAAACCAACTGGCCTATCAAGAGTTTTCATTGCTGCAAAGTTTGGAGGCCGCTTACCAACAGTACGGCATTGCGAATGCACAAGTCGTTGCACTCGAAGGAGGCATCGTGCGCCATGCGGCCGATGCACTGCGCATTGCAGAACTTGCCTACAAAGCAGGCGAAAAAAGTTTTCTGGATGTGATGGATGCACAACGGGTCTACCGTGCAGCACGCAACGAACTCATCACGGCACAGTTTGAATTGGCCAGCGCATGGTCTGAAATCGAACGTTTAAGAGCAACTTCACCTTAAATGCCATCAACCATGAACGCCAAACCACACAAAAGTTTCGCTTTCGCCGCTGTCGTGCTCTGCACTGTTGTTGCTTTATCTGCTTGTAAGAAAAACACAACTCAAGAAGTCACCAGCCCCCCTGCGGACAACATGCTTGTGTCGGTGCCCGAGAGCTTGCAAGCGCAGATTCAAGTTTCAGAGGTTTTGAGCCAAGACATCTCCGAGACCTTGCGTGTGGCAGGCCAAATTGATTTTGATGAACAGGCCTTGACCCGTATTGGTGCCAGTGTGACTGGGCGCGTGACGCAAATTCATGCCAGCCTAGGTCAAGTGGTCAACAAAGGCGACACACTGGCGCTGATCAACAGCAGCGAGTTGTCAGGCTCACAACTGGCTTATTTGAAAGCGCGTTCTGAAAAAGAGCTGCACCGTCGCAACATGGAGCGCGCGAAAACGTTGTTCGATGCCGATGTCATCAGCGCAGCCGAATTGCAGCGCCGCGAGAATGAGTATGAAATCGCTTCTGCCGAAACACGCGCAGCACAAGACCAACTGCGAGTATTAGGCGTCAGTCCAAAGTCGATTGAGCGATTGGGCAGCACGGGTGTGATCGACTCTGTGTCCAGTGTGATGGCCACCATCAAAGGCGTTGTGGTGGAGCGAAAAATTGCAGCAGGTCAGGTGGTCCAACCCTCGGATGTCTTGTTTGCCGTAGCTGATTTAAGCCGCGTGTGGGCCGTCGCTCAAGTGCCAGAGCAACAAGTAGGACAAGTCAAAGTTGGTCAATTTGTCCGCATTGAGGTTCCCGCACTGGGCCATGAAAAGCTTGAGGGCAAATTGATTTACGTGGGCCAAACCGTCAACCCAGAAACACGCACCGTGCTCGTTCGTTCTGAGCTTGACAACAAAAGTGGCCACCTCAAACCCTCTATGTTGGCCTCCATGCTCATCGAGTCAACGCCCACCCAACGCCTGGTCGTCCCCGTCGCTGCGGTCGTGAGGCAAGACGATGCCGACTACGTGTTCGTCGAAATGTCCGATAAACGTTTTCGACTCACCCCCGTCAAACTGGCCACCGAGCAAAATGGACATCGGGTGGTACTGGATGGTTTAAAACCTAGCATGCGCATTGTGTCTGACGGTGCTTTTCACTTGAACAACCACCGCAACCTTGTAGAGATGGGCAAAGGGAGCTAAGGCATGCTTGAATCCTTGGTCCGTAGTGCTCTAAAGCAGCGCTTAGTCGTTTGTGTTATCGCCGTTGTTTTGCTGTTTTTTGGGTTGAATGCAGCCACCAAACTCTCGGTTGATGCGTTCCCAGATGTCACCAACGTACAGGTACAAATAGCCACCGAAGCGCCAGGTCGTTCGCCTGAAGAGGTTGAGCGTTTTGCAACCGTCCCCATCGAAGTCGCCATGACGGGCTTGCCCGGTTTGACTGAACTGCGCTCCCTGAACAAACCTGGCCTATCCCTCATTACTTTGGTGTTCACTGACAGCACCAACGTTTACTTTGCACGCCAGCTGGTGATGGAACGTTTGATGGAGGTGGGTCAACGCTTGCCCGCTGGCATCACCCCCGTACTGGGCCCCGTCTCTTCAGGGCTGGGTGAGGTCTACCAATACACGCTAGAGCATGCATCAGACGGCAACCGTGAGCTGAGCGAAGAAGAACTCACCCAACGCCGCGTTGTGCAAGATTGGGTGTTGCGTCCACTCTTGCGCTCGATTCCAGGTGTGGCTGAAATCAACTCACAGGGCGGGTACGTCAAGCAGTACCACGTATTGGTGAACCCCGAACGTTTGCGTCATTACAGAATCAGTCTGTCAGAGGTGTATGACGCTGTCTCGCGCAACAACGCCAACTCCGGCGGCGGTGTGCTACCGCAAGCGGCTGAGCAGTATTTGATTCGTGGCGTGGGTTTGATTCAAGGCGTCGGTGACCTTGGCCAGATCGTGTTGAAAGAAGTCAACGGCACACCTGTGTACATGCGTGATGTGGCTGAAGTCAAACTCGGACACGATGTGCGCCAAGGCGCAGTCATCAAAAACGGAACCACCGAAGCGGTCGGCGGCATTGTGATGATGATGACCGGTGGCAATGCCAAAGAAGTGGTGAGTCGCATCAAGAAACGCGTGAAAGAAATCAATGACCGCGGCATGCTACCTAATGAACTCAAAGTCGTGCCTTACTACGACCGTTCAGAGTTGGTGGACGCAGCACTTTGGACTGTCACCAAAGTGCTGATCGAAGGTGTGGTGTTGGTGGTGATTGTGTTGTTCTTGTTTTTGGGCGATGTGCGTTCGTCGCTCATCGTGGTGGCCACCTTGGTGCTCACACCACTGCTGACCTTCATGGCCATGAATAAGCTGGGCATCTCGGCCAACCTCATGTCGCTTGGGGGCTTGGCCATTGCGATTGGTTTGATGGTGGACGGGTCCGTAGTGGTGGTCGAAAACGCCTATGCAAGACTGGGTCGTGCTGCCGAATTGGGCGAAAGCAAGGTACGCGGTATTTTGAATGCGGTGGTCGAAGTGGCCACGCCCGTGATTTTTGGCGTGGGCATCATCATTCTGGTGTTCTTGCCGTTGATGACGCTGCAAGGCATGGAAGGCAAGATGTTTGCTCCCCTCGCCTACACCATTGCCATTGCACTGGCTGTATCGCTAGCGCTGTCGATGACCTTGTCGCCTGTGCTGTCCTCGTACTTGCTCAAGCCGCCAGAGGGTGATGGCGACCATGACACACCGCTGATCAAAGCCTTGAAGACACGCTACTTGAAACTGTTGGACTTAGCCATGTCCAACCAAAAACGCACCGTGCAAGCCTCCTTGGGGGCGTTTGTAGCCGCAGTGCTGATGTTGCCGTTTTTGGGGACGGCCTTCATTCCAGAAATGAAGGAAGGCTCCATCGTGCCTGGCATCAATCGTGTGCCCAACATCTCGCTGAACGAATCTATCAAGATGGAAATGCAGGCCATGAAGTTGGTCATGACCGTACCCGGCGTGAAATCGGCGATCTCTGGCTTAGGCCGAGGTGAATCACCGGCAGACCCACAAAGCGTGAATGAGTCCACCCCCATTGTTAGCTTGAAGCCTCGCAGCGAGTGGCCCTCGGGTTGGGACCAAACTGATATCACCAATGCCATGAGCGAAAAGCTCAAGATCTTGCCCGGCGTGCAAATTGTGATGGCGCAACCCATTTCTGACCGCGTCGACGAAATGGTCACAGGCGTGCGCTCAGACATCGCCGTGAAGGTGTTTGGTGACGACTTAGACGACCTCAAACGCGTCGCCAACCAAATTGCCAAAGTGGCACAAGGCATTCAAGGCGCGCAAGACCTGCGCGTGGAGCGCATCTCGGGACAGCAGTATTTGCAAATTGACATCGACCGCCAAGCCATTGCACGCATGGGCCTGAACGTATCTGACGTCAACGACATGATCGAGACCGCCATTGGCGGCAAGGTCGCATCTGAGGTGTTCGAAGGTGAGCGTCGCTTTTCTGCCGTGGTACGTTTGCCTGAGAGCTTTCGCAACAACATAGAAGCCATTTCCAACATCATTTTGAGCTCCTCACATGGTGCACAAGCTCGCCTAGACGACGTAGCCAAAATTCAAGTGTTAGATGGACCTGCGCAAATTTCACGTGAAATGGCCAAGCGACGCATCGTCGTGGGCATTAACGTGAAAGACCGCGACTTGGGCAGCTTCGTAGCTGAGTTGCAAGCCAAAGTGGGTGAAAAGGTCAAGCTGCCTGAGGGGTATTACTTGGAATGGGGTGGCCAGTTCCAAAACATGGAACGTGCCTTGGGCCACTTGAAAATCATTGTGCCGATCACTGTCGCTGCAATTTTCTTCTTGCTGTTTTTGCTGTTCAACTCGGTCAAGTTCGCCACACTCATCATCACGGTGCTGCCGTTCGCATCGATTGGCGGCGTGATTGGCTTGTTCATCGCGGGCGAGTATTTGTCTGTGCCTGCGTCTGTGGGGTTTATTGCGCTGTGGGGCATAGCGGTGCTCAATGGTGTGGTGCTGGTGTCATACATCCGCAGCTTGCGTGAAGGCGGCATGACGGTCAAACACGCTGTGCTAGAGGGCGCACGCCAACGCTTCCGCCCTGTGATGATGACTGCCACCGTGGCCATGCTAGGCCTCATCCCCTTCCTGATTTCAGATGGCCCCGGCTCTGAAGTGCAGCGCCCCTTGGCCATTGTGGTGATTGGCGGCTTGATCAGCTGCACCTTGCTGACCTTGGTGGTCGTGCCCACGATTTATCACTGGTTTGACGAAAAAGACCCAGAAGCTTGATTGAAGAAAAGAGACTGATATGAAAGAAATCAAAGCCATCATTCGCCCTTCCAAGCTGCCCACCTTGCGCGAAAAGCTGCGTAGCTTGCCTGGCTTTCCGGGTATGACCGTGAGCAAAGCCGAAGGCTGCTCAGCCCCTAGCCTGCACAGCCCCGCCAATTTGAAAGAAGAGTTGACTGACTACACACCCAAGGTGCGCATTGAAATCGTGGCGCCTGACGAGGTGTGCGACAGCATCGTGGACCTGATTGTTCACACCGCGCAGATTGGCCAAATTGGTGATGGTCTGGTGTGGGTCACCGACATCACACGTGCGGTGTTCTTGTACAAGTCTGTCGCTGGGCCAATTGAACGCCCCTGACGCGTCCTTGTGATGCCGCAGCAAGAAGCCAAGCATTGCGCTTGGCTTTTTTCATGAACGCTTGGCCAATGGCAAATTGAGCAGCAAATTTTGTGGCTTGAGTTTCAAGCGCTGGTTGGCATCCACCGCCATCGCTAAATACACGGGCTTACCACGCACCTCGGCCAGCATGTCGTTGGGCTCCACGAACTCCAGCTTAAAGAGGCACAGCAATCGCTCCATGCGATCAGCATCGACCTCTTGGCCTTGGTAAAGGTCGTTGAGCACGCCGCTGGCTTGGGCATCTAAGCCCACATGCCATACCCAGTGGTCGTCGTTGATTTCACGCTCCGTTTGAATGCGCACCTGCACACCTAAAAAGTGCTGCACCCACTTGGCCATCACCTCGCACAGTGCGTTCAGCGCGGGCTGGCCACGGTTGAGGCTCACCACCCAGTCAAAGCTCTCGCTGCGAGGCCAATATGCGTCTTGGTTGTCATCGTTGAGCACATCCAAGTCCACGCTGCGCAGTTTGATGCCGCCTTGCTTGAGCAGCTCGCCAATCGAGCCAAAGCCACTTTGTGTGGCGTGACGCTCCACAATTTCGTCATCAGCCGCCATCACAGCGCCGTCTTCAAGCACGGTGATTTTTTGCGTGTGCATCAGCATCTCTGCAGCACGGGCTTGCATGGCCGTAGGCGCTTTGCCCAACACATGGCGCAACAAGATGTGCGTGATCTGTTGCACCAACAAGGGCGGTACATCTACGCCCTCGCCTTTGAACAAGGCGATGTAGCTGGCCTCTAACGTCGGCAATGTGGTGATGCGCTGGCGAAAGCGCAACCACACGCCGTAGTTATCGGCGGCGTCTTTGTCTTGCAACTCAGAAAGTTCTTGCAGGAGAACTTCGCGACGAGGTTGGTCCATCAAACTGTGATGCAACGCCACTTCAGCTGCACATGAGCTGGCAATAGGGGCCAGCTCAGGACGCTCTAAAAGAAAACGCAAAAAGTCGTCGGTCACCACCAAGTGGCCTGCCTCGTTGGTGGTGAGCAGCGAGTAGCCACAGGTGGGCCAAAGCGAATTTGTCATGGTGGATGGCCAGAGTTGGACGGCGATCAGTAGCCAGGCTTAGCGCCTGCGCGACGCTTGGAGAACAAGCCTGCACGACTGGTGCCTTGTTTTTGGAAACGCTCACGCCGCGCCACCTTGGGATCAACGGTGAGTGGGCGGCAAATTTCAATGCGGTCTAACTCTCGCAGCACATGGTTGCGTGTGGTTTTCTTACCCCATATGCACACGGTAAACAACTCTGGCTGGCTCAGATCAATTTCAGGGCACTGAACCAATAGCCCACTGAGCTGCAAGGCTTCCATCACCGTCACGCCGGCGCTTAAGGCCAACACACGCTCGTGCACCACGCGAGGGGCTGGCGAATACATCACCGTAATCTGCAAGGTACTCACGCGGTGTACACCTGTTCGGCACGCTTGACAAACGCATCTACCAAGGTGGCGGCGATTTTGTCGAACACGGGGCCCACCAAACTGCCAAACATGCTCTCAAAGGCGTAATTCAAGGTCAGCTCAATGCGGCAAGCGCGTTGCGGCTGTTGCGTGTTGGGGTCGAGCAGCGGATGAAAATCCCAAGTACCGTCCAAATGCTTGAACGGCCCATCCACCAGCTCTAGCTTGACTTGGCGACCCTCGATGTGCACGTTGCGCGTGGTGAAGCTTTTGTGAAAGCCACCAAAGGTCATACCGACTTGGGCTGTCGCGCCATCAGCATGGGTTTCGAGCACGCCTGCGCAGTCGCACCAAGGCAAGAACTCGGGGTAGCGGGCCACATCGGTCACCAGCGCAAACATTTCTTCAGCGCTGAACCAGATCAAAACGGACTTGTGTACGGTTTTCATAGAATGGTCGCCATTGTAAGAAGCTCTACTGTCCCCATATCTCCCTAATGGCTACCAAAAAACCTGCAACCCCCTCGCGCATCGCCGACAACAAAAAGGCGGCGTTCAACTATTTCTTCGAAGAAAAGTTCGAGGCAGGCATGGTGCTGGAAGGCTGGGAGGTCAAGGCCGCCCGTGAAGGCAAGGTGCAGCTCACCGACGGCTATGTGGTCATCCGCGATGGCGAGCTGTTTTTGATTGGCTGCCAAATCAACCCGCTGCACACGGCGTCGAGCCACGTTACACCCGACAAAGTGCGTACCAAAAAACTGCTGATGAAGAAAGACGAAATCAAGCGTCTCATCGGTAAGGTCGAACAAAAAGGCCACACGCTCGTGCCCGTGAACTTGCATTGGAAAAACGGCAAGATCAAATGCGAAATCGCGTTGGCCAAAGGCAAGGCCGAACACGACAAACGCGACACCATCAAAGACCGCGAAGGCAAGCGCGAGGTGGAGCGTGCCATGAAGTCACGCCACCGCTGATTACTTCTTCTTGCGCGGTGGCAAGCCCGTGTGTTGCGTGAGCACACGACCTCTCACCACCTTACCAGCCCCTACCGCTTTGGGTGCGCCCGTGCTGTTCTTGCGACGCGCACTCGTATAGGCCCCATCGGTTTGAGGCTGATAGGTGGGGATCAAATGCTGTTTGCCGTTGCCAATCAAGTCGGCACGGCCCATGGCCTTTAACGCCTCACGCAGCAACGGCCAGTTGTTGGCATCGTGGTAGCGCAAAAAGGCTTTGTGCAAACGGCGGCGGCGCTCGCCGCGCACGATGTCTACGCTCTCGCTGGTGCGCGTGATGCGCCCGAGCGGGTTGCGCCCCGAGTGGTACATGGCCGTGGCCGTGGCCATGGGGCTGGGGTAGAAGGTTTGCACTTGGTCGGCCCTGAAACCATTGCGCTTGAGCCACAAGGCCAAGTTCATCATGTCTTCGTCGCTGGTGCCGGGATGCGCCGCGATGAAGTACGGCACGAGGAACTGCTTCTTGCCTACCTCTTCGCTGAACTTGTCAAACATGGTTTTGAAGCGGTCATAGGTGCCGATGCCGGGCTTCATCATCTTTGACAGTGGCCCACCTTCGGTGTGCTCAGGGGCGATCTTGAGATAGCCACCCACATGGTGCTGCACCAACTCTTTCACATACTCGGGCGACTTCACAGCCAAGTCGTAACGCAGGCCTGAGCCGATCAAAATCTTCTTGATGCCCTTCAAGGCACGCGCACGACGGTAGATGTTGATGAGCGGCGTGTGGTTGGTGCCCAAGTTTTGGCAAATACCGGGGAACACGCAGCTGGGTTTGCGGCATGCGGCCTCAATCTCGGGGCTCTTGCAACCCAAACGGTACATATTCGCAGTGGGGCCACCAAGGTCTGAAATGACGCCCGTGAAGCCCGGCACTTTGTCCCGGATGTCCTCAATCTCGCGAATGACCGACTCTTCGCTGCGGCTTTGGATGATGCGGCCTTCGTGCTCGGTGATAGAGCAAAACGTGCAACCGCCAAAGCAACCGCGCATGATGTTGACGCTGAAGCGAATCATCTCCCACGCTGGGATTTTGGTCGCGCCGTCATGGCTGCCGTTTTCATCGGCGTAGTCAGGGTGTGGGCTACGCGCGTAGGGCAAGTCAAACACATGGTCCATCTCTGCGGTGGTGAGCGGGATGGGCGGTGGGTTAACCCACACGTCACGTGCGGTGTGGCCTTCGCCGTGGGCTTGCACCAAGGCGCGGGCGTTGCCGGGGTTGGTTTCTAAGTGCAGCACGCGGTTGGCGTGGGCATACAGCACGGGATCAGATTTAACTTGCTCGTAAGACGGCAAACGAATCACGCTGCGGTCACGCGGCGGCACTTTGAGTGCACCTTTGCCTTGGAAAGCGGGGTTGGGCACAAAGTTCAAGGGCGAAACGGTAAAGCCTGCATCTGCCTTCGCACCGGCTTTGGCATTAGCGGCATCGGCCACGGCGTTGGCTTCGTCTTCACGCGCACAGGTTTCGCCTTGGGCTTTGGCTTGTTCGCTCACCATCAAATAGGGGTTGACATGCGCCTCGACCCTGCCCGGTGTATCAATGCTGGTGGAGTCAATCTCAAACCAGCCCACAGGCGTTTCACGGCGCACAAACGCGGTGCCGCGCACGTCGGTGATGTTTTGCACCGGCTCTTTGGCCGCCAAGCGGTGGGCGATTTCCACAATCGCGCGTTCAGCATTGCCGTACAAAAGCAAATCGCATTTGCTGTCAACCACGATCGAGCGGCGCACTTTGTCAGACCAATAGTCGTAGTGCGCAATGCGACGCAGCGAGCCTTCGATGCCGCCCAACACAATGGGTACATCGTTGAAGGCTTCTTTGCAGCGCTGGCTGTACACCAACGCGGCGCGGTCGGGGCGCTTGCCGCCCACATCACCTGGGGTGTAGGCATCATCGCTGCGAATTTTTCGATCAGCCGTGTAACGGTTGATCATTGAATCCATGTTGCCGGCAGTGACGCCAAAAAACAGGTTCGGTTTGCCAAGCGCCTTGAACGGCTCGGCACTTTGCCAATCGGGCTGAGCAATGATGCCCACGCGGAAACCTTGGTTCTCCAGCATGCGGCCAATCACCGACATGCCAAAGCTAGGGTGGTCCACATACGCATCGCCCGTGACGATGATGATGTCGCAGCTGTCCCAGCCCAGTTGCGTCATTTCCTCGCGCGACATCGGCAAAAACGGAGCCGTGCCAAAACGGGCCGCCCAGTACTTGCGGTAACTGGTCAGCGGCTTGGCGTTGCGTGGAAATAGGGAGACGTCGGCGTAGGCATTCATGAAGGCCTCAAGTGTACGGGCTAGGCTCTTTCCTTCAGGTTTCAGGGGCTATCGCCAAGGCCCTTGAAAAGTGCTTTTCAGGCGGTACTTCAGGACAGCGCTTGCACCGTGAGTGGCTCGTGCCACAAGTGCGACATGACGGCTTGCGCTTGCGCCACATCACCCGAGGTGAAAAAGCGCACCGAGCCTGGTGTGGTTGCGCTAGACAAACCGCTGCTTTCATCCAAACGCCGCACCAACTCACGGGCCACGGCTTCGGCTGGGTCGATCAGCGTCACACCCTCACCCACAAGACGCTGAATGGTGTCGCGCAAAAAAGGGTAATGCGTGCAACCGAGCACCAAGGTGTCGGCGCCCTGCTCTAGCAACGGCGTGATGAATTGGCGCAGCAAGTGCTCTGTATCAGCGCTGTGCAAATCAGCACGCTCCACCTGTTCAACAAGACCAGGGCAGCCTTGCAGCAAGATGCGTTTGTCTGCGGCGTACAAGGCCACAAGCCTAGCCACCGCCGCGCTTTGTACCGTTTGGCGCGTGGCCAGTACACCCACCACGCCGCTGCGCGTCAACGCCACTGCGGGTTTGATGGCGGGCTCGATCGCAACCACGGGCAAATGCGTTTGCTCGCGCAAGGTTTTGGCGGCCACCACCGTCGCGGTGTTGCACGCGATGGTGATGCCTTTCACACCTTGCTCCGCCAGCCAGTTGCCCACGGTGAGCGTGCGCTGGGTGATGTGATCTTCCGATTGATCGCCGTACGGTGCATGCCCCGAATCGGCCACATAGACCAAGTGCTCGTGCGGCAGTGCAGCGCGGATGGCACGCAGGACGGACAGGCCGCCTACGCCTGAATCAAACACGCCAATTGCGCCAAGCAGGGGTCGGGTCACACCAGCCTCACACCGTCGAGCCACGCACCACCAAGGACGTGGGCAGCAATTTGGAATCAGCGATTTGACCGTCCAACACCTCTTGCAATGAGTCCATCAACACACCACCCGCGACATCGATGGGCTGGCGAACTGTGGTGAGCGGCGGAAAGCTGTGAGACGCCATGTCAATGTCGTCATAGCCCACCACACTCACCTGTTCTGGAATAGAAACACCCTGCCCTTTGAGTACGCCCATGGCATTGATCGCGATCAAATCACTGGCCGCAAAAATGGCATCAAACGCAACACCACTTTCTAAAAAGCCAAGTAACGCAGCCTGCGCCTCTTCAGCCGTAAAAGGCGACTTGATGTAGAGCTTGGGATCAACTGGAATACCCATTTTTTTATGCGCTTGCAAATAGCCTTCATGGCGTTTGGCAGCCTCAGGCATTTCGGTATCACCCATGAACACAATGCGGCGACGGCCCAAACCCAGCAAATGCTCTGTGGCCAGCGCCCCGCCCGACTTGTTGTCGCTACCCACACTGCAATACAGCTGACGTGGCAACTGCGCGCCCCACACGGCCATAGGCACATGGCGGCGAGCCAATTCATTGAGCTGGTCATGATGCCCCCACTGTCCGATCACGATGATGCCTTTGGCACGACCCGTGTCGTACAACGAAGCCATGTCGTCCAAATGGTCTGCATCCACACGAGACAGCAATAAATCGTAATTACGGTCTGTCAAAGCATCTGCCAAGCTACCCAGCATGCCCAAGAAGAAGGGGTCAGAAATGTGCTGACGGGTTTTGCTGTCGTAGGGAATCACCACACCGATGGTGCGGTTGTCGCCCATGCGCAAGCTTTTGGCACTTTGGTTGATGGTGTAGTTCAGAGAGCGGGCTAACTCGATAATGCGCTGACGCGTTTCATCGTTCGTCAACGAACTGCCGTTCAACGCACGCGAGACCGTAGATGTCGACACGCCCGCCATGCGAGCGATGTCGATCATCTGAATTTTGCGTTTGTCGTTGTCTGAACTGGCCATGCGTTTGGAAATTGGTTTCACCACTTGAATACCTTCCAATCATAGGGCGTCATTTCGCCAAAGAAATCCAGAGCTTGGCCATCTGTACAACAGTGGGTTCACCCGTCACGCTTTGGAGCATGGTTTGGGCTTGCTCAGCTTGTTTGGCTTTGAGTAAAGCGATACCGCAGTGCAACTTGGCATCCGCCTCACGCTTGAGCCCGCCTTTACTCAAAGCTTTTTGGTATGCCTCGGCAGCCTCAGCCCACTGCCCTTTTGACAGCAACACATCGCCCAACTGCACCAACAGCGGACCGTTGTCAGAAGCCATGCTGAGTGACTTGAGTGCTTTGTCATCCTCGGCAGCGCGTTGCTGGGCTTGCTGCTTGAGCTTGGCAGCATTCGCTGCGGTGGCACCTTTGTACAAACCTGCCGCTTGGCCTTGGTCTAAAACACGCAAGGCCTCGTAAGGCAAGCCCGCCTTGATGGCGAACTGCGCTGTGTCTAAATAGTCTTCAGCCTCTTCCATCGTCCCCGCGGCATCCATCAAGCGCGACACATCGAGTTGTGTGCGTGCATTGATGCCAGGCGCACGGCCCATGCTGTTGAGCAGGTCCGACCAATAGTCTTTGCTTGGGAAACGTGTCACCAACTGTGTCAAGGTACTGGCATAACCCGCATCGTCCTTGAGTTGCTTTTGGCTAAAAGCATAAATGCGTAGCTCAGATTCCTCGGCCTGATAGCCAGCAGCTTTGTAGGCCTCTTGCATTTCCTGCACCACATCTTTGTGCAACCCCTGCAAGGCCAAGGCCTGCACTTTCATGATGTGCACGCGTTGGTTTTTACCGCCCTCTTGCGCATAACGACGTGCCCATTGCACCACTTTGGCGTGGTCTTTGTTGCGTTGACTCACGCTCACCATGGTCTCCGTCAAAGTGGCTCGGTCGGCCGCTGAAAGTTCTTTGTTTTGCAGCAAGTATTCCAGCGAACTAGAGGCCACATCAAACTTTTGCGCGTTCATCGCTGCCACGACAGACAAACGCTCTAGGTACATTTTTTCGGGTTCGGTGAGCTGAGGGGTGGCGCGCGCCTCTTGAATTTTTTGCAGCGCGACATCGGGCTGCTTGGCTTGAATCGCTTCTTGCGCTGCTTGCAAAGGCTTAGACACTTCTGGACGCATATTGACTTGCGCCACCGAATGCAAGGCCACACCCAACACGCTCAATGCAAACAATTTTTTCCATGATGTTGTCATTTGCATACTCCTTAAAAAAATGCCTCTTCCGGTGAGGGAAGAGGCAAAGGGTTTCCCTCTTGAAGAAACCTTGAAGAAATTAATTCACAAACTGCTCAGATCCCACGATGCCGAGCTTGTTCAAACCCAATCGTTGAGCATTGGCCATCACTGCCGCCACAGCCTCATATTTGGCCTTGGCGTGAGAGCGCAAATGCAACTCTGGCTGAGGGTCCATCTTGGTCGCTTCTTGCAGCTTGAGATCCAAGTCTGCACGCGTTGCCAAAGGCTTGCCGTTCCAATTGATCACGCTGTTGGCGTCCACATCAATCTTGATCACCACAGGGTCGACCTTCTTGGTGGGTGGCTTAGACACTGGCATGTCCAAGTTCACGCTATGCAACTGCGCAGGGATGGTGATGATCAACATGATCAACAGCACCAACATCACGTCAATCAAGGGCGTGGTGTTGATGTCCATCATCACTTCGGGTTCACCGCTGCCTGATCCTTGGCCTACGTTCATTCCCATGTCTTGCTCCTTAGATCAGTTTGGCTCGGTGATGAAACCGACCTTGACAATGCCTGCACGCTGCACGGCATACATCACACGACCCACTGATTCAAAATCGCTGCGAGCATCGCCGCGAATTTGCACTTCGGGTTGTGGGTCTTTCACCGCAAAAGTTTTCATACGGTCCAACAAGTCAGTTGAGTTCTTGATCGGTGTGTCGTACAGGTAAATATTGCCCTGCGCATTCACCGAAATAATCACGTTCTCTGGCTTGGTTTCTCGGATCAGGTTTTTCTCTTTGGGGAGGTCCACCTTCACCGATGTGGTCACCACGGGAATGGTGATCAAGAAGATGATCAGCAGCACCAACATCACGTCCACAAGGGGGGTGGTGTTGATCGTGCCGATGATCTCGTCATCTGCATCCGATCCAACGTTCATGGCCATGATGGTGACTCCTGTAATTACTTACCGTTGGTGCCGAGCAGCACAGAGTGCAAGTCAGAACCGAAAGCGTTCACATCTTCCATGGCCGACTTGTTACGACGCACCAACCAGTTGTAGCCGAGCACTGCAGGCACAGCCACAGCCAAACCAATGGCCGTCATGATGAGCGATTCACCCACAGGGCCAGCCACTTTGTCGATACTGGCTTGGCCAGACATACCGATCTTGACCAAGGCGTTGTAGATACCCCAAACCGTACCGAACAAACCCACGAAAGGTGCTGTAGAACCCACGGTCGCCAACAAAGCCAAACCATCTTGCATGCGGCTTTGCACGTTGTTTATGGCGCGTTGGATGCTCATGGTCACCCAGTCGTTGAAGTTAATCGCACCCAACAAACCGGTGTGCTTGCTTGCGCCTTCCAAGCCTTTTTCAGCGATGAAGCGGAAGGGGCTGTCTTCGGCCAAGGTGTCTGCACCTTGACGCACATTGCCTGCAGACCAGAAGCTGTCTTGCGCTTCTTTGGCAAAGCGACCAATCTTGGCTTGCTCAAAGTACTTGGTGAAGATCACATACCAGCTACCCATGCTCATGATCACCAAGATCAGCAAGGTGCCTTTGGCCACCACGTCACCTTGCGCCCACAAAGCGCCCAAACCGTAGGGGTTTTCTTCGCCGGCATGTGCAGCAGGTGCTGGAGCGGGAGCAGGTGCAGCCACAGGTGCTGGTGCGGCCACTTCTGCGGCAGCAGGCGCAGCAGCTGGGGCTTTGTCTTTGGCAGCTTGTGCGTGACCGACCATGCCAAACAGCAAACCTGCAACCAGGCCAGCGCTCAGCGCGAGAGTTTTGATTTGTTTCATCATGATGAATGACTCCTAAGAAATTTTTTGAATGTGTTTGTGAATGACGTGTCGCTTATTCCAAGCGCCATGTGTATTTCATGCTGGCCCAGCTTTGTTCAGCCTTACCGTTGAGCGTGCCAGGCTTGAACTGACAACGCGACAAGGCAATGCGGGCCGCCTCGTCCAAACGTGTAAAGCCAGAGCTCTTCTCAACCTGCGACTCAATCACCTGGCCTTCTGCGCCAATCAAGAAGCGCAACTGAACCGTGCCCTCTTCTTCATTGCGTCGAGATGCGCTTGGGTATTCAGGCTTGGGGCAACTTGCTGCTGCATTAATTACCGGCGCTGTACGCACAGGCGCAGCAGACACAGAGGCAATGGCATTGGCACCTGCTGTGGCGTTGACCGCGATGTCCACAGGTGGCACATATTCTGGTGGCGGCGCACTCTTTTGAGGAGGCGGTGGAGGTGGCGGTGGAATGTCGGGCTTGGCATCTTCAATCAGCTGAGCCTCAACAGGCCCCTTGATCACTTTGACGAACTTCTTGGCCAAGCCAGAACTGATCGCCCAAAACAAGATGATGTGCAACAAAACCACCAGACCCAATCCGACAACATGCTTGCCCGGATTGCGTTGTTGACTGGCGTAGTCTTTCATGTGTGTGTGGCTCCTGGTTATCGATTGCAGCAAGAGAGCATCAAGACCCTTTGCAAACGATTGCAATTCTAATTTCAAGAAAATTTGGCGCGCATTGGGGCAAACCCTCGGCTGGAAAAATATTTTGTTGCACCCTGATAACACTAGGGAAAGTCCCAGTTTTCTTGCTATTATCAAGAAAAATCAATAACTTATGAAACGTTTTTAGATCAAACTTTTAGATTAATAAGCCCAACTCATAAAAATTTAATTGCAATCGTTTGCATTTCAAAACAAAATTCAAATCACTCATTGCAATGCATCCAAGGCACGACAAAGAGTCACACCTAAATTCATGGCTAATTTGCTGCGAATTAGAGGTTTTCTTAACTTTTACAGGAGACGTTTGTGAAAACAAACCACACAAAAATCAGTCCTAAAACGATTGCAGTTGCAGCCTCTTTAGCCGCACTGCAAATTGGCGCTGCATATGCGCAATCGAACGATGCTTTGAAGCTCGACGAGATGGTGATCACTGCATCGCCAGAAGGTCGCTCAAAGATGAAGCAAAGCTTGTCTGTCAGCTCTATTGACTCCGAACAAATTGCAAACTCAGTCGCGTCAAGCTCAGCCGAACTGCTTCGCAACATTCCCGGTGTTCGTTCTGAATCTAGCGGCGGGGGCGGCAATGCAAACGTCACAGTTCGCGGCGTACCAATCTCAGCTGGTGGTTCTCGCTATGTCCAATTCCAAGAAGATGGTCTGCCAGTTTTGCTATATGGTGACTTCAACTTCGTAACACCTGACATGTTTATTCGCGCCGATTCAGGCACAGACGGATTGGAAGTTGTCCGTGGGGGCTCTGCGTCAACAATGGCCACTAACGCTGCAGGTGGTGTAATCAACTTCATCAGTAAAGTTGGTGAGCTAGATGGAGGCAATGTAGGTGTAACGACCAATGTAGGTGGCGCAGATCAAAAACGCTACGACTATGGCTATGGCAAACGTACATCAGATACATCTACATTCCAAATCAGCGGTTTTATTCGCGATGGAGAAGGTCCGCGTAAGACTGACGGCGTCAAAATGGAACAGGGTGGTCAATTCCGTGCTGCACTGAGCAAAGACCTCGGTGGCGGAAATAGCGTCAAACTGTATGCAAAATTCCTGGACGACAAACAGCCATTAAACATGGCTGCACCGGTGTCTTACGTCAACGGAAAAATCGTAGAACTACCAGGCGTTGATCCTCGTACATTCTCACCCTACTCATCAAAACTTCCATCAATTGGCCCTGCAGGCTTAAATGGCCGCTTAGGAGCCAGCATGAATGATGGTTTGAGAACAAAGTCAACTGCAGTTGGTGCCGAAGTCAATTTGAATTTAGGGAATGGCTGGATCATCAACGACAAAATTCGCGTTTCACAAAACTCTGTGAAATTCGACGGAATCTTGCCAGACTCTTATCAAGCCGGCACAGTTGCCAATGGGTCCAATTTCAGAATTGCAAGCCCTACATCTAACCAATACACTGCATTGCTGCTAGACACACAAGTCAAGGACGCAGGCATTGCAGTTAATGACTTCAAAGCAACAAAAGCTCATGCGTTAGCAGATGGAGCAAAGCTAACAACCACAGCTGGTGTATTCATGGGTACTCAGCGTTACAACGCTGACTGGGAGATTGGTAGATTCACATCCACATTGCCAGTAAATTCAAATACATCATACGGCGCTTACCGAGCGGGTGAAGATTACCAACGCACCGTTAATCAAACATTCCAAGTCTTTGCACCCTATGCAGCAGCGAGTTGGGAGAAGGACAAATGGATTTTTGATGCAAGCGTTCGAAACGATCGCATGAAGTCAACAGGCGAATGGCAAGCAAAGGCCACTCCTGTTGGAAACATTGATTTCAAGTCCAACCTGAATTCATATTCATTCGGCACCAACTACAGCATTGATAAAAACACAGCTGTTTTTGCTCGTATCAGTGAGGGTGGCTCCTTGCCCGGCGACCGAGTTTTAAGTTACGACGCAAGCTGCGGCAAGAATTGCATGACTGGAAAAATCGATCCCAACAAGGTACAGCAATACGAGACTGGTGTGAAGTTACGTCAAGGCAACTTGAGCACATTTATTACAGCCTTCCAGGCCAAGACCCAAGAAAGCAACTTTGATGTTTTGTCAGGGGTTTCTTCACAAAACAAATACGAAGCAAACGGTGTTGAGCTAGAAATGGGCTACAAATCAGGTGGTTTTCGCTTGAACGCTGGCATGACTTACACAGATGCGAAGGTTGTAGGTAGCAATGACTCCACTTATGTTGGCAAAGCTCCAAACCGACAAGCAAAGGTGATCTATTCGTTGTCTCCAAGCTATCGATTCGGACAAACCACTGCTGGTTTGTCATTGATAGGCACAACAGCTGCTAAAGAACGTCAAGGGGCATCACAAACTGGTCAGGTTGAATTACCAGCCTACCAGTACGTCAATGCATTTGTAACTCATGATCTGAGCAAGTCAACCGTTGTGTCACTTGGCATCAACAACTTGACTAACGTGATTGGTTACACCGAAGCAGAGGGTAGCCGCTCTGGTGCACGTTCAATTAACGGCCGTACGGCTCTCGCGTCTTTACGCTACAACTTCTAAACAAGCTAATCACAAGAGCTCACAAGGCTCTTGTGATTTCTTCTGTTAGAAATTTCCTCACGCGTACTCCGCGTGAGAGTCATTTATTGAGTCATTCATGAAACTTATCGAAGAGCACCAAGAAAAACTTGGGCAAGCCCTTCCAGCTCTCATCCATGAGCTGCTTGACGAAGCCCCTACCGCGCGCGCTGCTGTGTTGCGCGAACGCTTGAATACCGAATTTCCAGTACTGCAGGACAGGCTCGCACGTCTGTATGGCTGCAATGAAAACTTTTCCGATTGGCTGAACCAAGTTGTGGCTCAGTCGGTCCAGCTCGCGCTGTCGCGCCCCGACGATTTGTGGGCCTTAGACATACAGCGCGCCAAACAGCCCAACTGGCATTTGAATGGCTCGTTGGGCTACTGCGCCTACACCGACAAGTTTGCCGGTAACTTGTCTGGCGTGCGTCAGCGCATTGCGCATCTGCAAGAGTTGGGCGTGACCTACTTGCACTTGTTACCTTTCTTAAAGCCCGGCACACCACCGAATGATGGTGGATTTGCTGTAGCAAGCTATGACGAAGTTGACCCAGCGCTGGGCACCAACCAAGATTTACAAACACTCACCAAAGAGCTGCGTGCTGCCGGCATCAGCCTGTGCAGTGACTTTGTGCTGAACCACGTGTCACACGAACACGAATGGGCGTTGAAAGCACGTGCAGGTGATGCGCACTACCAGTCTTATTTCCATTGGGCACAGACACCCGAGGAAGTGGCTGCGCATGAAAAAAATCTGATTCAAATTTTCCCCAACACAGCCCCTGGCAACTTCACCTTCATTCCTGAAGTGAAGGCTTGGGCATGGACCACGTTCTACCCCTATCAATGGGATTTGAACTACACCCAGCCCGACGTGTTCGCAGAAATGGTGCAATCGCTCTTGCGTTTGGCCAACTTGGGTGTGGAGGCTTTCCGTTTGGATTCCACAGGTTTCTTGTGGAAGCGCCCTGGCACCAATTGCATGAACCAGCCCGAAGTGCATTGGATTTTGCAAGCCATGCGCAGCCTGACCAACATTGCCGCACCCGGCGTGTTGCTCAAGGCCGAGGCCATCATGCCCACGCAAGATTTACCGCCCTACTTTGGCCTTGGTAAAACCCAAGGTCCAGAGTGCCATGTGGCCTACCACTCCAGCCTCATGTCTGCAAGCTGGGTGGCATTGGCTGAAGAGAACACACAAATCATTCAAGACGTTCTGTCTCACACCCCTGCTCTGCCTGATGGTTGCGCTTGGATGACCTACGTGCGCTGCCATGACGACATTGGCTGGAATGTGTTGCGCCCCGAGATGGATGCACGCGGCGCCGAGCAACGTGCACGCCTGTTGCACGCGTCGCAATTCTTTGCAGGCGAAGTGGCTGGCAGCTACGCGCAAGGTGCAGCCTTCCAAGCGAGCGACCCCACAGTGGTGCACGGCACCAATGGCATGGCCGCTGCTTTGGTAGGCCTGACATCCGCACAAACATCTGCAGAACAAGAAGCTGCCAAATCACGCTTGGTGATGATGCAAGCCTTGTCGCTGTTTGTTGGCGGTTTGCCGTTGATTTACATGGGCGATGAATGGGGCCAAGGCAACACTTCCGCAGATGAAATTGCACAACGTCAAGGCCCCGATGGCCGTGAGTTGCATCGCCCCATGTTTGATGAACAGGGTTTTGCCAATCGGCATGATGTATCAACGGTGCAAGGCCAAATATACGCAGCGTTGCGTGCGTTTATTCAAGCCAAAAAACAGCACAGCAGCTTGAACGCCTCACACCCTTTGAGCACTTGGAACACCGGCACAAGTGCTGTCTTGGGGTTGAAACGCGGCCACCATGCTTTGGGCTTGTTCAATTTCTCAGGCCAAACACAAACCTTGTCGCCCGCACCAGCGATCACGCAAAATTGCATGACGCATGGCACTGATTTAATTTCAGGCAAGGCCCTCGATCTGCAAGGTTTGCAGCTCGCCCCCTACTCAGCCGTTTGGCTAAAAAAATGAGCACACACCTCAAACCGCATCTGTCGTTTTGGCAAATCCTCAGCATGAACTTTGGATTCTTCGGAATCCAATACAGCTTTGGTCTGCAACAAGCCAATATGAGCCCCATTTATAAATACTTGGGTGCTGATGAAGCTAGCTTGCCTTTGCTCTGGTTAGCTGGTCCGATGACTGGACTGTTGGTGCAACCCATCATTGGTGCGATGAGTGATCGCACCATCAGCAAGTGGGGCCGTCGCACGCCCTACTTCATGGTGGGCGCGATTTTGTGCAGCATCTGTTTGCTATTCATGCCTTACAGCCCCACCTTGTGGTTTGCTGCGAGTTTGTTGTGGATTTTGGATGCCGCCAACAACGTGACCATGGAGCCCTACCGTGCTTATGTGAGCGACCGTCTCAACACCAACCAGCACTCATTGGGGTTCTTGACGCAAAGTGCGTTCACAGGCTTGGCGCAAACGCTGGCTTACCTCACACCATCACTGCTGTTTTGGTTTGGTCTGAACAAAGACGCGGTGAATGACAGCAATATTCCGCACATCACGGTGATCGCATTTTTGATTGGCTCGGTGTTGTCGTTCACGACCGTGTGGTGGTCTGTGCATTCGACGCCAGAGCTACCGTTAACAAACCAAGAGCGTGAGGCCATCTTGGCCAAACCTACGGGCATCAGAGCCACGTTGGCTGAAATTGTGGAAGCTGTGCGCGAGATGCCGCAAGCCATGCGCCAACTCTGGTGGATGAAGTTGTTTCAGTGGTACGGCATGATGTGCTACTGGATTTACATCGTGCCCTCATTGGCGCGTGCAGTGTTTGACACATCGGATGCATCATCACAAGGCTTTCGTGATGCGGGTTTGCTCAACGGGCAAATTGGTGGCTTCTACAACTTTGTGGCATTCATCGCTGCGTTCTCGTTGATTCCGCTGACCAAACGCTTCGGCCCAAAGATTGTTCATACCGTCTGTTTGACATTAGCAGGTGTTGGCATGTGGTTCTTGCCTACGTTGCAAGACAAAGCCTTGTTGTTTATTCCGATGGTGGGCATTGGCTTGGCCTGGGCCAGCATCATGGGCAACCCCTACATCATGTTGGCTCGCAGCATTCCACCAGAGCGTGCAGGCGTGTACATGGGCATCTTCAACATGTTCATCGTGTTGCCCATGATCGTGCAGATGCTCACGCTGCCTTTGTATTACGACAGTTTATTGGGCAGCGACCCACGTCACGTCATTCAGTTAGCAGGCTGTTTCTTGTGTATCGCGGCAGCACTCACTCTTCGTGTCAAAACCAATGACTAATGCTTCGCCTATTCGCGTCGCCATTGCGGGTGAAGCGCTGCTCGATCTCATCTCAGAAGCTGATGGTCGCTTTAATCCATGCTTGGGTGGCGCGGTTTACAACTTAGCCCGAGCCTTGGCACGACAAGGTATGGGTACGCTGTACCTCAATCCATTCTCGTCCGACAAGCTTGGACAAGCACTGATGCAACAGATGGTGGACGATGGCGTGATCCTGTCACAACCTAAGCCCATTCAAGCTGTCACATCACTCGCTGTTGTTCATCTCAACACCAACGGGCACCCCAGTTACGCGTTTTATCGTGACGGTGTTGCTGACCGCCATGTCAGCACAGCACAAATGAACGCTGATTGTTCATCGCATACACAGACACTTGATCTGATTTGCACAGGCGCATTGGCATTAGATGCACGCGATCAGTCTGTCTATTTGCCATGGCTCATGACTCAAAAGCAAACCGGTAAATGCATCGTAGTAGATGCCAATTTGCGACCATCCGTCATGCCTGACCTGCAAACCTATCGAGATTGTGTTTATCAATATCTGAAGGTCGCCGACATCATCAAAGTGAGCGATGAAGATTTGGTAGCACTCGCGGTCCTTGGTAAATCACCTTTAGAAAAGGCACAACATTTACTCAAAAACACCCACGTCAAACTGATGGCATTGACCTTGGGGGCTGATGGGGCATGGTTGTTGAGTCACACGGGGCATACATACTTTGGAAAAGAAAGTGCAATGCTCAACATCGTTGATACCGTGGGTGCAGGCGACAGCTTTTTAGCTGGATTACTAGCGGCGCTAGGAAACCTGAACACCCCTGATTTACCTTTGAACGATCTACTCAACTCAATCAACGATGAGCAAGCGTACGCATGTCTGCGCCATGCGATTTCAAGTGCAAGCTTGTGTGTGCAAGCACGTGGTTGCGTGCCACCGACATGGCAACAAGCTGCTGAGTGGGCTACCGCTCATCCGCTGATCAAGACGCCATAAAAGCGTCCACCGCTGCACCATCAGGCGGTGAGCAACCAACTCTGCTGCAGTTGATGGCAGCAGCCACCAAGGCGCGTTGCAAGGTTTGAGGCACACGTTGAATCGCAAGGCTGTTGTTGTTCAAGGTGTCATGCCCAACCCAGTCTGCCAAGCAGCTGCCCCAAAACGTATCGCCTGCACCCACGGTGTCTTTCACATCCACCACGGGAGCTGCGCCTTGTGCATGCGCATCCCCCACTTGCAAATAAGCGCCTTGCGCACCAAAGGTCAACGCCACACGCGAGCAACCTTGTGCCATCCAATGCGCTGCCAAACTTGAAGCATTGGCTAACGACACATCTGCAAAGCCCAACAGTTCTAAATCTTCATCACTGGCTTTGAGCCAATCTGCAAGTGCTGCCACCTCTCGGACGGCTTGCAAATACGCAGGCACATCACGGGAAACACGCGGACGCAAGTTCACGTCTACGCTGATGGTCCATCCCAAACGCTTGGCCGCAGTAACGATCTGCAAAACCTTGTGCTGCTCGGGCGGCATGGCCATGAGCGAACCCGTGTGCAACACACCTAGCGGCGATGCTTCTAACAAAGCCACTACATCAGCGACTTGGTAGTCGCGGTCGGCCACACCATCACGGTAAAACCCATAGCTGGGCTGCCCATTTGTCACTTGCACCACAGCCAGGGATGTGGGTAAGACAGAGCGAGGCAGCAAGCTGCGTGCATGGTTGGCCTGTAAATGGTCTATCAATGCTTGGCCAAATGTGTCAGTCGAAAAGGGAGCAACAAAACCAACAGAGGCGCCCTGCAGGGCTGCCGCCAATGCCAAGTTGTATGGACTGCCGCCAAGGTGAGGCACCAACGAACCATCAGGCTGCGCGATGCAGTCCATCAAGGCTTCGCCTAACACCCAAACTGGCGTGTGTGATGTACCGCTCAAGCCAAACACTCCGCTGGAATGTCCTCTGGCTTCATCGCACCCGTCATCACGGCCACAGTGTCACTCATGCTAATTTTTTTTGGGTTCAACACTGCAGCGCGTTTGCCTAATCGGGCTACATGAATGCGGTCTGCAATTTCAAACACATGGGGCATGTTGTGAGAAATCAGCACCACGGGCAGGCCTTTATCTCGCACGCGGCGAATCAGCTCCAGCACCATGTTTCCCTCTTTCACGCCAAGCGCTGCCGTGGGTTCATCCATGATGACCACATGCTGTGCAAACGCTGCAGCGCGTGACACGGCCACGCATTGGCGTTGACCGCCTGACAAAGTTTCTACCGCTTGCGTCATGGAACGAATGCCAACCTTCAAGTCACTCATACGCTCAATGCTCTCTTGCAGCATGCGTTTTTTATCCAGCATGCGCAGCACGTTGCCTGCAAAGCCAGGACGGCGAATTTCGCGGCCTAGAAACAAATTCTCTGCAATGCTCATCGCAGGTGCGACTGCCAAATCTTGGTACACCGTTTCAATGCCAGCGCGTCGTGCATCGATAGGCGATTTGAAATGGATGGGTTTGCCATCCAGTGATATGACGCCTTCGTCTGGCACCGTGGCACCCGACAAACATTTGATGAGCGACGATTTACCTGCACCGTTGTCGCCAATGACCGCCAAAATTTCGCCAGCGCGCAGCTCAAAGTCTGCGCCGTCCAACGCGGTCACTTGGCCGTAGCGTTTCACGAGGCCTTTGGCCGACATGACGATGTTGTGTTGTGTGTCGCTCATGATCAGCGCGCTCCCTTGCGTGAGAGTTGATCTGTGGCCACGGCCAAGATCACCAAAATACCTGTCACCAAAATTTGATACACCGACGACACCCCCATGAGCGTGAGGCCGTTGCGAAACACGCCCACAATCAACGCGCCTACCAAGGTGCCCAACACCACGCCACGGCCGCCAAACAAACTGGTGCCACCCAATACCACCGCGGTGATGGCGTCTAAGTTTTCGGTTTGTCCAGCGTTGGGGTCGCCCGCGCCCGTGCGTGCCACGCCCAACATAGCAGCAACGCCATAGCAAAGCCCTGCTAACACATACACCCACAACAACACTTTTTCTGTGGGGATGCCTGTCAAACGTGTGGCCTCAGGGTTGTTACCCACGGCGTAGACGTGTCGGCCTGCGGCAGTTTCGCGCAACGCAAACCAAGCAAAAAAATACAACGCCAGCATCATCACCACGCCATAACTGACGGTGGCATTGCCGAGTGTGAAAGTGCTCCCCAACCAGTTCATGCCAGCGGGGATATCCGTCACAGTTTGCGATCCCGAATACAACTGTGTGATCGCAAATGCAATATTCAAAGTGCCTAAAGTCACAATAAAGGGAGGCAGTTTGATGCGTGTGACCAACCAACCGTTGACATAGCCAAACAAAGTCGTGACAGCCAACCCGCAAGCCATGGCCGCTGGCGCTGACAACCCATAGTCCACAGCAAATTTGGTCATCACAATGCCACCTAGAGCCATCACCATGCCACACGACAAGTCAATGCCTGCTGTCAAGATGATGAGGGTTTGACCAATCGCAATCACACCCACCACCATGACTTGCGCCAGGATGAGCGAAAAATTTTGAGCGCTCAAAAACCGGTCGCTTTGGCTGGCAAAAAACACGCAAGCCAGCAGCAGTGCGATCAGTGGGCCAAGCGTGCCCAAGGGCGGAAGCTTGTCTTTGAAGGTATTCATACGGTGACTTTATTCTTTCAAATCAGAGGGGGCCGAAAGGCCCCCTCGTTCATAGGTACGCGACGCTTTACTTGTTACCCCAGCACAAATCTGTGCCAGTTTTCACGTCTTTGCTGTCCACGCCCTTCATGGGCTTCGCAGCAATCAGTGTCACCCCAGTGTCGGTGTAGCCGCTGACCTTCTTACCTGTCTTGGCGTATTCCACACCCGCTGCCACACCCATGGCTGCCATGCGTAGTGGGTACTGCTGTGAGGTGGCGGCAATCACGCCAGCGCCCACGTCTTTGATGCCAGCGCAGCCACCGTCCACCGACACGATCAACACGTCCTTCTCTTTGCCTGCGGCCTTGAGTGCGTTGTACGCACCTGCAGCTGCGGGCTCATTGATGGTGTAGACCACATTGATGTTGGGGTTCTTTTGCAAGCAGTTTTCCATGCCGGTTTGGCCCTTGGCTCGGTCGCCATAGCTGTCGGCCATACACACTACTTCAGCGGGCTTGGCCAATTCATTGCTCTTGGCATCCAACGATGTCAAACCATAGCCTTGCAAGAAACCGTTGTGGCGTTGTGCGCCTACAGGGTGCCCTGGGAACAAATCGAGGGTGGCGATGACGGGCTTCTTGCCATTCAAAGCGGCTTTGGCATATTGACCAATGAAAACACCCGCTTTGTAGTTATCAGTCGCAAACAATGCGTCAGTTGCATTGGCTGGCTCAGTGGGGCTGTCTAAAGCGATGACCATCACACCTTGTGCTTGTGCTTTCTTGATGGCAGGCACGATGGCTTTGGAGTCGCTGGGGGTGATCAAAATAGTTTTGGCACCTGCAGCAATCATGTTCTCCATCGCTGTCACTTGACCAGCGTTGTCGCCGTCTGTTTTACCAGCGGCTGACATCAGCTTTGCGCCAAGCTTGGTCGCTTCGGCTTGCGCGCCCTCTTTCATCTTCACAAAGAAAGGATTTGTTTCAGTTTTAGTGATCAAGCCAATCACAGGCTCTGCGGCATAAGCGCTGCTGGCAGCCAATGCCAGAGCTGTCAACATCAATTTAGGTGTGTTCAATTTCATCAAGGTCTCCACGTTGTTGGTAATCTTTGCCGACGCACTTTTACGCCGTGAATGAAATGTAAGATAACTCCACTTATTAAATCAAGTTAGTTTAATTAGTACATACCCTGAACCTCAAGTTGACAAAAATTTGGCATCCTCCAAGGCTTGACAGTATTCATAAATCAAGGACGCAGAGTGCTCAAAGGAATAGACCCCATCCTCACCCCCCAATTACTGATGCACCTATGTGCCATGGGCCACGGCGAATGGGTTGGCGTTGTGGATGCCAACTTCACTGCAGACTATTTGTCACACGGCAAACCTGTAGTTCGCCTACCCGGCCTTAGCCTTGAGCGCGTGAGCAAGGCCGTGTTGTCGGTGTTTCCGCTCGCTACCGATGTGGCACAACCAGCAACCATCATGCACGTGTGTCAAAGCGACGCACTGCATCGCACGCCAGCACAACAAGCGGTGATTGATTTGGTCAACAAAGCCGGGGTTGCGTCGAATCAAGTCGAGGCTTTAGAGCGCTATGCGTTCTACGAGAAAATCAAAGACGCCAGTTTGATCGTTCAAACAGGCGAAGGCACAGCCTACGGCAATGCCATGTTCTGCAAAGGTGTGATTCTTTTATGAAAACAATGCGTGGGTCCAACCACACCGGCATGCGCCAATTCAATGAGCGCACCGTATTGCGCGCCATCCGTCATGAGGGCGCGATACCCAAAGCAGACTTAGCACGTCTCACACAACTGTCCTCACAAACCGTCTCCATCATCGTCAACCGTTTGCTAGACGACGGTTTACTCATCAAACAAGACCGCATTCGCGGAAAGATTGGCCAGCCCTCAGTGCCATTAGCCATCAACCCAGATGGCGCTTACAGCATTGGCTTACAAGTGGGCCGTCGCAGTCTTGAGGTAGTGGTAACAGATTTCTTGGGCCAAATGCGCCACCAGTGGCAACACACCTATCCCTATCCTTCCCCCAATGAAGTACTGCCGAAAATCAAAGAAGGTTTGAAGCTCATGCAAAAACGCCTGGGCGCTGAAGCATGGAAGCGCACGGTGGGGATTGGCCTTAGCGCGCCACTCGCGATGCACGAATGGGGCGACTTGATGGGTAAAAAAGCCCAAAAAGCCATGGTGGATTGGGAGCACATCGATTTGGTGCAAGAGGTGCAAGCCATGTCTGCCTTGCCCGTTGAATTTGCCAAAGACACCACCGCTGCTTGCGTGGCTGAATTGGTGCAAGGTTTGGGGCGCGATGTACCTAACTTTTTGTATGTTTATGTGGGCACATTTGTAGGGGGTGGTTTGGTCATGGATGGCCACATCGTCAACGGCCCGCATGGCAATGCAGGTGCCATTGGCTCAATGCCCATTGGTAGACCCACCTCAGGGACTCGCGCAAACACCAACACACCAGCACAACTACTCCAACTCGCGTCAGGTTGGCAGCTAGAACAAGCCTTGATGGCAGCGGGCCATGAACCATTGCTGGTACAACATGACACCATCATGAATCCAGAGTTCAAAGCCTACACACAGCCATGGTTGTCGCAAGCAGCCACAGCTTTGGCCATGAGTGCCACCAGCGCTGCTGCACTACTCGATTTAGATGCCGTCATCATGGATGGCTCCCTCAACCTCAAGCTCTTGCAAGCCCTCATTCAACAAACCGAGGCCAGCTTGGCACAATTCAATTTTGATGGCATCCAACAGCCCCGCATCTTGGCCGGCCAAGTGGGTAGCCACGCACGTGCTTTGGGCGGGGCGCTGCTGCCATTGCATGCCCAATTCTTCCCCGACAAAGACATCTTTTTGAAGCAAGACGAACACGTGTAACGAGCTAGAAAAAATGTTTGTAACTATGTTGACAAAAAACGTGAAACTAAGTTACATTCATGCGCATGTTGGAACGTATCAAATCGACCCTGTCGTCTTTAGCCCCTGCCGAACAGCGTGTGGGCAAGCTTCTTCTTACTGATCCGCGCACATTCTCGACGCTGCCCGTGACCGAGCTGGCCGACCGCGCTTGCGTGAGCAAACCCACTGTCGTGCGCTTTTGCCGCAGCATGGGCTACGAAGGTTTGAGTGATTTCAAACTCAAGCTAGCGGGTAGCCTGAGCGAAGGCGTTCCTTTTATTCATCGCAATGTGGGCGCACAAGACAGCAGCAACGATGTGTTGGTCAAAGTCATTGACAACACCGTCACCGCGTTTTTGAAATACCGCAACGACGCGTCATCAGCCGCCATCGACAAAGCGGCCGAAGCCATCGCCCTCACCCACAAAAAAGGCAAACGCCTTGAGTTTTTTGGCGTGGGCAATTCAGGCATCGTGGCGCAAGACGCGCAACACAAATTTTTCCGACTCGGTTTTCACACCATTTCTCACAGCGATGGTCATCTACAGATCATGAGCGCATCGCTGCTCGGGCCAGGCGACTGTTTGGTGGTGTTCTCAAACTCGGGCCGGACGCGAGATTTGCTGGACTCATGTGAGATTGCCAAAAAGAACGGTGCCACAACCGTGGTGATCACAGCCTCTGGCTCACCTTTGGCAAACGCTGGAAAGATTCACCTTGCGGCTGATCACCCCGAGAGTTATGAAAAGTTCAGCCCCATGGTGTCGCGCTTGCTGCACCTGATGATCGTCGACGTGTTGGCCACCGCAGTGGCTCTGCGCATTGGTAGCACGCAACTGCAACCCATGCTGCGCAACATGAAACAAAACCTTCTCAACAAACGTTACTCATGACACACACTACCCCGCCAGCAGGTACGCTGGACATTGTGATTTTTGGCGGCGCTGGCGACTTGTCGTTTCGCAAACTCTTACCTGCGTTGTACATGGCGCATTTGCATGACAAGCTCGATGTGTCCGCACGCATCGTTGCTGTAGGCCGTCAAGACTGGACACGCCAAGAGTATTTGGATTTCATCGATAAAAACTCACCCGCCTTCATCGAAAAAGAAGCTTTCACCAAAGAAGATTGGCAAAGCTTTTTAAACCGCTTGGCTTATGTGAGCATGGACGTCACCAACGCCAGCGACTTTGCCAAGCTCAAAGACATGTGCAACGCCCCCGCACTGCGCGTGTACTACTTGGCTACAGCGCCTAGCTTGTTCACTCAAATTTGCGCGAATTTGTCAGGCGCAGGTTTGGTCGATGCACAGTCGCGCGTGGTTCTCGAAAAACCACTGGGCACTGACCTTGCCTCTGCCCGTGAAATCAACACCAATGTCGCTCGCTACTTTGACGAGCAACAGATCTACCGCATCGACCACTACCTCGGCAAAGAAACCGTGCAAAACCTGATGGTCTTGCGTTTTGGCAATGCCATTTTTGAACCCCTGTGGCGTGCGCCTTACATCAAGAGCGTACAAATCACGGTGGCAGAAAGCGTAGGCGTGGGCAGCCGTGCAGGCTTCTATGACGGCGCTGGTGCGATGCGCGACATGATTCAAAACCACTTGTTGCAGCTCTTGTGCATCGTGGCCATGGAGCCACCGATTTCCTTGGGCGCTGACGATGTGCGCGACGAAAAGCTCAAAGTCTTGCGCTCATTGCGCAAGATGGATTTGGCGGACATCAAACGCGACACGGTGCGCGGTCAATACACCGCAGGCGCTTCTGAAGGTGCCGCCGTCAAAGGCTATTTGGAAGAAGACAACGTGCCCGCCAACAGCCGCACCGAAACCTTTGTGGCCTTGCGCGCGCAGATCAACAACGCACGCTGGGCCAATGTGCCGTTCTTCTTGCGCACCGGCAAACGCATGCAGCGTCGCGAGTCGCAAATCATCATCGAGTTTGCAGACCAACCGTTTTCTATCTTCGGGACAAGCGCGCAGCACGAGCCCAACCGCCTCATCATCACGCTGCAACCAGAAGAGTCCATTCAGCTGGAGATGATGGTGAAAGAGCCAGGGTCTGGCATGTCACTGCACCCCGTCAAGCTCGGGCTTGACTTGCAACAGTCTTCCGACAAACGTCGCGCCGAAGCGTATGAACGTTTATTGATGGACGTCATCAAAGGCCGCTTGACGCACTTCATGCGTCGCGACGAATTGGAAGCGGCATGGATGTGGGTCGAGCCCATCATCAACGGCTGGGCCGAGTTGGATGACAAACCTCGTGCTTACTCAGCCGGCAGCTGGGGACCTGCAGCTTCGTCGGCTTTGATGGCACGCGAAGAGCTGTCATGGTTTGAGGAAGCCTGATGACCCACCCTTGGCATCCAGAATCGCGCGGCACGCTGACGGTACACACGGTCAGCGCTGCCGAGTTGAATGTGCGCTTGGCGCAAGACATTGCACAACGTTTAGCCTCCGCCATTCAAGCGCGTGGTTTTGCGGTGCTCAGTGTGTCAGGCGGTAAATCGCCCGTGGCTTTGTTTGAAGCACTGCGTGTGATCGACATCGATTGGTCGCGTGTGCGCGTCACCTTGGTGGATGAGCGCTGCGTGCCACGCATTCACCCCGACAGCAACGCATTGCTGGTGCAAACGCATTTGTTGCAAGACCTCGCAGCCAAAGCGCAATTGGTATTCATGGTGGCCAGTGCAGCTGAGCCCTTGGGTAGCCCTGCCGCACAAGCCAAAGCAGCCAGCATGGCTTTATCCGCTGCTGGCGTGGCCGATGTGTTGGTGCTGGGAATGGGGGCCGACGGCCACACCGCATCGCTGTTTCCAGAAGCACCTAATTTGGCCGACGCATTGGACCTGCGCAACACACAAACCTGTGTGTCCATCGAATTGACGCATCCCCCCGCTAACGCGCCCTACCCACGCATCACCCAAACCTTGGCACAAATTCTGTCGGCACGCCACATCGCGCTGCCTCTCACGGGCACTGACAAGCTCAACACCTTGCAGCAAGCTTGGAAGCAAGCCACACCTGCTCTACCGATTTCTTTTGTGTTGCAACAAACCCAAACGCCTGTGGCGCTTTGGCTTGCGAACTGAACCACCATGACCACACCTGCACACACCACACCTTTGCACCCCACACTCGCCGCCGTCACCGCACGCATTGAGCAACGCAGCGCCAAAACGCGCCAAGCCTATTTGGATGTCTTGGCCAAAGCCAAAAAGCCAGGCCCATATCGCGGCGGCATGGGTTGCGCCAATGCTGCACACGCGTATGCGGCCATGCCCGCCAATGACAAGCTGGTGCTGCGCCAAGAGCGTCAGCCCAACCTGGGTGTCATCACCGCCTACAACGACATGCTCTCGGCGCATCAGCCTTATGAGCACTATCCAGAAAAAATCCGTGCAGCAGCAAGAGCCGCAGGTGCCACAGCCCAAGTAGCTGGAGGCGTACCCGCCATGTGCGATGGCGTGACGCAAGGCGAAGATGGCATGGAGCTGTCGCTGTTCTCGCGCGATGTGATTGCTTTAGCCACTGCCGTGGGCTTGTCGCACAACGTGTTTGATGCAGCGCTCTTCTTGGGTGTGTGCGACAAAATCGTGCCTGGCCTGTTCATCGGTGCGTTGCAGTTTGGCCATTTGCCTGCGGTGTTTGTGCCGGCTGGCCCTATGACATCAGGCTTGTCGAACGACGAAAAAGCCAAAGTGCGTCAGCAATACGCACAAGGTTTGGTCAGTCGTGAGGTATTGCTCGAAGCCGAGCAAGCGGCCTACCACAGCGCAGGCACCTGCACGTTTTACGGCACAGCCAACTCCAACCAAATGCTCATGGAAATCATGGGCCTGCACTTGCCCGGCTCATCGTTTGTGAATCCCGGCACGCCCTTGCGCGAAGCGCTGACGGTGGAAGCGGTGAAACGCGCCGTGGCTTTGTCACAAGACAAAGAAGCGGGCGTGGGCTACCAAATCAACGCCAAAGTAATTGTCAATGGCATCGTGGGTTTGCTCGCTACCGGCGGCTCCACCAACCACACCCTGCACATTGTGGCGATGGCACGCGCCGCAGGTCTGATCGTCAATTGGGATGACTTCGCCGAGCTCTCAGCTTGCGTGCCACTGCTCGCTCGCGTGTACCCCAACGGCAACGCTGATGTGAACCACTTCCAAGCCGCAGGCGGCATGGGCTACTTGGTGGCTCAGTTGCTCAGCGCAGGCCTGTTGCACGACGATGTGCACACCATCATGGGCCAAGGTCTGCACCGCTACACCGTCGAGCCTTGGCTCAACAACGGCCAACTCGATTGGCGCGATGTGCCCACACAGTCAGCCGACGAAGCTGTGTTGCGCCCCGTGACGCAACCGTTCAGCGCCGATGGTGGCTTGCGTTTGTTGCAAGGCAACTTGGGGCGTGCGGTGATCAAAGTGTCTGCCGTTAAACCCGAACACCGACAAGTGCGCGCACCTGCAATCGTGTTAACTGATCAAAAACAACTCAACGAACTGTTCAAGGCGGGCAAGCTCGAACGCGACTTTGTGGCCGTGGTGCGCAACCAAGGCCCACAAGCCAACGGCATGCCCGAACTACATCGCCTCACGCCCGTGTTAGGCGTGTTGCAAGACAAAGGCTTCAAAGTGGCCCTGGTCACCGATGGCCGCATGTCGGGTGCATCAGGCAAAGTGCCTGCGGCGATTCACCTCAGCCCAGAGTCTGTGAACGGTGGCTTGATTGGCAAGGTGCAAGACGGCGACATCATCACCCTCGACTGCAACACACAAACTTTACAGCTTGAGGTGAGCGATGCAGAGCTTGCCGCACGCACCGCCCCCACCCCTGATTTGTCGGGCAACCAACACGGCACTGGCCGTGACATCTTTGCCTTGTTCCGCGCCAATGCCGCGCTGGCCGAAGAAGGCGCGTCGCCTTTGTTCTCTCACATCTGAGCACCCACACATGACACAACTCAACCCTGCCTTCACCCGCCCCGCGTTCAAGTCGCGCGTGGTGCCTGTCATCGTCATCACCCACCCCGACCAAGCCGTGCCCATGGCCAACGCCTTGTACGAAGGCGGTATTGATGTGATGGAAATCACCTTGCGCCACGCCGCTGGTTTGCCTGCCATCGAGCAAGTTGCCAAGCATGTGCCACACATGCATGTGGGCGCAGGCACCGTCACACGTGCCGAAGAAATGGCGCGTGTGCAAGCCGCAGGTGCCAGCTTTGCCCTCTCCCCCGGCATGACCGATGCACTCGTGCAAGCAGCTGTCCAATGCAAGCTGCCTTTCATGCCTGGCGTGATGACGCCCGGCGAAGTGATGGCTGCACGCGACTACGGCTTTGGCTTAGTCAAGCTGTTCCCCGCTGCGCAAGCCGGTGGCTTGGCCATGCTCAAAGCCTTGGGCGGCCCATTGGGCGATATGCGCTTTTGCCCCACAGGTGGTGTGTCACTCGCCAACATGGGCGAATTCTTGAAGCAGCCCAATGTGGCGATGGTCGGTGGCTCATGGCTCACACCGGTGGATGTGGTCGAGCGTGGCGATTGGGCAGAGATTACACGTCTCGCACGTGAAGCCACAGACGCTGCTGCTGTTTAAGTTAATTCAAGCACCCGATCAAAAGTTTCATTCGCTTGAGCCAATAAACCCAATAATTTTGACGAAAATCCGAATATGACTGCATTCGTCCCCCCACACCAACGTCAAGCATGGCAAGCCCTACAAGCCTTGGCACAAGGCCCACAACCTCATTTGCGTGAGTTGCTGAAAAACACCGAACGCAATGCAGTGCTGCATGCCAATGGCGCAGGCATCAGCATCGACTACGAGCGTCAGCGTGTCACGCCCGAAGTCATGACACAGCTCTTGGCCTTGGCCGAAGAGTCACAAGTCATGCCACAGGCGCAAGCCATGTTCAAAGGCGAGCCCATCAACGCCACCGAACAACGCGCGGTGTTGCACGTCGCCCTACGCGGCAGCCATGTACCCAACCCACCATGGGGCCATGAAATTTCTAAGCAAGTCGCCAACGAGTTGCACCGTGTGTGCACCTTTGCCGAGAAAGTACGCGAAGGTCAAATGAAAGGCTTTGGCGGCGAGTCCATCACCGACGTGGTCAACCTCGGCATTGGTGGCTCAGACCTCGGTCCGCGCATGACCACCGAAGCGCTCAGCCACTTGACGCGCGACAGCTTCAAAAACAAAGTGCGCGTGCACTACGTATCCAACGTGGACGCGTGGAGCTTGTACACCGCACTCGCTTACCTCAACCCTGCGCGCACGGCGTTTGTGGTGCAAAGCAAAACTTTCACCACGCAAGAAACCATGACCTTGGCTGCATCGGCCAAACGTTGGTTGAGCGATGGCGGTTGCCCCGAAGAACAGTTGGGCAAGCACCTCATTGCTGTAACCGCCAACCCACAAATTTCTGCAGCGCAAGGCTTCACACCCGAACACACCTTTGGTTTTTGGGATTGGGTGGGTGGACGCTACTCGGTGTGGTCAGCCATCGGTTTGCCCTTGGCCATCTCCATCGGCGCGTTTGCCTTTCAAGACATGCTCTTGGGTGCACGCGCCATGGACGAACACTTCATGACCGCGCCGTCTGACCAAAACCTGCCTTTGCTCATGGCCTTGTTCGGCATATGGAACCGCAACTTCTTAGGTGCCACCACCCACAACATTGCGCCCTACGCATCGCCCTTGGGTAAGTTTGCCTCGTTCTTGCAGCAGATGGACATGGAGTCCAACGGCAAAGGCACGCACATTGATGGCAGCCCTGTGCAAGTGGCTACCGCACCCGTGTTGTGGGGTGGTTTAGGCATCGACGGCCAGCATGCTTACTTCCAACTCATCCACCAAGGCAAGCACTTGGTGCCGATGGACTTCATTGGCTTGCGCACCGAGCGAAGCCCCTTGCCGTTTGCAGCAGAGCACCACCGCGTGGTTTTGCTCAATATGCAAGCCCAAGCGCAAGCCTTGGCCATTGGCCGTACACCCGAAGAAACCATGAAAGAGCTGCGCGACAGTGGCATGGACGAAGCAGAAGTGCAACGCTTAGCTCCACACCGCAGCTACCCAGGCAATGTACCCAGCACCACCATTTGGGTGGACGCACTCACACCACGCAGCATGGGCGCACTCATGGCCTTGTACGAACACAAAGTGTTCTGCCAAGCCGCCATCTGGGGCATCCACGCCTATGACCAATGGGGTGTTGAACTCGGCAAGAAAATGGCCAAGGACATCGAAGCAGCCGAAGCTGCACGCCTGAAAGCCTGATGCATGTTTGAGTCTCGCGACACAAACGTGCCTCACATCGCACCCTACCCGCGCTTGCTAGGCGATATCGGTGGCACCAATGCTCGGTTCGGTTGGCAAGCGGCTGAAGATGCCCCCGTCACCCGCGTGCAAGTTCTGCCCTGTGCCGAACACGAATCGCTCTTGATCGCTGCACAGACGTATTTAAAAGATCAAGGCCTCAGCGCCCCACCCTGCGCAGCCTTTGGCATTGCCAACCCCGTCACAGGCGACCAAGTGGCCATGACCAACCACCACTGGAAGTTCTCGGTCAACGCCTTGCGCGAGGGCTTGGGCGTGTCGCGTTTTTTGTTGCTCAACGATTTCACGGCACTCGCCTTGTCACTCACGCTCTTGCCTGATGCGCAAAAACGCCAAGTTGGTGGCGGCACCGCTGCGCCCAATGCTGCGATTGGTTTAATCGGCCCAGGCACCGGCTTGGGCGTGTCGGGCCTGTTTCCGGTGGGCTATCAAAACAAATGGATTCCCATCGCTGGCGAAGGCGGCCACGTGAGTTTGACGGCGACCACTGAACACGAATTTGCAGCCATCCAGCAATTGCAAAAACGCTACGGCCATGTGTCTGCCGAGCGCGTGATTTCTGGCGCAGGTTTGGTGGATCTGTACCACGCCCTGTGTGACTTGAAAGACGGTCAAGGCCGTGAAATCACCACACCCGCTGAGGTGTTGGAGCGTGCACAAGAAGTGCCTACCTCCACAGCCAATGAAGCGCTCGACATGTTCTGCGGCTTTTTAGGTTCAGTCGCAGGCGACTTAGCCCTGACGCTGGGTGCACGCGGTGGCATCTACATCGGCGGCGGCATTGTGCCGCGCTTGGGTGAGCGCTTTGATGCGTCGCCATTTCGTGAGCGCTTTGAGGCCAAGGGTCGGTTTAAAAAATATTTGCAAGAGGTGCCGACGTGGGTGATTCACAGTCCTGTGTCACCGGCTTTGCAAGGTGCGTCGCAGGCTTTGTCGTTGACGCAATGGCAATAACTTCCTTTTTCTCCGGCTTGGGTGACGCAGCTGGCAGAGCGGCAGTTTCCTCATGCTGGAGTACCAGAAATCGTCAACTGCCGCTCCGCCAGCTACGTCACTTCTGGTTATCAAAAAACTTCACTGCAGTGGTTATGCCGCTTATTCAGTCAGTTTCGCGCACTTGCAATCTTCTGCGGTCGTATTCGCGACTTCGCAGCTTGGCTGCAGGGGAATGCGCAGGTGACGATTTCTGGTACTCCAGCATGAGGAACCGGCGCATTCCCCTGTAGCCAAGCGAGCCCAGCCATCAAACGCAAGAACCAAATTCAAACATCACAAACTAGAGCACCCCATGACTGACAAAACTTCAGCCAAAGCCAAAGCCAAACCCACTGCAGCAGCTAAAGCCGCGCAGCAAGCCAAAGAAAACGAACGCCCATTGGTTGAAGACATTCGACTCTTGGGCCGCATCTTGGGCGACGTGATTCGCGAACAAGAAGGCAAAGAAGCCTATGAGTTGGTCGAGCAAGTGCGCAAACTCTCCGTCGCGTTTCGCCGCGATGCCGATGCCAACGCTGACAAGGCCCTGAAAAAACTCCTGGCCTCGCTCAGTGCCGAGTCCACCGTGAGCGTGATTCGCGCCTTCACCTACTTCAGTCACTTAGCCAACCTCGCCGAAGACCGTCACCACATTCGCCGCCGTGCTGTGCACGAGCGTGCGGGTGACACGCAAGAAGGCAGCTTGCAAATGGCCCTGAGTCGCTTGAAAAATGCTGGCATCGCACCGCGCAGCATTGTGCAAACTCTGGCGCACAGCCATGTGTCCCCCGTGCTCACGGCCCACCCCACCGAAGTGCAACGCAAAAGCATCTTGGATGCAGAGCGTGGCATTGCCCAGCTCTTGGCCTTGCGTGACGACATCAAATCGCGCTCTGCCCTGCATGCATCCAGCAAAACGCCAGACGCCTTAGCGGCACGTGAACTCGCAGCCAACGACATGCAAATTCGCGCACGCGTGTTGCAGCTGTGGCAAACACGTTTACTGCGTTTCACCAAGCTCACCGTGTCCGATGAAATTGAAAACGCGCTGAGCTATTACGAGTCCACGTTCTTGAGCGAAATCCCCAAACTCTATGCCGACCTCGAAGCGGAGTTGGGCCACGCCCATGTGCACAGCTTTTTGCGCATGGGTCAATGGATTGGTGGTGACCGCGATGGCAACCCCAACGTCAACGCCGACACACTGCGCTTTGCCCTGCGCCGCCAATGCGATGTGGCCTTGCGCCACTACCTGACCGAGCTGCATTACCTCGGCAGCGAGTTGTCCATGTCGGCCATGTTGGTCGATGTCACGCCAGAGATGCATGCTTTGGCAGACCGTTCGCCCGACACCAACGCCCACCGCCAAGACGAACCTTATCGCCGAGCCCTCACCGGCATGTACGCACGCTTGGCCGCCACGCTCAAAGAGCTGACCGGCGGTGATGCTGCACGTCATGCGGTCGCGCCACAAAACCCTTATCTGTCAGCCCAAGAATTGTTGGCCGATTTGCGCGTGATTGCCAGCTCGTTAGAACATCAACACGGCAGCGCGTTGATGGCTCAACGCCTCACCCCGCTCATGCGTGCAGTCGAGGTGTTTGGTTTTCACCTCGCCACCGTGGACTTACGCCAAAGCTCCGACCAACACGAGTTGGTGGTGGCCGAGTTGCTCACCACTGCAGGTGTGGAAAAACACTACGCCAAGCTGAATGAACAGCAACGTATTGACGTGCTGACCCAACTGCTGCACGACGCCCGCCCCTTGCGTGTGATGGGGGCTCAATATTCAGAATTGGCGCTCAAAGAGCTGGCGATTTTTGAAACTGCTCGCGAGATGCTGGAGACCTTTGGCAAAGACGCCATTCGCCACTACATCATCAGCCACACCGAAACCGTGAGCGACTTACTGGAAGTGTTGTTGCTGCAAAAAGAAACCGGCCTCATGCGCGGCACCTTGGGCAGCAAAACATCGACCTGCGATTTGATCGTGGTGCCCTTGTTTGAAACCATCGACGACCTGCGCCGTGCCGCCGACATCATGGGCGGTTTCTATGCCATCGATGGTGTGGCACAGCTGGTCAAACGCAGCGGCGCTGAGCAAGACATCATGCTCGGCTACTCGGATAGCAACAAAGACGGCGGCATCTTCACCAGCAACTGGGAGCTGTACCGCGCCGAGATTGCATTGGTCACCTTATTTGATGGCTTGTTCAAACAGCACGACATCACCCTGCGCATGTTCCATGGCCGTGGCGGCACCGTGGGTCGTGGCGGCGGCCCGAGCTACCAAGCGATTTTGGCGCAGCCCCCAGGCACTGTGCGCGGGCAGATTCGCCTCACCGAACAAGGCGAAGTGATTGGCTCGAAATACGCCAACCCCGAAATTGGCCGTCGCAATTTGGAAACATTGGTAGCTGCAACGCTCGAAGCCACGATGCTGCAAACCACCAAACCTGCGCCGCAAGCGTTTTTGGATGCCGCGCAATGGTTGTCCAACGCCAGCATGGCCGCGTACCGTGGTTTGGTGTACGAGACACCAGGCTTCACCGACTACTTCTTTGCCTCCACGCCCTTGCGTGAAATTGCAGAGCTCAACATTGGCTCGCGCCCTGCTGCACGTCCTAAAAATGGCAACGCGCAACCACGCATCGAAGACTTGCGTGCGATTCCATGGGGTTTCAGCTGGGGCCAATGCCGTTTGACCTTACCCGGTTGGTTGGGCTTTGGTGCGGCGGTGGACCAGTTCATCCACCAACACCCCACACTCAAACCCAAAGATGCGCTGGCCTTGCTACAAAAAATGCAGCGCCAATGGCCGTTCTTCCGCTCGCTCTTGTCCAACCTCGACATGGTGTTGTCCAAGAGCGATTTAGGCCTGGCCTCGCGCTACGCCGAGTTGGTGAGCGACAGCCGTTTGCGCAAAAAGATTTTTGGTTTGATTGAAGCCGAATGGCATCGCACATCAGATGCTTTGAAGCTCGTCACGGGCGACAAACAACGTTTGGTCAACAACGCTGCACTGGAACGCTCGATGCGCCATCGCTTCCCCTACATCGACCCACTGCACCATTTGCAAGTCGAGTTGATTCGCCGCTACCGCGAAGGCAAGCGTCCGCAAGATCGTGATGAGAAAGCCCAACGCGGCATTCACATCTCGATCAACGGCATTGCAGCGGGATTGCGCAATACCGGCTAAACCACGCGACAGACAAAAGAAAAGCCACCCTCGGGTGGCTTTTCTCATGCGGTGTTAGAAATTACTTCTTGGCGCGCAAACGTGTCAGTTCTTTCTGTGTGTCATTCCACAAGTCCATGCCCACGTTGGTGGCAATGCCTGCGTTGACATGCGTCAGCTTGTCACGCATGCGGTTAACTTCAGCCACCGACAACTCGTTGATTTGCATGCCTTTGGCTTTCAAATCACCCAAAGCTTTGGCAGCTTCGTCACGGGTGTCTTTGCGTTCAAAGTCGCGGCTCACGCGTGCGGCGTCGAGCAAGATTTTTTGTTCGGTCTTGCTCAAGCCATCCCACCACTTTTTGCTCACCGTCACGATCCAAGGGCTGTAAACGTGGTTGGTCACGCTCAAGTACTTTTGCACTTCGTAGAACTTGCTCGACAAAATGGTGTTGTAGGGGTTCTCTTGGCCGTCCACCGTTTTGGTTTCCAGGGCGCTGAACAACTCTGAGAAAGGCATGGGCACGGCGTTGGCGCCCAAGAGCTTGAAGCTATCAAGGTACACGTTGTTTTGCATCACGCGCAGCTTGACGTCGTTCAAGTCTTCCAGCTTGGTCACAGGACGCTTGCTGTTGGTCAAGTTACGAAAACCGTTTTCCCAATACGCCAAACCTACTAAACCTTTGTCTTGCAGCTTGTCCATCACCTTTTGGCCGATAGGGCCGTCCAACACAGCATCGGCTTCTTTGACGTTGTTGAACAAGAACGGGGTGTCCCACAACGCCATCTCTTTGGTGATGCCCACCAAAGTGGCGGTGGAGCCCACCATCATCTCTTGTGCACCGCCAATCAAGGCTTGTTGCATTTGCGTGTCGGGGCCCAAAGCGGCAGCACCAATGGCACGCACTTTCATTTTGCCGCCAGAGGCTTTTTCCACTTGCTCAGCAAACACCTTGGCTGCACGGCCTTGGTTGCTTTGCTCGTTCAAGCCGTAGCCAAAGCGAATCAAGCGTGGCTTGATGTCTTGCGCAAAGGCAGAAAACGAGGCGCTGGCCACGGCCACGGTGGCTGCAGCAATCAGGGTTCGACGAAGAAAAGTCATGGGAAGTCTCCTTGGGTTAAAAACTTATCGCATCCACGCCACAGGGGCGGTCACGATTTGTGGGAACAAAACAAACGCAGTCAAGATGATGAGGTAAGTCACCAAAAACGGGTTCACCCCTTTGATGACTTGGTGCATGGACAAACGCCCCACACCAGCCACCACATTGAGCACCGTGCCCACAGGCGGTGTGATCAAACCAATCGCACCATTGAGCACAAACATCAAACCGAAATACACGGGGTCAATGCCAGCCTTCACAGCGATGGGCAACATCACGGGCGCAAAAATCAAAATCGTGGGTGTGAGGTCCAACGCCGTGCCAATCAGCACCAGTGTGACCATCATCACCGCCATCAACACACGGGGGCTTTCCACCAGTGGGCCCAACCAACCGGTGAGCACCGTGGGCAAATCAGCCAAGGTGATCATGTAACTCGCCACTTGTGCGCCTGCGCACAAGAACATCACCACCGCCGTGGTTTTGGCTGCACGCACCAAAACCTCGTGAATCTCGATCAACTTCATCTCGCGGTGAATCACCAACGCGACGACCAAGGCGTAGAACGCCGCGACCACCGCCGCCTCGGTGGGCGTGAAGATACCCGTCTTCATGCCACCAATGATGATGAGTGGCATGAGCATGGCCCAGAAGGCTTTGCGTGTGGCGTGCAAACGCTCGATCAATGGCAGCTTTTCACCTTGAGGCAAATCCATGTCACGCAGTTGAACCTTCCACGCCACGATCAAACCAATGCCCATGATCAGTCCGGGCACGATGCCAGACAAAAACAAAGAAGAGATGGAGGTGTTGGTGGTCACGCCATAAATCACAAAGGGCATGGATGGCGGAATGATGGGAGCGATGATGCCGCCCGACGCAATCAAACCCGCCGAGGTGTGCATGGGATAGCCCTGACGCTTCATCATCGGCAACAAAATGGTGGCCAATGCAGCGGTGTCGGCCAAGGCTGAACCACTCATGCTGGCCATGAGCACCGCAGCACCAATCGCCACAAACCCCAAACCACCGCGGATGTGCCCCACCCAAGCTTGCGCCATATCGATGATGCGACGGCTGATGCCACCTGAGTTCATCAACTCACCAGCCAAGATGAAAAAAGGCACAGCCAACAACGGAAAACTGTCCACGCCCGCGACCAAGTTTTGCGCGAGCAACTGGGTGTCCCAAAAGTCGAGCACCCACGCCATGCCTGCACCCGTGAGAACCAAGGCAAATGCCATGTTCAGGCCAATGCCCATGAGCAACAACATGCCCGCCGAAAAAACAATGAATGCTTGTGCTTCTGCTGTCATGCTGTTTACTCCACGTCCACGCCGTGGTCGAAATCCATAGCTTTGTTTTGCATCAATTCTTTGAATGCCATCAAGCCAATCGCCAATGAAGACAACAACACGGGCAATGGCAGCAACCAATTGGGGTAACCCAACACCACCGAATTGCTGCTGAGGCCAACTTCCACCTGCTGCCATGCACCACGGCCCAACATCACACAACTCACGATCACCAAAGCACGAATGAGCATCGTCAAGGCCTGTAGCGTTTTGGGGTGATGGCGTAAACCAGCCACGAAGCTGGTGAAAGCCATGTGCTCACCCGCTGGGTACGCAGCGGTAGCACCAATGAACACCATCCACACAAACAACAAACGCGAGAGTTCTTCACTCGCCGCAATGCCGCTGCCAAAGCCGTAGCGCAGCACCACATTGAAAAACACGGCGACCGCCATGACGCCCAAACACGCAGCCATCAGCATGTGTGCAAATGATTGGCTGCGTGAGGTGGTTTGATTCGAACTCATACCAACTCCTTCTCTTGTAACCAAGCGCATACCTTCGCTTGGATCGTTTCAATGCTTTGCGTGGCATCGACTGTCAACACGCCTGCTTCGTTCACGGGCTTTTCTAAGGCCGCGAATTGGCTGTCCACCAACGTGGGTTGAAAGTAGTGACCAGGTCGTTGCGCGACACGGGCGATGGATTGATCACGCGTGAGATCCAAGTGCACAAAACGCAAGGCTGGCACACTTTGGCGCAAGCGATCGCGGTAGGCTTTCTTGAGTGCGGAACAGGTCAGCACCGCATGTGGGCCTCGTTGAACAAGCTCATCGGCCAACACATTCAACCAACCCGCGCGGTCTTCGTCTGTCAGTGCAATGCCAGCACGCATTTTGTTGACGTTTTCAAGCGGATGGAACTCATCCCCTTCAATCAACTCCCAGCCTAATGCTTGCGTCAACGCCGCTGCAAAACTGGACTTACCGCAACCGGCCACACCCATGATGACAACAGGACCATTCATTTTCGAATTCCGGATAGCGCTATCCCAAAAGATTAAAAAGGAGAGCGTTCTGAGTGATAACCATCACACCAGCCGCTCTTGGATAGCGCTATCATATACAAAACAAATCCTGCGCAACCTAGCAAAAACCCGTAGCACCATGAAGTCGAAAAATCCACGTTCACGTGCCACAGGCCGCGTCACACTGGCCGATGTCGCGGCTTTGGCAAAAGTGAGCCCCATCACGGTATCGCGTGCGTTACGTGGTGAACGTGCCGTGGCTAGCGATTTGACCGAGCGAGTCAAAGCCGCTGCTGTGAAGCTGGGCTACACGCCTGACCCAGCCGCACGCGCCCTTGCCTCTCGCCACAGCGACCACGTGGCGGTGTTGATTCCGATGCTGTCGAACAACTTGTTTGTGGACGTGTTGGAGTCGATCCAAAAAACACTGCGCCAAGCGGGGTACCAAAGCTTGATTGGTATTACCCACTACAACACCCAAGAAGAAGAGCAACTCTTGCGAGAGCAGTTACAGCACCGCCCTGCTGGCATCTTGGTCACGGGTTTAGATCGCAGCGATGCGGCACGCACATTGATTGAAAAAAGTGGCATTCCCTGTGTGCACATGATGGAGCTCTCTCAAACACCCAATGTGCACAGTGTGGGTTTTTCACAAACAGAAGCCGCGATTGCCTTGACAGAGCATCTGCTGCAACGTGGCCGCCAACGCATCGCCTTTGCCGCCGCACAGCTCGATCCGCGCACCATGCAGCGCTTAGACGGATGGCGCAAAGCCTTGAAAACAGCCAAGCTGTATGACAAGACGCTGAGCTACACCAACAAGTCAGCGTCCTCCATGGCCTTGGGTGGCGAAATGCTGGAGCACATCCTTGCGAACGACCCCAGCATTGATGCCATCTTTTTCTGCAACGATGACTTGGCGCAAGGCGCACTGCTGGCCGCACAGCGTTTGAAAATCAAAGTGCCGCAGCAGTTGGCCATTGCAGGCTTCAACGACCTCACGGGCAGTGACTTGATCGGCCCTGGTCTGACCACCATCCGCACACCACGCGCTGCTATTGGTGAAGCAGCGGCCCAGATGCTGCTGAGTTTGATGCGCGAAGAGGATGTGCCCATGTCCAGCGTGGACGTGGGCTACGAACTGATGGTGCGTGGAAGTACCTGAGCGTTACAAACGCAAGCCAGAATTTTGGTCAAACCAAGTCACATGGTCAGCTTGAATCTCTAAGCCCACTGTGTCACCTGGACGCACCTGTGTTTGTGGCGTGGCACGCACAGTCACTTTGCCTGCGGGCGTATCAACCACCACATAAGTATCAGCACCTGTAGGCTCGACCAAACTCACCGCACCACGCCATGCAGCGGTATCACTCAAACGGATGTGCTCGGGTCGCAAACCAAGCAGGGTTGGTTTGCTCGCATTGTCGGGTGAAGCCAAAGCCAACTTTGCACCTGCAATGGTGAACTCTCCAGCGGCAGACTGCCCCTCGATCAAGTTCATCGTGGGTGAACCAATGAACGTCGCCACATAGGTGTTGGCAGGTCGGTTGTAGATGTCATCGGGCGTGCCCAGTTGCTGCAACACACCACCTTTCATCACGGCGATACGGCTGCCCAGGGTCATGGCCTCGACTTGATCGTGTGTGACATACACGCTGGTGATGCCGCTGAGCTGGTGCAAGCGTTTGATCTCGGCACGCATCTCCACACGCAACTTGGCATCGAGGTTGGACAACGGCTCATCAAACAAAAACAGCTGCGGGTTACGTGCCAAAGCACGCCCCATCGCCACGCGCTGGCGTTGACCGCCTGAGAGCTGCGAGGGACGGCGGTCTAGTAAATGCTCAATCTGCAGCATGGCAGCCACTTCGGCAATGCGCGCTTGACGTTCGGCTTTGGGCACTTTGCGAATCTCCAAAGCAAAGCCAATGTTCTCAGCCACGCTCATCGTGGGGTACAGCGCATAGCTTTGAAACACCATCGCAATGTCGCGCTGCGCGGGTGGGACACCCACCACATTACGGTCTCCAATCGAGATGCTGCCTTCCGTCGGTTCTTCCAAGCCCGCAATGATGTTGAGCAAGGTGGATTTACCGCAGCCCGAAGGCCCGACCAAAATCAAAAATTCACCGGGCGCTACATCGATGTCGATGCGTTTGAGTACCTCCACCGCGTTGTCACCCTTGCCAAAGCATTTACGAATGCCACTGATTTTCAATGCTGAAGACATGTCTATTCCTCTTAACCTTTCACAGCGCCGGCGGTCAGGCCACGCACAAAATATCGTCCGGCCACCACGTACACCAACATGGTGGGCAGGCCCGCAATCAATGCAGCGGCCATGTCCACGTTGTAGGCCTTGACGCTGCTGGTGGTGTTGGCCAAGTTGTTCAACCCCACGGTGATGGGTTTGGAATCCGCCCCACTAAAGGCCACGCCAAACAAGAAGTCGTTCCAAATTTGGGTGAACTGCCAAATCAAAGTGACCATCACGATGGGCGTGGACATGGGCACGATGATGCGTAAAAAGATCATCCAAAAACCTGCGCCATCCATACGCGCTGCATTCAGTAAATCTTTGGGCACAGCGGCGTAGTAGTTGCGAAAGAACAAGGTGGTGCTTGGCAAACCTGCCAGTAAGTGAACCAAGATCAACCCTGCGATCGAGCTAGACATACCGAGCCAACCTAGCACTTGACTCATGGGCAGCAACACCACTTGAAATGGCATAAACACACCAAAGAGCAAAAATGCAAACAGCGTTTCGCTGCCGCGAAATTTCCAGAGGCTCAGCACATAGCCATTCAGCGCCCCCCAAGTGGTGGAAATCAACACCGCAGGAATGGTCATCCACACCGAGTTCCAAAAGAAGGGTTCTAGACCAGAGCATTGCGCACCGGTGCAAGCGGAGTCCCAGGCCAAGCGCCACGCATCAAAATTTATCCCACCTGGCAAACTGACCAAGCTGTTTTGGCGAATCTCGTCTGCATCTTTGAGTGAAGTCACAACCATCACATACAAAGGCGCTAAGAAAAATGCAGCACCGATCAGCAATGTGCCGTACAGCAATGCGCGCGAGATCATCTGCATCGAAAAAAACTTAGTGCTCATGTGATTTACCTCGCAACTCGCTGTACAGATAAGGCACCACCAAAGCAGCCACCGTAGCCAACATCATGGTGGCACTGGCAGCGCCCAAACCAATTTGCCCACGCGTAAAGCTCATGGCATACATGAAGGTCGCTGGTACGTCTGTGGCGTAACCTGGGCCACCCGAGGTCAAGGCCATGATCAAGTCAAAGCTCTTGATGGCGAGATGAGAAAGCACCATCAAGGTTGAAAAAAATACGGGTCGCAACGCAGGCAACACAATGCGCCAATAAATACGCGGTAGCGATGCCCCATCGATCTGCGCCGCTTTGATGATGCTGTCATCAATCCCGCGCAAGCCCGCCAAAAACAAAGCCATGGCAAAACCAGCCGACTGCCAAATGCCAGCAATAACCACGCAGTAAATCGCCATTTCGCTATCGACCAGCCAACCAAAACTGAAGCTTTCCCAGCCCCAGTCGTGCATGAGTTTTTCTAGGCCCATGCTGGGGTTAAGCAACCATTTCCAAGCCGTACCCGTCACCACAAATGACAAGGCCATTGGGTAGAGATACACCGTGCGAATGAAACCTTCTGCACGCACTTTCTGATCCAACAGCACAGCGAGTAAGACACCAAGGGCCATTGCACCGCCGACATAACCAATGCCAAAAATAGCGAGATTTTTCAGGGCCACCCACCAGCGGTCCATCTCCCAAAGCTTGGCGTATTGCGCCAAGCCCACCAATTCGTAATTGGGCAACATGCGCGACGCAGTGACGGACAACACGCCGTTCCAAATCATGAATCCATAGATGAACGCAAAACCAAGCACCAAGCCCGGGGCGACCACCAATTTGGGTATCAACGCTTCTATGCGATGCTTTTGCATCTGAATGCCCTTTATTTATGCAACAAAAAAGGGAAAGGGTTACCCCTTTCCCGGCCGCTGATAAAAACTTCTAAACGATAAAAATTTTTACTTGGTGGCGGCAGCAGCCACGAGACGCTTTTGGCCTTCGTCAACGCTGATCTTGTCATCATTCCAGAACTGGCTGACCATATCTTTGATCGCACCTTCCGTGGCTGGTGAAATGGCCATGCCGTGGGCCACAGAGGGAACCAAGCCACCGGTCTTAGCGGTATCCACAAAGTCTTTGCTTGAGAGCTTTGCGCAGTCGTCAAACTTGGCCATCGACATGTTCAAACGCACGGGGATGGATCCCTTGTTGAGGTTGAACACTTCTTGGAAGTCCGTGCTCATGATGGATGCAGCCAAATCGCCCTGTGCTTTTTGTGCGCCTGCATCTTTGAGCTTGAACATCGCAAATGAATCAACGTTGAAGGTGTAAGACTTGGCAGTACCTGGTGCTGCCGCACACAAGAAGTCCTTGCCTGGTTTTTTGCCTGCAGCGACAAACTCCCCTTTGGCCCAGTCACCCATGAACTGAAAGCCTGCTTTGCCTTGCATGACCATCGCAGTGGCCAAGTTCCAATCGCGGCCAGGAGCAGCTGCGTCTGTGTAGCCCTTGATCTTGCGGAATGTCTCCAGCGACTTTTTCATGGTCGGGCTATTCAGCGCTTTGGGATCAAGCTTTACCAAGGCATCTTGATAAAACTTGGCACCACCCACACCCAACACCACGGATTCAAATGTCGTGAAGTCTTGCCAGTTTTGGCCACCATGTGCGACGGCGATGAAACCCGCTTTTTTGATCTTGTCGGCCGCAACGAAGAATTCGTCATAGTTGCTTGGCATGGCAGAAACACCAGCTTTTTTAAGCACATCGGGGTTAGCCCATACCCAGTTGACACGATGCACGTTGACAGGTGCTGCAACATAGTTGCCTTTGTATTTCATGACATTGGCCACGACTTGTGGCAACAAGCTGTCCCACTTCTCAGCTTGAGCAACGCTATCCAAGTTGGCCAACACGCCTTCTTGTGCCCACTCTTGAATCGCTGGGCCTTTGATCTGTGCCGCAGAAGGCGGATTGCCCGCAACGACGCGGCTCTTCAACACAGTCATCGCGTTGTCGCCGCCGCCACCTGCTACAGCGAAATCCTTCCAAGCATGACCTTTGGTTGACATGATTTTTTTCAGCTCTGCAGCAGATTTAGCCTCACCACCCGATGTCCAGTAATGCAGAACTTCTACCTCACCCGCAACTGCAGCGGACATCGAGAAAGCTGCCGCACAGGCTAAAAACAGTTGATTCAATTTCATAAGAATGTCTCGCTCTAAAAATGTGTTGATACTTGAATTGACCATTCAAGCTGATCAATTCTTACTTAATCAATTAAATTGATTTATTAGGTTTATCCCTAGGTTTCAACATCATGATTAAACTTATCTCATGAATACACGCAATAACTCACACGCCAACCGACTTTTAAATAAGGTCAGCCTCATCACAGGCGCAGCACAAGGTATCGGCTTAGCAACAGCCTTCAAATTCGCGAAAGAAGGCGCCATCGTCATCGTGTGTGACGTGAAGCAAGCCGCCGTCGATGAAGCTGTCAAACAATGCCTTGCGACAGGCGCTCAGGCTGTGGGTTTTGTGGTGGATGTGACGCAGCGCGACATGGTGGATGCCACCGTCAAAACCGTGCTCGAAAAATTTGGTCGCATCGATGTATTGGTGAATAACGCAGGCATCACCCAAGATGCACGTTTGCAAAAAATGACGCTGGAGCAGTTTGACCGCGTGATCGATGTCAACTTGCGCGGCGTATTTCATTGCGCACAAGCCGTGACCGACGCCATGGTGGCGCAAGGCAGTGGCGTGATTTTGAATGCCTCATCCGTTGTAGGCATCTACGGCAACTTTGGTCAAACCAACTACGCAGCCACCAAGTTTGGTGTGATTGGTTTCACCAAAACATGGAGCCGCGAACTCGGCCCTAAAGGCATTCGCGTGAATGCGGTAGCACCCGGTTTTATTGCAACACCCATCCTGAATACGATCCCAGAGAAAGTGATTCATGAGATGCAAGAGCGCGTGCCTTTGAAACGCTTGGGTCAACCCGAAGACATTGCCAATGTGTATGCCTTCTTGGCCAGCGATGAAGCTTCTTACATCAACGGCACGGTGATTGAAGTTGCTGGCGGATTGACCATATGACCGCCTCACACAGCGCCGCACCCAACACCCCAAAAAGCAAATCAGATTTATTCTGGTCGTTCACCTTCCTTGCGCTGCAAGGTTTTGGTGGTGTCTTGGCTGTCGTTCAACGCGAGTTGGTAGACAAAAAACAGTGGCTCACTTTAGATGAGTTTGTTGAAGACTGGGCCGTCGCCCAAATCATGCCAGGCCCCAATGTGGTGAACCTCTCCCTCATGATTGGAGGACGTTGCTTTGGTTTGTCGGGCGCGCTGGCTGCGTTGGCTGGTTTGCTGTTAGCTCCCACCATCGTCGTGCTGTTACTCGCAGCTGCCGTGGCTGGTTTTGCAGACACCGCCACAGCACAAGGCATGTTGCGTGGCATGGGCGCAGTGTCGGCGGGGCTGATTGCAGCCGTGGGCATCAAGCTGATGGGCGCACTCAAGAACAACCCGATGGGCATGATGACCTGCATTGCCATTGGTGCCCTCACCTTCATCGCCATTGGCTTGCTGCGATTGCCTTTGGCTTGGGTGTTACTCAGCCTTGGACCTTTGGCCAGCGTGTGGGCGGCGCATTGCATCAAACAGCGAGGTACTGCCTGATGCTCGATCTGTCTTTGGCCGATTGGCTTTCGCTTTTCACCCACTTCATGTCACTCTCGCTCTTGGCCGTGGGCGGAGCCATCACCACCGCGCCTGATATTCACCGCTACTTGGTGGATGAAACGCATTGGTTAAGCGATGAGCAGTTCACATCCTCCATCGCACTCGCACAAGGTGCACCTGGACCCAACGTGATGTTCATCGCCCTCATGGGCTGGAACGTCGGCCTCAACGCCGCAGGTGGCTTAGGCGCGGGCTGGTCTGCTGTGGCACTGGCTCTGTGGGGCGTGTGCGTCACCATGATCGGCATCTTGATTCCTTCTTGCACCCTCACCTTTGTGGCTACGCGCTGGGCACATCAAAACCGCGAGATGCTAGCTGTCAAAGCCTTCAAAGCCGGCATGGCACCACTCGTCATTGCGCTGCTCATTGCCACCGGCTGGTTGCTCACAGGCAAACACGAAAACCCCGCACAAGACTGGCCGATGTGGGCTGTCTCAGCCATCAGCACTTTGGTTGTTTGGAAAACAAAAACGCACCTGTTGTGGCTCTTAGGTGCTGGCGCATTACTAGGCGCGCTAGGCTGGATCTAAAAAAACGCAGGCCGTAGTCTTCGGCTATTCGGTATGGGCCGAGACAGATTTCTGGTACCCCAGCATGAGGTCTCGGCCCATACCGAATAACCGAAGCAAGCCCAGCAAAAAAAATCAACCGACCGTGCGTTGACGACGTGCCTCATACAAGCACACGCCACTGGCGACTGACACGTTCAAGCTCTCCACACCGCCACACATCGGAATGCTGATGAGCTCGTCACACGTCTTGCGCGTGAGCTGTCGCATGCCATCACCTTCAGCACCCAACACCAAAGCCGTTGGACCTTTGAGGTCGACTTGGTACAGCGTTTTGGGGGCATCATCGCTGGTGCCGATGATCCAGATATTGCGTTCTTTCAGCTCATTCAAAGTACGGGCCAAATTGGTCACCATGAAATACGGCACTGTCTCAGCCGCGCCACTGGCCACTTTGGCCACGGTGGCATTGATGCCCACCGCATGGTCTTTGGGCGCGATCACCGCATGCGCACCTGCGCCATCGGCGCAACGCAAACACGCGCCAAGGTTGTGCGGATCGGTCACGCCGTCAAGCACCAAAATCAACGGGGCTTCGACTTTTTCAATGCCTTCGAGCAATTCATCCAACGAATGCACTTGCTTGATTTCATTCACACGCGCCGCCACACCTTGGTGGCCGTGACCACCTGAGAGCTTGGCCAAACGTGGGCCGTCAGCCTCAATCAAACGCACACCTGCTTCGGTCGCGCGCTCGATGAATTGACGCATGCGCGCATCGCGACGCGTGGGGTCAAAGTAAATTTCAATGATGGATTGCGGCGCTGTTTTGACGCGCACGCCAACGGCATGAAAACCGAAGAGAACTTTTGGGGCTGAAGACATAGGGCTTGATTATCCCTTGCCTACCGTTTGATCTGCCCCGCCTCAATCGTGATGGCCTGATCGCACTTCGCCGCGAGTTTCAAATCATGCGTTACCAACACGAGCGTGGTGCCCAGTTCTTTGTTCAACTCAAACATCAAATCCATGATGCGTTCGCCGCTGGCGTGGTCCAAACTGCCTGTGGGCTCGTCAGCCAGCAGCAGCGCGGGTTTGACCACGAAGGCACGGGCCAAGGCGACGCGCTGTTGCTCGCCACCCGAGAGGACTTTGGGGTAGTGGCCCAAGCGTTCGCCAAGTCCCACACGCGCCAACATGTCTTTAGCCGCGACGCGTGGGTTGGGCACACCGGCCAGTTCCAACGGAAGCATGACGTTTTCAAGTGCGGTCATATTACCCAAGAGCTGAAAGCTTTGAAACACAAAGCCGACTTGGCGCGCACGCAAGGCGGCGCGTGCGTCTTCGTCCATTGCAAACATGTCCACGCCGCCCAAATACACCGTGCCTTGCGTGGGTGTATCCAAGCCCGCCATGATGGACAGCAAGGTGCTTTTGCCCGAACCCGATGCGCCCACGATGGCCAAAGACTGTTGCGGCGAAAGCTGAAAGTCGATATCGCGGAGAATGTGCAGTGTGCCGCTGGCGTCTTGCACCGATTTCGATAAGTGCGAGACCACCATCAAAGGCGATGTCGATGAATTTTCAAATGAAGGCTGGGTCATGAAGCGCAATGGGTTGTTGAGACGTGACTTTAACTTGGGCGCACTGGGCGCTACTTTGCTGGGGACATTTGGCCTCGGCACAGCTTCGGCGCAACAAAGCATCATCACATCCACCGGCCAAGGCATGGAAGGCGACATCACTTCCACAGGCCCACACCGCCGTCGTGGCCAGCCCTACCCAAGCCAAGTGCCACCACCCGGCTCTGCACCTCCACCAGGCACAGTACCTGCCGCTACGATTTTGGTGTTGGGCGACTCACTCAGCGCCGAATACGGCATTCCACGCGGCAAAGGCTGGGTGGCCTTATTGGCCGACAAGCTGCAAGCCGAGCGCCCCGATGTACGCGTGGTCAACGCCAGCATCAGTGGCGATACCACCGCCGGTGGCCGCTCTCGCTTGCCCGCCATGCTCGACCAAGTGCGCCCCATACAAGTCGTGATTGAGTTAGGTGGCAATGACGCGCTGCGCGGCCTCGACCTCGACAGCACCCAAAACAACCTCGAAGCCATGATTCAAGCCTGCCGCGCCGTGAACGCACGCGTGGTGTTGGTGGGCATGCAAATCCCACCCAACTATGGGCCTGATTACAGCGCCAAGTTTTCAGTGATGTTTGCCAACCTCGCCAAGAAATACCGCACTGGCCTTGTGCCGTTTTTCCTCAAAGGCATTGCCGATGCGCCCGACGCCACCGCGCAGTTCCAACCCGACCGCATTCACCCCAAAGCCGAAGCGCACCCCCGCATGCTGGCCAATGTGTGGCCCGAAATCAAAAAGAATTTATAAACCGTGAGCGTGACCTTTATTTCAGCGCAAGATGCGCTTAGCCGCATGGCGATTCCACTGGGTGCACCCGGCGGCTTCAGCACCATCATCGACGCACGCAGCGAGGGCGAATTCGCACTCGACCACCTGCCCCATGCCGTCAACTGGCCCTCGCTCAACAACGAAGAACGTATCTTCGTGGGCACGATGTACAAGCAAGTAGGCGCGTTCGAGGCGCAAAAGCATGGCGCAGCGATGGTGGCCGCCAACATTGCGCGCCACATCCAACGCGAAGTGTTGGAACTGCCCAAGAACTGGCAGCCCCTCATTTACTGTTGGCGTGGCGGCAAGCGCAGTGGTTCGCTGTCGTTGGTGCTAGGGCAAATTGGCTTCAAGGTGAACTTGATCGAAGGCGGCTACAAAGCGTTTCGTGCAGCCATGGTGGAGGACATTCCAAAGCGCGTGGCCCCGCTGCAATTCAAAGTCATCTCTGGCCCCACGGGCTCGGGCAAAACTCGGTTGTTACATGCTTTGGCTGCAGAAGGCGCGCAAGTGCTCGACCTAGAAGACTTGGCCAGTCACCGCAGCTCGGTGTTGGGCCATATTCCTGGCCAACCACAGCCCAGCCAAAAACGCTTTGACACGCTGGTTTGGCAAGCCTTGCGCGGCTTTGATCCTGCACGCCCTGTGTTTGTGGAATCTGAAAGCCGCAAGGTCGGCAACTTGTCGATTCCCGAGTCGTTGATGCTGGCCATGCGCGACAGCCCTTGCTTTGAGTTGCAGCTCAGCTTAGATGAGCGGGTGGCACTGCTGATGGAGGACTACCCCTTCTTTGTGAACGATGTTGAATTGTTTTGTCATCGACTTGATGCGCTGGTGGCCATTCGTGGCAAAGCAGTGGTTGAAGCTTGGAAATCGCTGGCTCATACAGGACACATTGACCAAGTGGTGCGCGAGTTGCTAACCCTGCACTACGACCCTACCTACGCTTCGTCGATGGTGCGCAACTTCACCCAAAACGACAAAGCCACAGCTTGCGTGGCTGCCAACCGAAGTCCCGAGGCTTTACGTGAAGTTGCTCGACAACTGTGCGAACGTGTCAACGCGTGATGCTCAAGCCTGTTCGGCTTCAATGACCATCACCGAGCCCCGATAGGCATGCCAACTGGCAAAGCCCAGCCAAGGACCAACCACCAGCAAGCCTGCAGCCGAAGGCCACATGGCCAAACCCACCAGCAGCGTGATGAGCGCACCCCACCACATAGCTACAGCGGTGCGATCAAAGAACACCCGCAGGCTGGTAATGCCTGCTGTAATGGCATCGGTGTCACGGTCCAAAATCATGGGGATTGACACCATCATGGTGGCAAACACCAAGCCTGCGAAGAAGCCACCCACGCACACATAAGCAGCCACGAACTCCCAGTTTTGAGGATTGAGAACAGCGTCCAGCGCAGTGGCCGTACTGGGCAATCCGCCGGTGTTGAAGAACACCGCAAACACGACCAACGACGCACGGCCCCACAACAGCTCAAGCAGCAACACAACCAACACCAACATGCTCATGCTGCCCATGTGCGATTTCCAACATGTGAGCGAGCTGCGAAAACTGGGGCGCTCACCACGCTCAAGATGCATGCTCACGTCATACAAACCCATCGCTAAAAATGGGCCGAGCAACAAACTGCCCGAAATGGCCGACAAGGTGTACTCGGGACTGCTTTTAAAAACGGCTGACACTACCAAGGCCATCGCCCAAAAACATGCACCGTAAAACAAGGCAATCCAAGGTTGGGCGCGCAAGTCACACAAACCATGCCACAGCCATTGCAAGGGGGCGAGCAAACCTATGGGATGAATCTCGATGCGTTCACGAGGTTGCGGGGTATCTTGTGGCTGCATCAGGCTCCCTCTCGAAGGTGTTTAGCTTGGCAAGCCCGCCTTGTTCAAAGCCTGCAAGATGTCTCGTTGTAAATCGCTCACGTCTTCTAAGCCAATGCAAAAACGCACAACCCGTCCACGCTGCAAATGTTCCGTCGATCGTTGTCGGCTTGAGGCCATGTTGTAAGGCATCACCAAACTCATGGGGCCACCCCAGCTGTAACCGATCTTGAACAGTTGCAGGCTATCGCAAAACGCATCCACTTGGTGAGCGGGGAAACGCGCATCCATCACCACACTGAAAATGCCAGCAGCTAGGCCTTGTGGGTTTTGCGGCGTCACACACAGCTGCTGCCAATGGTTGTGCCCAGGTGAAGCACTGAGCGCCGGATGTAGCACTTGGCTAAACGCTGCTTGCGATGCGCACCATGTGGCCAAGCTGCGTGCAGCAGTGTCTTGCGCCTTGTAACGCAAGGGCATAGACGCCAAAGAGCGCAACACCATCTCAGCATCGTTAGCCCCCACGCCAGTGCCCAAACGCATGTGGCTGAGCTTCAACACACGCGCCAACTCATCGCTGCGCGTGACGATGCTGCCCATCAACACATCACCACCGCCACTGGGGTATTTGGTGAGTGCGTGGATGGTCAAGTCCACACCTAGCTCGCCCTGCCCTGGTGTGAGGTCAAACGCGTTGAACGCGAGGCCTGCCCCCCAGGTGTTGTCGAGCGCGCACATCACGTCACGTGCTTTGCACAGCTGCACCAAGGCCACCAAATCTGGAAACTCCATCGTCACCGAACCCGCTGCTTCGAGCCACACCAAGCGTGTGCGCGGTGTGATGCGTGCGGCCAAATCCTTCACATCCAGTGGGTCGTACACCTGGTGCGTGACGCCAAACCGTGCCAACTCCCCCTCGGCCAAGGACTTGTTGGGTGCATAAGCGTTGTCTGGAATCAGCACCTCGTCACCCGTTTTGAGCAACGCAAAATCCACATGCGCGATCGCCGCTAAACCACTGGGCGTGAGGATGCAATGCTTGCCGCCCTCTAACGTGGCCAAGCGTTCTTCGAGCGTGAAAGTCGTGGGCGTGCCATGCAAGCCGTAGGTGTAAGCCGACTTGTCCATCCACTCACGCGTGCGCATGGCGGCCACATTGGGAAAGATCACTGTCGAGGCTTTGAACACACCGACTTGCGGCGCTTCAAATTCGGCGGGGGGTTGGTAGGCGTGGTGAATGAGGTCGGTGCTGCGGGTCATAAGCGCATATTACGACAGGCAAAAAAAAACTCCGCCGAAGCGGAGTTCAGATCGACAACCCGCAGTCAAGCGGTGAAGTCTGTGTGCGATGTGGCGATTTTCTGGCGCGCAGCGACTGATGAGCCACAGCGCGCACAGGCTTTACCGCTTGACGGAGCGAACACAGCTCGCCCAAGCGGAACTCTACCTATTAAACCTTCCACTTCTCCATCAAAGCCGCAGGACGCATGCTGTCATAGGGCTCAAAGGGTTGGTGAATCCAAGGGTTGGTTGGCAAGTAGTCCACGGAGTAGTCAGGCTTGAAAGACGACACGCCTTTGGTCCAAATCACAGCCGTACGCAACTCGGTGATGGGCTTGTAGTTGTTCTTGAGTTGGTCCACCACAGCCTTCAAAGTGTGGCCTGTGTCAGCCAAGTCATCGACCAACAACACCTTGCCAGCAATTTCACCTTTGGGTGTCGTGATGAAACGGGCGATGTCTAAGTGACCTTGCACGGTACCGGCATCGGCGCGGTACGAGCTGGTGGACATGATGGCCAAAGGCTTGTCAAAGATGCGAGACAAGATGTCGCCTGGGCGCATGCCGCCACGGGCCAAGCACAGAATGGTGTCAAATTCCCAGCCTGATTGATGAATCTTGATGGCGAGTTTTTCAATCAGGTTGTGGTACTCGTCGTAAGACACGTACAGGTGTTTGCCGTCTTCAGTCAACATGGTTTGATCCTTTAAAAATTAAGCGATGTAGGGGTGGGTCAACAAAATTGTGTGGTCACGGTCTGGGCTGGTCGACACCATGTGGATAGGCACGCCAGTGGTTTCGGCAATGCGGTTCAAGTAGTGCTGAGCGGCCTTGGGCAGCTTGGCGTAATCGGTCACGCCCACAGTGCTGTCAGTCCAGCCAGGGATGGTTTCGTAGATGGGTTTACAACGAGCAATCTCGTCAGCGCCCATGGGCAAGATGTCGATTTTTTCGCCGTCCAATTCGTAGCCCACGCACAAGAGCAATTCGGTCAAGCCGTCGAGCACGTCGAGCTTGGTGATGCACAAACCTGTGAGGCCGTTCACCTGAGCGCTGCGCTTGAGCAACGCGGCATCGAACCAACCGCAGCGGCGTGAGCGGCCAGTGGTCGTGCCCTTCTCTGCCCCGACGATCGACATGTGATACCCAGGAGTGCCTTCTTTTTCCCAATCGAGTTCGGTAGGGAATGGGCCACCGCCTACGCGTGTGCAGTAGGCCTTGGTGATGCCCAAGATGTAGTGCAGCATGCCAGGGCCAACGCCAGCGCCTGCAGCGGCGTTGCCGGCCACACAGTTGCTAGAGGTCACGAAGGGATAGGTGCCGTGGTCCACGTCGAGCAAGGTGCCTTGTGCGCCTTCAAACAACAGGTTAGCGCCGGCCTTGTTGGCTTCGTTCAACTCGCGTGACACGTCAGCCACCATCGGCAAGATTTCTTTGGCATAAGCCATGGCTTCGTTGTACACAGTATCGAAGTCCACAGCGGGTGCGTGCAAGATATCGACCAACACATGGTTGTGCAGCTCAAGGTTCTCGCGCAGTTTGGTAGCGAAGCGCTCTGGGTGCTTCAAATCTTGCACGCGCAAAGCACGGCGTGCAATTTTGTCTTCGTAGGCGGGGCCAATGCCGCGGCCTGTGGTGCCAATCTTGGCAGTACCGGCCTTCTCTTTGGCGGCTTCACGGGCCACGTCGATGGCAGCGTGGTAAGGCAGGATGAGTGGGCAAGCTTCGCTGATACGCAAGCGTGAACGCACTTCCACCCCCGCTTTTTCAAGACCTGCAATTTCTTCGAGCAACTTCGGTGCAGACAACACCACGCCGTTGCCGATGTAGCACTTGACGCCGGGGCGCATGATGCCGCTGGGGATCAAATGCAAGGCGGTTTTCACGCCGTTGATGACCAGGGTATGGCCTGCGTTGTGGCCACCTTGAAAACGCACCACACCCGTGGCGGTTTCGGTCAGCCAGTCAACCAATTTACCTTTGCCTTCGTCACCCCATTGGGTGCCGACGACGACGACGTTACGGCCTTTGGTAGCGGCCACGGTTTGTCCTTGGGTAGTGCTCATATCTACTCGATGATTTAAAAGATTAAAGGGCTTGCACAGCCCACTGGCCGGCGACTTCGATCAGTTCACGATCGCAATTGAATTCATCCACTTCGCTCTCATGGCCCGGCAACACGCAGACCACAGTTTCGCCATTGGCACGCAAGGTGGCAATGGCTTCGCGCAAACCTTTGGCGGTGCCCCAAGGCGCACGAATAGCGGCTTTGAGGGCGCGCTCGGGCACCACTTGCACCAGCTCCTTGAGGTCCAAGCTAAAGCCTACTGCAGGACGCTTACGTCCAAACACCGCGCCCACTTCGTCATAGCGGCCACCGCGCACCAAGGCATCGCTGGCACCTGGCACAAAGATGGCAAAGCGCACACCGCTGTAGTAGGCATAGCCGCGCAAATCGGCCAAGTCAAACGTGACAGCAACACCGCTCAAGTCAGTCGCAATTTGTCGCAATTCAGCCAAGGCTTGTAGGACCACTGGCCACGCAGCAAAGGCTTTTTCGGCTTGAGCCAACACAGATACGTCACCATACATGCCGACCAAAGCCACCAAGGCGGTTCGCACATTGGCCGGTAGGTTTTGCGTAAGGGCTTGAACACCCGAGGTGTCTTTGGCGGCCAAGGCGCTGTGCAAGGCATCGCGGACCTCTGAGGTCAAGCTCACACCTGCCAACAGGGCCGGCACGATGCGCGCATCGCTCAAGTCCACCGTGAACTGTTGGATGGACACAGCTTTCAAGCTGTCCAAAGCCAAATGCAGTACTTCGAGGTCCGCCTCGATGCCCGCATGGCCGTAGATTTCAGCACCAAACTGCAACGGTTCGCGGGTGGCAAACGGACGGTCTGGGCGGGTATGCAGCACGGGGCCGCAATAGCACAGGCGCGTCACGCCTGCGCGGTTGAGCAAATGGGCGTCGATGCGGGCCACTTGCGGCGTGGTATCAGCACGCAAGCCCAAGGTACGACCTGAGAGTTGGTCAACCAGTTTGAAGGTTTGTAAATCGAGTGCGCGGCCTGTGCCAGACAGCAAGGATTCGAGGTATTCGAGCAGCGGCGGCATGACCAGCTCGTAGCCGTAGCCTCTGGCTGTGTCGAGGTAGAGGCGACGCAGCTCTTCAATGTGCCGGGCCTCAGAAGGCAGAACATCGGCGATGTGATCCGGCAGAACCCAAGCAGACATGAAATTAAGGGAGGCTGTTAAAAACGTGATTTTACAGGGGTTCTCGGCCTCAACCGAGCCACCACAGCATCAAAACGCCAGCCAGCACGCAAACCAAGCCGAAAAATCGAATCTGACCGTCTTGCAACACCAGCAGTTGCGCCATTTTGTCGCGCCAACCTTGGGGGGACGCAAAGGGCATGATGCCTTCAAAAATCAGCATCAGCCCAAACGCGGCCCACAGCGTGTCGCTGTCTAAGCTCATACGAGGGGCCTTTTACTTCTTAGGCGCTGGGGCGCTGCCGCCACCGCTGCCACGCAGGGCTTTGAAGAAGTCGCTCGATGGATCAACCACCATCACGTCGCTCTTTTTGCTGAACGTGGTTTTATAGGCTTCTAAGCTGCGGTAGAACTGGGCAAAGTTGGCATCGCGGCCAAACGAGTCGGCATACAAACGCGCGGCTTCAGCATCGCCCTCACCTTTGATTTTTTGCGCTTCGCGGTAAGCGTTGGCCACGGTCACTTCACGTTGACGGTCGGCATCGGCACGGATTTTTTCGCCTTCAGCAGCGCCCATGGAGCGCAACTCGTTGGCCACGCGCTTGCGCTCGGCTTCCATGCGGCGGTAGACCGATTCGGTGATGGTGTCCACGTAGTCGGCACGGGTGATGCGCACGTCAATCACATCCACACCCCAGGGCTTGGCACCTTTCACCGCGGCGAGCACTTCACGCTTGACATCTGCCAGCAGTTCATCGCGCTTGAGCGAGAGCAACTCTTTCACGGTGCGTTTGTTGATTTCTTCTTGGAACGCGTTGCGCACCACGCGTGCGAGTTGAATCGAACCCGCGTTTTCATCCAAACCCACGTTACGAATGTATTGCGAGGGGTCGGTGATGCGCCAACGGGCATACCAATCGATCACCACGCGTTGCTTTTCAGCCGTGAGCATGGGCTCGGTGTCAGCGTTATCAAGCGTGAGCAAACGCTTGTCGATGTAGCTCACGTTTTGGAACGGCGGTGGCAACTTGATATTGAGGCCGGGTTCGGTGATGACGTTCTTGATTTGCCCAAACGAATACACCACGCCAAATTGGCGCTGGTCTACCACAAACAGCGTGGAGCTCAAGAGCGCCAATGCCACGAAAGCCGAAGAAATGTAAAAACCAATTTTGTTTTGTTGCATGTTCATCTCCCCGTTCAACGGCTGTCTCGGTCGCGTGAGCGGCCATCACGGGCACGTGCGTCAGTCGCTGGTGTGCTTGGGGTTACAGGTGCGTTGGCACCGTTATGTGCCGCGTCTGCAGGAGCAGCAACGGGGGCAGCACCTGTCGCTTGGGTTTGCTGAATGATTTTGTCCAAGGGCAAATACAACAAGTTAGAGCCTTGCTTGGTGTCCACCAACACCTTGGTGGTGTTGCTGTAAATCTGCTGCATGGCGTCGATGTACAAACGGTCGCGCATGACTTGCGGCGCTTTCTGGTATTCGCCCACGAGCGACTTGAAGCGTTGGGCATCACCCTCGGCTTGCGCCACGATACGCGCTTTGTAGCCATCGGCCTCTTGCTTCAAGCGCGAGGCCGCGCCCACGGCTCGGGGTACCACGTCGTTGGCATAGGCTTCGGCTTCGTTTTTGGCGCGCTCGCGTTCTTGACCGGCTTTGAGCACATCGTCAAACGCAGCTTGCACTTGCTCGGGTGGACGCACACCCCCTTGTTGCAAGTTGATGCCCACCACTTCCACACCCACTTTGTATTGGTCGAGAATGGCTTGCATGATCGTGCGAATGCGTGGACCAATTTGGTCACGCTCTTCGGACATGGCCGCATCCATCTTCATCTTGCCCACCACCTCGCGCACCGCAGTTTCAGCAGCTTGCACCACGGTTTCGGTCGGGTTCTTGGTCTCAAACAAATAAGCACGTGCATCGGTCAAACGGTATTGCACAGCAAATTTGATTTCGAGGATGTTTTCGTCTTCGGTCAGCATGGCCGACTCGCGCAGCCCCGTAGCTTTGACGATGTTGTCGCGCCCCACATCGACCGAGCGAATTTGCGTGACCTGCACCAACTCATGGCGCTGGAACGGATAAGGCAAACGCCAATTAAAACCGGCCCCCACGGTGGAGCTGTAACGACCAAACTGGGTAATGACCGCCTGCTGGCCTTCTTGCACGATGAAGAACCCAGTGCTCATCCAAATGGCCAACACCACAGCGCCAATCACGCCCACACCCAAACGTGCCGCTTTGAAATCAGGACCTTTGGAGCCGTTCGAGCCACCATTGTTGTTGGGAGGTTCACCTCCGTTTTTGCCGCCAAACAAGCCGCCAAGCTTGGCATTGAAATCACGCCACAACTCATCCAAATCGGGCGGGCCACCAGCACCTGCAGGCGGGCGTGATGGCTCTTGCGGCTTTTTCTCGTCGCTGGACGCAGGGGGCTGCTGGCCCGCATTCGGGTCAAACGTGGGGTTGCCGTCTTTGTCGCGGCCCCAGCGGCTGTCGTTGAGGTTGAACGTGTTCATGCGCATCGTTGTTTTTTCTCTGAAGTCTTCGATTGTGCCTAAGGATTCAGGCCTCATTCCAATTCCTGCGAATTTGCATGGTCTTCGGGCAGATCGACCACGGCCTCGTTGGCCAAGAACTCCCGCAAAGCACCTAAACCCTCGCCTGTTTGAGCGCTCACAAAAAAGCGTGGCACGTTGTACCCATCCACCTCGTAGTGGTCGTGCAGTTGGTGTGGACGTGATTCAGGGCTCATGGCATCGAGCTTGTTGAAGACCAACACCTGCGGTACATCGGCCGCGCCAATTTCAGCCAACACCTTCTGCACCTCGTCCATTTGCTCAGGGTAATTGGGATTTGAGGCATCCACCACATGCATGAGCAGCGTGGCATCAGCCGCCTCTTGCAAGGTGGCTTGGAAGGCATCAATCAAGCCGTGCGGTAAATCACGAATGAAACCCACCGTGTCAGACAGCGACACCGATCGACCTGTGCCATCCGCATGGCCCAGATACAACTGACGTGTGGTGGTGTCTAGCGTGGCAAACAGCTGGTCGGCTGCATAAGCGCGAGCTTTGACCAAGGCGTTGAACAACGTGGATTTGCCTGCGTTGGTGTAGCCCACCAACGAAATCGTGAAAGCGTCACGGCGGTTGCGCTGGCGGCGTTGCGTACTGCGCTGCTTTTTGACTTTCTCCAGCCGCTCTTTGGTGCGCTTGATGGCGTCGTTGATCATGCGGCGGTCCAGCTCAATCTGGGTCTCGCCGGGGCCACCGCGCATACCGATACCGCCGCTTTGGCGCTCCAAGTGCGACCAGCGGCGCACCAAGCGCGTGCTGAGGTATTGCAGCTTGGCCAACTCGACTTGTAACTTGCCTTCGTGGCTACGGGCGCGTTGGGCAAAAATTTCCAAGATCAACAAAGTGCGATCGTTCACCGCCACGCCCATGTGGCGCTCGAGGTTGCGCTGCTGCGCTGGGCTGAGCGACTGGTCAAACAAAATCTCGGTGGCGCCGTGCATGAGGGCCAGCTCTTTGATTTCATCAGCTTTACCGCTGCCCACAAACAGAGCGGCATCAGGCGCTTTGCGTTTGCAGGTGATGCGCGCCACGGGCTTTAAGCCGGCTGTTTCGGCCAAAAGCCCAAGTTCTTCTAGCTCACCATCGAAATGCGGCAAGCCAAAATCGACGCCCACCAAAATGGTGGCACCAACAGTTTTTGGAGGGGTCTCGTTCAAGCGGTCAATCTAAAAATAAGGCGTAAAAAAAGGGCTAAACAGCCCTTTTTGCAGAGCCCTCAAGCTCAGGCTTCGGGCGAGCTGCCTGTGCCATCGGTGGGGTTGAAGTTCACAGCGCGGCCCGGCACGATGGTCGAGATAGCGTGCTTGTAAACCATTTGTGTCACGGTGTTGCGCAACAACACCACGTATTGGTCAAATGATTCGATTTGGCCTTGCAGCTTGATGCCGTTGACCAAATAAATGGACACGGGCACATGCTCGCGGCGCAGGATATTGAGGAATGGGTCTTGCAACAGTTGGCCTTTGTTCTTTGAGTTGTCGGTGTTCACGATATTCTCCGTGTCTGTGTAGTTGAAAGAAAACCCACGTTACCACATTGCGATAAAGCTGATGCGATCAGTCGTCTTTATCGGCGTAAGGGTTACTTGAGGTCTTCATCTCAATCCGCAAGGGGGTCCCCTCCAAATTGAAGGCCTTGCGAAAGCGCCCTTCTAAGAACCGCTTGTAGGCGTCGGTCACATGCTCCAAAGAGTTGCCGTGAATCACGATGATGGGCGGGTTCATGCCGCCTTGGTGTGCATAGCGCAGCTTGGGGCGGTACATGCCACCACGCTGCGGCGACTGGAACTGCACAGCCTCAAGCAACAAACGGGTGAGTACCGGCGTCGGCATTTTGCACATGGCAGCACGGTGCGCCTGGGCAATGGCACCCCATAAAGGCCCCAAGCCTTGGCGCTTCTTGGCCGAAATGAAATGCATGGCCGCAAACTTCAAGAACGGCAAGCGAGTTTCAATAGAGCGCATCAGCAATTCGCGCTGGTACGAATCCACGGCATCCCATTTGTTCACGGCCACCACCACAGCGCGACCACTTTCCAAGATGTAGCCAGCAATGTGTGCGTCTTGGTCGGTCACACCTTGGGTCGCGTCAAGCAACAGCAACACCACGTTGGCCGACTCGATGGCTTGCAAGGTTTTGACCACAGAGAACTTCTCGATGGCTTCAAACACCTTGCCTTTGCGTCGCAAGCCTGCCGTGTCAATGAGTTCAAACATCTGGCCGTTGCGCTCGAACGGCACGCTGATGGCATCACGCGTGGTCCCTGGCATGTCAAATGCAACCAAACGTTCTTCACCCAACCAGGTGTTGATGAGGGTCGATTTGCCCACGTTGGGACGGCCCGCCACGGCGAGCTTGATGGTGCCATCGTCTTGCTTGTCGGCATCGTCATCTGGATCTGCCAAGTTCAACGGAGCCAAGGCATTGGCCATCATGGTGCGAATGCCTTGACCATGAGAGGCCGATACAGGCAACACCTCGCCAAGACCCAGTTCGTAGAACTCGACCAACTGAGCGCCCTCTTTCATGCCCTCGGCTTTGTTGGCCACCAAAATGGTGGGCTTGCCCAAGCGACGCAAGTAGTTGGCGATGTCGTGGTCTTGGGCCGAAATGCCACCACGGGCGTCCACCACAAACACCACCACATCAGCTTCGGCCACCGCTTGCTGGGTTTGACGGGCCATCTCTTTGTAGATGCCGTGGTCGGCCGTGGGCTCGAAACCGCCCGTGTCAATGACGATGAATTCGTGCTTTTCAAAACGGGCGTTGCCGTAGTGACGGTCACGCGTCAGACCCGCGAAGTCGGCCACGATCGCATCACGCGATTTGGTCAAACGGTTGAACAACGTGGACTTGCCAACGTTGGGACGGCCCACCAGAGCCAATACGGGTTTCAAAACTTAATCCTTTAACTTCCCGATCACGGGATTTGGAGGCCCGTCACGCGACCTTCGCGTGTGACCACCACATAACGACCACCAGCAAACACAGGAGCAGTCGCCAACGCTTCACCTTCAAGCTTGATGCGGTTAAGCAACGCGCCATCGGTCAGTGACAGCAAGTACAGCCAACCGCCGTTGTCCGCCAAGAGCACACCACGAGGCGTGACCAAAGGCGCACTCAAGACACGGTATTTCAAGCGTTCTGTGTCCCATAGACGTTCGCCATTGCTTCGGTTAAAGGCTTGCACCACGCCGTTGGACAAGGCAGCGACCACCAGGGTCTCGTTACCGCTGACCCCATTTTCACCCACGGATGGACGGGTCCAGACGCCCTGCCCACGCTCTGCATTCACACACCCCACAGAGGCCTGAAACGCGCGCACGCACACAACGTCACCCACACGATCAAACGGTGCGGTTAAGTCGACCAAGCGCTCAATGTCATTCGTTCCACGAGGTGTGGCAACAGCCGACTCCCAACGAATCACCCCTGTGCTTGGGTCTAAACCAGCCAAACGCCCAGACAAACCCACCACTAGGGTATTTTTCACTGCAAGCATGACACCTGCTTGCTTCAAAACCAGAGGCTCACCAGGACGCTGTTGCGTCCAAAGCTGACGACCGGTCGCGCCATCAAACGCCAGAACCGATCGATCCGCTGTGAGCACAAAGACGCGAGCCCCAGCAACCAATGGCGCTGTGAAGGATTGTGCGGGCAAACTTTTACGCCATTGCACTTTGCCATCTTGCAAAGTGACCAACTCGTTGTTGCGCGTCACCACGGCCAACTGTTGACCATCGCTACCCACGCCAGCAGACAAGGGCTGATCGAGTTTCAAGCGCCACACCTCTTTGCCGGATGCTGCATCTAAGACAGCAACCACACCCTGACCGCTGGCCAAGGCAACGCGGTCACCTCGAGCCGAGACCACCAAAGGAAAGTCAACTTGACCAAGATTTGCTTGCCAGCTGATGCGAACATCTTGCAGCACAGGCACGCCCTGAATTTCCGTAGGCTTGGGGCGTGATGGGCCTGAACAGGCCGCCAGAGCCATGCACACGCCCACCCAACTGAGGCGCGTCAGCGTGATCCAACGAGACGAGGTGATGTTCACTTTTTACCCTCCACAGCAGGTGCATCTTCTGGATCAGCGCCCAAAGCGGCCAATTTAACGGCCACCAAACGACGGTACTCCGCGTTGGGTTCAAAGCTTTTCCAGGCATTTTTGTAGTGTTGACTTGCTTCTGCTGGCTGTGCTTGCAACATGGCCAAATCACCCAAGCGGTCAGCCATCAAAGGTGCGAAGGCGTCTGGAGTTTTGGCAGTGAGCAGTTTGCGAGCGTCATCGTAGGCTTTGTCTTCCACCAAAATTGACGCCAAACGCAACCGAGCCAATGCTTGGTAGCCTTCATCGCTGGCTTTGTCGATGACCCATGTCAACTGGCTCTTCGCGTCCGTTTTGCGATCGGTGTCTTGATACACGCGTGCTGCCAACAAGGCAGCTTGCTGCGCGTAGGTGGTGGAGGCAAATTTATCTTTGATGTCAGAGACCGAACGATCCAACAAAGCCGAGTCTTTGCTGAGGGCAGCGCGCTCTACCGTGTCATACAACGCAGCCGCTTGTGCCGCTTGTTTGCTTTGGTACGACTGCCAGCCCATCCACGCGGCGTAGCCACCCAAGACAACGATCAACACCCAGGTGATGAGGTCGCCCCAGCGCTTCCAAAAGTGCTTGAGTTCGTCAAGTTGTTCTTGTTCTTCGAGGTCGAGGTGCGATGCCATGGTCTGGATACTTTGACTAAAAATTTAGCGGATTGTAGGGGGCTGCTTGCTGCTTGGCATTCAAGCCGCAACAGGCGACTGATCGAGCTTGGCTTGCACACGGGCGGTCACGTCCGCCAAAGGCACAGCCTCTTGCGCACCCGCGCCATCGCGCAAGGCTTTGAGGGTCACTTCGCCACGGGCCAATTCGTCGCCACCAAAAATGAGGCCTAGCTGCGCACCGCTGCCATCGGCTTTTTTAAACTGCGATTTCATGCTGCCCATGCCCTCGCCTGCCCCTGCGTGCATTTGCACCGACACACCATGCGCACGCAAAGCCTGTACGGTTTTGAACACCACAGGCAAAGCCGCAGCATCGGGCACGATGGCGTACACATCAGGCCCCTTGGGTTCGGGCAAGGTGCCCTGCTCTTTGAGCAATTCGAGCACACGCTCCACGCCTAAGGCCCAGCCCACGGCGGGTGCGGGCTTGCCGCCCACTTGCTCAATCAGGTAGTCGTAACGACCGCCACCGCAAATCGTGCCTTGCGAGCCGAGGCTTTCTGTGACGAACTCGAACACGGTGAGGTTGTAGTAGTCCATGCCACGCACCAAACGTGGGTTGATGCGGTAGGCAACGCCACTCGCATCCAAAATGGCTTTGACCGCGTTGAAGTGGGCCAGCGAGGCTTCGCCCAAAAAGTCGATCAACTTCGGCGCAGCTTCGACCACGGCTTGCATGACGGGGTTTTTGGTGTCCAAGATGCGTAAAGGGTTGCTGTGCAAACGGCGCTTGGCTTCTTCGTCCAGCACATCCATGTGCGCTTCCAAGTGCGCGATGAGTGCGGCACGGTGGGCGGCACGTTCGTTGGGCTGACCCAAGCTGTTGAGCTCTAGGCGCACATCTTGGATGCCCAGCTCTTGCCACAAGGTATGGGCCAACAAAATCAACTCGGCATCCACCTCTGCGCCTGGAAAACCCAAGGCCTCCGCGCCGATTTGGTGGAACTGACGGTAGCGGCCACGCTGGGGACGCTCGTGGCGGAACATGGGCCCCATGTAGTACAGACGCTGCCCACCGTTGTAGAGCATGTTGTGCTCGACCACGGCGCGCACAACACCGGCGGTGGCTTCGGGGCGCAGCGTGAGTTGCTCGCCGTTCAAGCGGTCTTCAAAGGAGTACATCTCCTTTTCCACAATGTCGGTCACCTCGCCCAAGCCACGCACAAACAAGGCAGTGGGTTCGACGATGGGCGTGCGCAGATTGCGATAGGCGTGACGCGCCATCAAGTTGCGCACTTTGTCTTCGAGCCATTCCCAATGCGCCGACTGAGGCGGCAGCAAGTCGTTCATGCCTTTGACGGCGGTCAGAGCTTGGGCTTTGGAGGGCTTGGTTGTTTTGTGGTCTGTCGTCACGGTCAGGCTGCGCTGGCTTTAGCCAAAGCGCTTTTCAATGTAGTTTTCAACAATTTGGTGGAACTCTTGCGCGATGTTGTCGCCGCGCAAGGTCATGGCTTTTTCGCCGTCAATGAACACGGGCGCCGCAGGCGCTTCGCCGCTGCCAGGCAGGCTGATGCCGATATCGGCATGCTTGCTCTCGCCGGGGCCGTTGACGATGCAGCCCATCACCGCGACCTTGAGGTTTTCCACCCCAGGGTATTGGTTGCGCCACACGGGCATTTGGGCGCGCAAGAAGTCGTCAATATCTTTGGCGAGTTCTTGGAAGGTGGTGCTGGTGGTGCGACCACAGCCGGGGCATGCGGTCACGCTGGGTACAAAAGTGCGCAGGCCCAGGGCTTGCAAAATTTCAGAGGCCACCACCACCTCTTGTGTGCGTGCTTCGCCGGGCTGCGGTGTGAGCGAAACGCGAATGGTGTCGCCAATGCCTTCTTGCAAAAGAATAGACAAAGCCGTGGTCGAAGCCACCGTGCCTTTGGTGCCCATGCCAGCTTCGGTCAGGCCCAAATGCAGCGGGTAGTTGCAACGCTGGGCCAGCTCGCGGTACACCGCGATCAGGTCTTGCACGCCGCTGACTTTGCAGCTGAGCAAAATCTGATGCGCAGGCATGCCCATGCTTTGTGCCAACTTGGCGGAGTCGATGGCCGAGGTGATGAGTGCTTCGTACATCACTTGCTTGGCGTCGAAGGGCTGCGCACGCTTGGCGTTTTCGTCCATCAACTTGGCGAGCAACTCTTGGTCAAGGCTGCCCCAGTTCACGCCGATGCGCACGGCTTTGTCGTAGCGCATCGCGGCTTCAATCATTTGGCCAAATTGTTTGTCGTGCTTGTCGCCCTTGCCCACGTTGCCGGGGTTGATGCGGTACTTCGACAAAGCTTGCGCGCAATCGGGAAACTCAGTGAGCAAGCGGTGGCCGTTGTAGTGAAAGTCACCAATCAAAGGGACGTTGATGCCCATCTTGTCGAGCTGTTCGCGCACATGCGGCACAGCAGCAGCGGCTTCGGGTGTGTTGACCGTGATGCGCACGAGTTCAGAACCCGCCAAAGCCAACTCTTTGATTTGAATCGCCGTGCCAATCGCGTCCACCGTATCGGTATTCGTCATGGACTGCACACGCACTGGGGCATCGCCACCGACGGTGACCACATGACTACCCCACGCCACGCGCGCTTGCAAGCTGCGACGCGCCGAAGGCTGTGACAAGGCAATGCCTTGGGACTGAATGTTATTTGCCATCCGGGGCTCCCGAAGCACTGGCAGCAGGCCCAGGTGCTTGGCCATTTGTCGCTTGTGCTGCTTGTGCGGCGACCGCAGCTGACTGCACAGTGGTGACCACCATGTTGCCAGACACGTTTTCAATGGCTGAGGCCGGCGCTTCGGTAGAAGGCAACGCGACAGCCGACGATTCCACGGGTATCACCACCTCGCCAGAACTTGGCTCATCTTTGAACACCAACAAACTGTGAAGCTCTGGCCAAAAGCCAATGACCAAGGCGATAGCCAGGATCATCATGGCTGCCCAGCGCATGGGCGTGAACAAACGAACCACCACCACAAAGCTGGATTGCGGCAAGAAAGAAGGACGGTCCAAGGGAAAATCCAAACCGCGTTCATTTTTGGCAGCTAACCGCGAGACATCGTGTCCTGGCAACAAGGCCAACACAGGCGCAGCGTCGCTCTTGAGTTGACGACAAACCGCCAAAGTCAAAGCACGAGCAAACATCGCATCTGGCAAATCGTCGAGTCGATCATCTTCCAATGCTTGAAGTTTCGCTGGCGACACTCGCAGGGCTTGTGCCAACACATCGAGCTTGAAGCCTTGATCTTCGCGGTATTGGCGCAGCAATGCACCGGCTGTGGTGCTAGGGCTGGTCGATGGGATTGTGTCTTCAGTCATTCGTGGTCAGGAGATGAGATGTCAATGGTTGCGACTGGGGGCTGCGGCCTGTGCCGATGCACGTTGCTGACACATCACCACAGCTTTTGTGGTTTTGTCAGCGTATCGATAGCTTGGCTGCGACAAGGCGTTGGCAAACTGGGCTTGGGCCTCGGTGAATTGGTTTTGTTCGCACAAGAACCAACCGTAGTTGTGTTGAATGGCCGCCAACTCGGCAGAACGCACAGGTGGCATCGACGCGAGTTGCAGCGCTTGCTCAAAACTTTGCTGCGCCAATTTAGGCGCGTTGCCGCGCTGGTGAATCAAACCAAGCAACCCGTAAGCTTCGGCAAATTGCGGGTCGATTTGCAACGCGGCACGCACTTCTTGCTGCGCCACATCGGTTTGGTTGTGTTCGTAATACGCAGTGGCCAAGCTCAAGCGACGCATGGCGCGTTCGCGTATGGCACTGGGCTCAGAGTGTGTGAGCGCGTCTAGCTGAAAAGTTGCTGAGCCGCATGCGCTTAAAACACACAAAGCGGCGATGCAGACTGAAAAATGCCAACGCCTGCTACTCATGACGACACCTGTGTGAGCGTAATGATGCGTTGTTTGGCAATGCGCTCGTCCACGCGCGTGCGATCTTTGACGTCGCCCGCGAGTTGGCCGCAAGCGGCATCAATGTCGTCACCGCGCGTCTTTCGCACCGTGGTGATGATGCCTGCTTCGCTGAGTTGAGCCGCAAAGGCTTTGACCGTGGCCGCGTTGGAACGCGTGAGGCCCGAAGCAGGAAATGGGTTGAACGGAATCAGATTGAACTTACAAGGCACGCCCTCGCCAAGCCCACGCTTGGGTTTGACCAAGTCAATCAAGGCTTGCGCATGCTCGGGTTGGTCATTCACGCCATCCAACATGCAGTATTCAAACGTGATGAAGTCACGCGGCGCGTGCGCCAAGTAGCGGCGGCAAGCGTCCATCAACTCGTGCAGGGGATATTTGCGGTTGAGCGGCACCAAGTTGTCACGCAGCGCATCATTGGGCGCATGCAGCGACACGGCCAAAGCCACGGGGCAATCTTCGCCCAAGCGATCCATCATGGGCACCACGCCCGAGGTGGACACCGTCACACGACGACGTGACAAACCGTAGCCATGGTCGTCCAACATCGAGCGCAGCGCGGGCACCAAGGCGCTGTAGTTTTGCAGCGGCTCGCCCATGCCCATCATCACCACGTTGGAGATGACACGCTCGGTCGTGTTGAACTGCTTGCGCAGCGTGTGCTCGGCAAACCAGAGTTGCGACAAAATTTCGCCGGTGGTGAGGTTGCGGCTAAAACCTTGATGACCCGTGGAGCAAAAGCGGCAGCCCACGGCGCAACCCGCTTGTGATGAGACGCACAAGGTACCTCGGTCGTCTTCAGGAATAAACACGGTTTCGACGGCATTGCCGTCACCCACGTCAAACAACCACTTGATGGTGCCGTCGGCGGAGTCGTGTCTGGAAATGGGGGTGAGTGGCTGAACCTGCGCGCAGGTCTTCAGCTTTTCGCGCAGCGACTTGGCGAGATCAGACATCTGATCAAAGTCTTGTGCGCCTTTTTGGTGGATCCAACGGAACAGCTGTGTGGCGCGAAAGCGTTTTTCGCCCAAGCGCTCACAAAAAACGGCCAAACCGTCGAGATCAAAATCAAGCAGGTTGGCCGTCATTTTTATTCGCCAACGCGATGGTGACCCACCGCGTCAATTGGCTATTAGTGACCGTAAACGTTCATGCCAGCGAAGAAGAAGCTGATTTCAGCAGCTGCTGTCTCTGGGCCATCAGAACCGTGCACAGCGTTGGCATCGATGCTGTCAGCGAAGTCAGCGCGGATGGTGCCAGGAGCGGCTTCTTTGGGGTTGGTTGCGCCCATCAGGTCACGGTTTTTCAAGATAGCGCCTTCGCCTTCGAGCACTTGGATCATGACAGGGCCAGAGACCATGAAGTCAACCAAATCTTTGAAGAAAGGACGTGCTTTGTGCACAGCGTAGAACTGCTCGGCTTCGCCGCGTGACAGGTGAGCCATGCGAGCAGCCACAACTTTCAAGCCAGCAGCTTCGAAGCGAGCGTAGATTTGGCCGATGACGTTCTTGGCAACTGCGTCTGGCTTGATGATGGAGAGAGTACGTTCGGTCATTTGGTTTTTCCCTGTATTGACTGTGATTGAAACTTTTATACGCGAGGCGCGAAGCCCGCTATTTTAACCGTTTCAAGGGATTTCCCTTGAAACACCCACCGTTTTTGGTGCATCTTCGCTGCGATTTATCGGCCACCTCGGCCGCCCTGGCCACGATTGCCACCACCTGAGCGGCCACCACCAAAGCTGCCGCCGGCTGAACCGCCTCGACGTGGTGCGCCGTTAGAGGGGCGTGGACCACCGACGAGGCCAGCTTTGAAGGCTTTTTGGCCGTCTTTTTTGCGTTGACGTTCGATGGCGTAACTATCGGCACCGATGTAGCCCACCGAGGTTTGCATCGGGTCAGGCTGCTGCGTGCGCTCTTGCGGTTTGCCACCACGACGACGCTCTGTGCGCACCAAACGCTCAGGTCCGCTGCGCTCTTCGGGGGCACGCGGGGTCGATGGGCGTGGGCCCACGCTGTTACCGCGGCGGCGGCTGTTGGCGCGTTCATTACGGTCATGACGTGAAGGGCCGCTTTGCAACGGCGCTTCAGCACCGGCGGCTTCCATCAAGGCACGGATGTCGCGCTCGCCGAGCTCGACAAACGCACCGCGCTTCAAGCCGCGCGGCAACACCATGGCGCCGTAACGGATACGAATCAAACGACTCACAGCGTGACCGACAGCCTCGAACATGCGGCGCACTTCGCGGTTACGGCCTTCGGAGATCGTGACGCGGTACCAGCAGTTAGACCCTTCACCACCACCCTCTTCGATCGAACCAAATTGGGCTGGGCCATCGTCGAGTTGAATGCCGGTGATGAGTTGTTCTTTTTGGTCTTTGCTGAGTTTGCCCAGCGAGCGAACGGCGTATTCGCGTTGCAGGCCAAAGCGGGGGTGCATGAGTTGGTTGGCCAGTTCGCCAGAGCTGGTGAACAACAACAAGCCTTCGGTGTTCAAGTCCAAACGGCCCACCGATTGCCATTTGCCTTGGTACAGGCGTGGCAAACGACGGAACACGGTGGGACGGTTTTGCGGATCGTCGGTGGTGACCACTTCGCCCGCAGGCTTGTGGTACGCGATCACACGCGGTGGCGGCGGCGCAATGCGCACCTTGAGCTGGCGGCCATTGACCTTGATTTGGTCACCAAACTGCACGCGTTGGCCGACGTGGGCCACTTCGTTGTTGACTGACACATGGCCTTCGGCAATCAGGCGCTCCATCTCAATGCGTGAGCCCAAGCCCGACTGGGCCAAGACTTTGTGCAACTTGGGCGATTCGGGTTGCGGCAACAGCACACGTTTTTCGGGGGCAGATTCGGCGCGAATGAGCTCGGCGTCGAACTCGCCAGACACCACATCGTCGAAATCAAAAGTCGTGTCGTCGTCTTCTAAAAATTCGTCGTGCGTCGTTTGGTTTGGTTTGCCACCCAGGCCGTTGGATTTAGTGTTCATGTGTCTCGTCGCCGTTTGAGGCGGGGTCTCTGGGGGAGGAAAGTTCAAAAATAGGCGCATCCGCGTTGTCGGCAGCGGGCACCTCAATCACCACGGCTTCGCCGTCGGTGGGCTCTAAGGCCATGTCCAATTGCAAAGACGGATCGGCTTCACCCAAACGAGCAAACGCATTGGCTTGCGCTTGGTCGCTGTCAAACACGGGTAATTGGTCCAGCGAGGCTAGACCCAAGTCGTCCAAAAACTGGCGCGTGGTGGCGTACAACGAAGGACGGCCCACGGTTTCTCGGTGGCCAATGACCTCCACCCACCCTCGGTCTTCGAGTTGTTTGATGACGAGAGAGTTAACTGTCACGCCACGGATGTCTTCCATGTCGCCACGTGTCACGGGCTGGCGGTAGGCGATGATGGCCAAAGTTTCCATCACAGCACGCGAGTACTTGGGCGGCTTCTCAGGATTGAGTCTGTCCAAAAACTCGCGCATTTCTGGTCGGCTTTGAAAACGCCAGCCTGTGGCCACTTGCACCAGCTCAACGCCGCGCTGAGCCCAGTCGAGCTGCAGCTCTTCGAGCAAAGTGCGAATGGTGTCGGCGCCCAAGGCGTCAGCAAACAGCACGCGCAAATCGCGAATCTGGATGGGTTGGTGCGAACAAATCAGGGCGGTCTCAAGTACGCGCTTGGCATCCACGGTGTTCATCGTGCGAGTTCCGGGTCAAGGGTCGAGGAAATAAGGGGCGGATGCGGGGCATCGGCAAGTCAGAGCCAAAGGGCTCACCGCTTTCACAAGCGTGAGCGCGTATTGTACCGGAGGCCGTTTTTAGGCAGATTCGGGCCGTTTGAGACCCAAAACAGCCAGCAGATGAACCATGTCGTCTGGCAACGGCGCCTCAAACTCAAGCGCCTCCCCGCTGATGGGATGGTCAAAACTTAAACGAAAGGCGTGCAAAGCTTGGCGCTCAATGCCCATGTTCATGGGGCCCGCATACAAAGCATCCCCTACCAACGGGTGACCAAAATGCGCCATGTGAACACGGATTTGATGGGTGCGACCTGTGTGCAAGGTGCATTGCACCAAGCAAGCCTCTTCTTGACTGCTCAAACACTCGAATGTCGTGTGCGCTTCTTTGCCAGGCAGGCGCTCGAGATCGACCACAGCCATGCGCAAGCGGTTTTTGTAATCACGACCGATCGCGGCCACCACATCACGCACAGGTTGCCCCACCCATTTGCGGTAGGCCACAGCCAAGTATTCGCGATGGACATGACGCTCGGCAATCATGGCCACCAAAGCATCCATGGCGCGACGGGTACGCGCCACGATCATGAGGCCGCTGGTGTCTTTGTCTAAGCGGTGCACGATGCCAGCACGCGGCAGCATCACCGCTTGCGGGTCCATCGCCAACAAGCCATTGAGCAAGGTACCGCTCCAATTACCGGGCGCGGGGTGTACCACCAAGCCAGCGGGTTTGAAGAGCACGCGCAGATCCTCATCCTCATAAATCACATTCAATGGAATGTTTTCTGGCTTGAAGGCCTGGCTTTGCGGCGTGGGTTTCAAAGTGAGCTGGTAGCGCTCGCCCATGCGCACTTTCGCCGAAGCCTTCGTCATCACACGCGGCGTGGGCAGCACACAGCTGACAAAACCATCCCCCAAGAGCTGTTGCGAGTAGCTGCGAGAAAACTCAGGCAATAACACCGCCAGTGCACGGTCTAAACGTTCACCATGCAACGCTGTCGGAATTTCAAGCTCACGGGTTTCAACATCAGCCTCCTCGACAAAATCGCTCTGTTCGTCGAGCAAAACGTCCTCCGAGTCGCAGGCTTGAGTGGATGGCTGTGCCGATAGAATGGTTTGACTTTGATTCAAGAGGTAGACCTGTGGTGTTACGACTCAAATTATCGACGGTGTGGATGGCCCTTGGCCTGTCAACGGCCATTCTTTTCACAGGATGTGCTGACAGCAATTACGACCCAACCAAAGATTGGAGCAACGACAAGCTGTTTAGCGAGGCGAAAGATGAGCTCGCTGCAGGAGCTTATGACAAGGCCATTGGCATGTACGAAAAGCTCGAAGGTCGCGCTGCAGGCACCGCCTTAGCTCAGCAGGCGCAGCTAGATAAAGCATGGGCTCAATACAAAACCAACGAACCCGTTCAAGCTGTTGCGACGCTGGATCGTTTCATCAAACTGCACCCCGCAAGTCCAGCGTTGGACTATGCGCTGTACTTAAAAGGCTTGGTGAACTTCAACGATAACTTGGGCGTGATGTCGTCACTCGCTGAACAAGACCTCGCCGAACGCGACCCCAAACAAGCCAAAGAATCTTTCGAAGCCTTCCGCGAGCTGGTAGTTCGCTTCCCCTCATCCAAATATGCAGAAGATGCACGTCTTCGCATGGCGTTCATCAAAAACTCATTGGCGCGTTCTGATGTGCATGTGGCTCGATTTTACTTTCAACGTGGCGCTTACGTTGCAGCCATCAACCGAGCCCAAACCACGGTACAAGAGTACCGCGATGTGCCCGCAGTGGAAGAAGCGTTGTTCATCATGGTTCAAAGCTACGACAAGCTTGGATTGGTACAACTTCGTGATGACACAAAACGTGTCTTAGAGAAGTCTTATCCCAACAGCACCTTTGTCTATCCAGACCGGGCAGCCCCTAAAAAGTCTTGGTGGCAACTCTGGTGAGAAAGTCTTGGTGAAGCGCCTCGAGCGCTTCAACCAATTCCTCATTCGTCTGCACCTGACGCATTGGCGGCAACGCGGCGATCAAGCGGCGGCCGTAGCCTGTGGTAACCAAACGGTTGTCGCACACCACCAATGCCCCTCGATCGGACTCCGTGCGAATCAAACGTCCGGCCCCTTGCTTCAAAGCCACCACGGCTTCAGGTACAAAATAGTCGTTGAAAGGGCTGCGACCTTGCAACTCCAATCGCTTGCTGCGTGCTTCGACCAAGGGGTCATTGGGTGGCGGAAACGGCAGCTTGTCGATAACGACCAGCTGCAGCGCATCACCCGGCACATCAAACCCTTCCCAAAAAGTGGCCGAGGCGACCAAGACACAGCCCGCCTCTCCCACATGAGCACCTTCACGAAACCGCTCCATCAGATGGCGCTTAGGCCATTCGCCCTGCACCAACACCTCAACCCCTGAGCCTTCAAGCTGCTGCTTCAGCACATCACCAATCACACGCAAAGCGCGTAAGGTGGTGGTGAGCACCAAGGTGCGCCCCCCTAAACAACGCACCGCATTGCTGGCAATGGTCGCAACTTGTGAACTGTGCGCGGGATCGTTTGGACGCACGATATCTCGCGGCACATACAACGATGCTTGTGCAGGGTAATCAAACGGGCTGCTCACGCGCAGCACGGTCGCAGACTCTAAGCCACATGGCTCCGTGAACCAACGCAAGCGTGGATCATCCCCCAAGGTCGCCGAGGTAAACACCCAAGCCCGAGGGCGTGTATCTGCATCAGCCACGGCATCTTCTTCGATGACAGGCGACTGCGTCATCAAGCGCTCACGCACTGTCTCTGCGATGTCCAAAGGCGCTTCCATCAAGCGCATTTGCGATGCACTCACATCCACCCAACGCACAGCATCAGGGGCACAAGGGTTCAAGAAGGCATCCACACGCTTGGCCATTTCAGCCACACGGTCATGCAAGCGCATGAAGTCAGGCGCAATTTCACTGACGGTGTCTAGCGCGTGAAGCGCTTGCACACATGCTGCACCGACATCTTCTAGTGACTGCATCCATGCGCCAACATGAATACCCTCTGGCGCCTGTTCCGTCCAGCGCAGCTTCACGGCGCCCATGCGCTTGCCACCGATTAAGCGCAATTCTCGCGTGGCTCTCTCAAGGCCAGAACACACGCCCTGCCAATCGGCCAAGCCGCGCGCCAACTGCAAGCCCGTCGCCAATAGATCGCGCGTCACATCTAGCAACTGCGCTGTGCCTAATTGATGCCCTAAAAAATTGACGCCTACTTCATTGAGTTGGTGCGCCTCGTCAAAAATCACCACACGCACACTTGGCAACAGCTCGGCCATCCCCGTTTCACGGACCGCCATATCAGCAAAAAACAAATGGTGGTTAATGACCACCACATCAGCCCCCAGAGCTTCACGACGAGCTGCATTGACGTGGCAAGTTTTGAATTTGGAACACTGAGAACCCAAACAGTTTTCACGGTTAGATGTGATGAGTGGAATCAATGGAGAACGCTCATCCAGACCGGGCAACTCTGCCAAATCACCCGTACGTGTGCTGAGTGACCATGTTTCGACGCGGGACAGCAGATGGACCGTGTGTCGATCTGAAATTTGTGTGTCACGCCGCGCCATTTCCATGCGGTGCGTGCACAAGTAACTCGAGCGGCCTTTGAGCAAGGCTAAGCGAATGGGTAAGTTCAGCGCCTGCACCAAGCGTGGCAAATCGCGCGCAAACAGCTGATCTTGCAAGGCCTTGGTGGCCGTCGACAACAAGACACGTTCACCACTCAACAAAGCAGGCACCAAATAGGCAAAGGTTTTACCTACGCCCGTCCCGGCCTCCACCACCAGGCTCCCGCCATGAGCCACGACATCGGCCACAGCCAATGCCATGTCGGTTTGACCTTGACGAGGCGTAAAGTGGTCGGTGGCACGTTCGAGCACACCTAAAGGTGCAAAAGCTTCTTGCACCAAATCATGCAGAGGGTGACTCATCGATTGGGAGGGGGTAGCGGCGCAGCTGGCTCACCCTTGCGCTCACGCAATTTTTTAGCAACGTCCTCTCGGTGCTGGGCTGCATCACGGAGTTTTTGCTCGTAATCCCCCCGTTTAGTGCCCTTCAGCGCATGGTCAAGCTGTTTTTGAGCGTTGGCGTCGGCACGCTCTTTGGCGGCAAGAATCGCAGCAGCACGATTCGCTTCGGCTTTTTTCTGTTCAGCCTCACTGTTGCGTTCAGCCAGAGAGCGACGCGTATTCTCTGATTGAATTTGTCGCTCTTGGGCGTTGAATCGGAGCTCATCGACACGCAGCAGCGTATCCGCATCGATTCGACGATCGCGTGCTTTCAAACGACAGCTGGTGACATCAAACTTTTGGTAGCACTGGGCCAACTCTTGTTTGTATTGATCTTCAAGTGCTTGGCGGGCTGCCGTCAAGCGTGCGCGCTCCAACTCACGTTCAGCATCCCTTTGCTCTGTGGCATCCGAAGTGACATCGGCGGAGATAGTAGTTTGCGCGCGAGCAGCGCACGCGAACAAACATAGACAAGCGAGCAAAAATGAGACTAACTTTTTCATGTGAGCCCCGTATCCACGGTGCGACGTTCTAGCGCCAAGAACTCGGCCGATTGCATCTCGTTCAAACGCGACACCGTACGTGGAAACTCGTGCGACATCGGCCCCTCTGTGTAAAGCTCTTCAGGGGATACAGCCGCAGACATCATGAGCTTGACGCGACGGTCGTACAACACGTCCACCAACCAAGTGAAACGACGTGCCTCAGAAGCACGGTTCACTGGCATGTGCGGCACATCACTCAGCAACACAGTATGAAACTGGCTCGCAATTTCTAAGTAATCATTTTGCGAGCGAGGACCGCCACACAGATCTTTGAAATCAAACCACACCACACCACCAGCGCGGCGACGTGCTTTGATTTTGCGTGCCTCGATATGCAATATGGGGTCTTCATCTTGACATTCCGCCAAACGGTTGAACGCTTCTGTCATCTTGGCATCGGTGGCTTCACCTAGAGGCTGCAAGTACAGATCCACTTGTTCTAAGGTGCGACGGCGGTAGTCGGTGCCGTTGTCCACATTGAGCACTTGCATGCGCTCGTTGAGCAAATCAATCGCGGGCAAGATGCGGTCACGGTGCAAGCCATTGGGATACAAACCATTGGGCTCGAAGTTAGATGTCGTGACAAAGCCCACGCCGTTGTCAAACAAAGACACCAGCAAACGATGCAAGATCATGGCATCGGTGATGTCAGCCACATGAAACTCGTCAAAGCAAATGAGTTTGTAGCGTTTGGAAATGTTTTTACCCAACACATCCAGCGGATTTACTGTGCCTTGCAAGTCACGCAACTCACGATGAACTTCACGCATGAATTCGTGAAAGTGCAAACGGGTTTTGCGCTTGATGGACACCGCTTCAAAAAAGCAATCCATCAAAAAGCTCTTACCGCGCCCTACCCCACCGAACATATAAACGCCTTTTGGAATCTCGGATCGATTGACGAGCTTTTTCAATGCGTTCGAACGCTTCGCACGATACGCATCCCAGTCGGCCGCGCAACGCTCAAGCGCCTCAATGGCGCGCAATTGCGCAGGGTCACTTTGAAAGCCTCGTGCCTCAAGTTCTCTGAGGTAATTTTGGTAAACAGGTTTGTGCTCTGACATAGGGCTCTATTGTGCCTTGCCCATGAAAAAAGCCCGCCGGTGAGAGCGGGCTTTTAGGCGCAAGGCGTTGAAACTTTTAGAAGTTCAAGGTGCGCTTATCCACGGCCAAAGCCGCTTCTTTGGTCGCTTCGCTCAACGAGGGATGTGCGTGGCAAATGCGTGCAATGTCTTCAGCAGAAGCTTTGAACTCCATCGCCACCACGGCTTCAGAGATCAACTCTGACACTTGTGGACCCACCATGTGCACGCCCAAAATTTCATCGGTCGTGGCATCGGCCAAGAACTTCACCATACCGGTGGTGTCGCCCAAAGCGCGCGCACGGCCGTTCGCGAGGAACGGGAACGTGCCAGCCTTGTACGCCACGCCTTGCTCTTTCAGCTGCTGCTCTGTGCGGCCCACCCAAGCGATTTCGGGGCTGGTGTAGATGACCCAGGGAATGGTGTTGAAGTTGACGTGACCGTGTTGGCCTGCGATGCGCTCGGCCACAGCAACGCCCTCTTCTTCGGCTTTGTGCGCGAGCATCGGGCCACGCACCACGTCGCCCACCGCCCACACGCCAGGAACGTTGGTTTTGCAGTCGCCGTCCACCACAATCGCGCCGCGTTCGTCGAGCTGCAAGCCAATCGCTTCTGGGTTCAGACCAATCGTGTTGGGCACGCGACCGATCGACACAATGAGCTTGTCTGCGTCGAGCACCACCGCTTCGCCTTTGGCGTTGGTGTAGTTGACGGTCACGCCCTTCTTGCCGTTGACGATCTCGCCGACCTTCACGCCCAACTCGATCTTCAAGCCCTGCTTGTCAAAAGCCTTCTTGGCTTCTTTGGCGATTTGCTCGTCCACCGCGCCCAAGAATGTGGGCAGGCCTTCGAGGATGGTCACCTCAGCGCCGAGACGACGCCACACAGAACCCATCTCCAAACCGATCACGCCGGAGCCGATCAAGGCTAGTTTCTTAGGCACAGCGCCCACGCGTAACGCACCGTCGTTGGACAACACGTTGACTTCGTCAAACGGTGTACCAGGCAACGCACGGGCATTCGAGCCTGTGGCGATGATGACTTGCTTGGCCGTGATGGCCTCTTCGGTTTTGCCAGCCACGTTGATGGTGTAACCGCCTTCGGCTTTGCCAGCAAAGCTGCCACGACCGTGGAAGAACGTGACCTTGTTTTTCTTGAACAAGTACAAGATGCCGTCATTGTTTTGCTTCACAACGTTGTCCTTGCGGGCAATCATCTTGGCCACATCCATCTTCACGTCCTTGGCTGTGATGCCGTGCTCTTCGAAATGATGGTTGGCATGCTCAAAGTGTTCGCTGGACTGCAGCAAAGCCTTAGAAGGAATGCAACCCACGTTGGTACAGGTGCCGCCGGGTGCGGGGCCACCGGCTGCGTTTTTCCACTCGTCGATACAAGCGACTTGGAAACCGAGTTGTGCAGCGCGAATGGCTGCGATGTAGCCACCGGGGCCACCACCAATGACGACGACGTCGAATTGTTTGCTCATAAAAATTTCTCTTGAAATGAACAACGCCCCCAAACTGGGGGCATTGAATGAAGATGAATTAGATGTCGAATAAGAGGCGAGCTGGATCTTCCAGCGCTTCTTTCATCGCCACCAAGCCCAAGACAGCTTCACGGCCGTCAATGATGCGGTGGTCGTAAGACATCGCAAAGTAGTTCATAGGGCGAACCACCACTTGGCCGTTTTCCACCATGGCGCGGTCTTTGGTCGCGTGCACGCCCAAAATCGCAGACTGTGGTGGGTTGATGATCGGTGTCGACATCATCGAACCAAAGGTACCGCCGTTGGAGATCGAGAACGTACCACCAGTCATCTCTTCGATGCCCAACTTGCCGTCACGCGCTTTCACGCCGAATTCAGCAATCTTCTTCTCGATTTCGGCAAAGCTCATTTGGTCGGCATTGCGCAAAATTGGCACCACCAAACCGCGTGGCGAACCCACAGCGATACCGATGTCGAAGTAGCCGTGGTACACGATGTCGTTGCCATCCACAGAGGCGTTCAACACGGGGAATTTCTTCAAGGCGTGTACTGCCGCTTTGACGAAGAAGCTCATGAAGCCCAGCTTGACGCCGTGCTCTTTTTCGAACTTCTCTTGCATGCGCTTGCGCATGTCCATGACGGGGGCCATGTTGATTTCGTTGAACGTGGTCAGGATGGCGTTGGTCGATTGCGATTGCAACAAACGCTCGGCCACGCGAGCACGCAGACGTGTCATGGGCACGCGTTGCTCAGGACGGTCACCCAATGACACGGAAGGTGCTGCCACTTGTGGCAAAGCCTTGGTCGGTGCGCCTGTAGGAATCACGCCAGCAGTGGACTGAACGCCACCGGCGACAGCAGACAACACATCACCTTTGGTGACGCGGCCGTCTTTGCCTGTGCCAGCCACAGAGCCAGCGGCCAAGTTGTTGTCAGCCATCAGTTTGGCAGCGGCGGGCATGGCTACGCCAGCTTTGCTGGTGGATGCAGCGGCAGCGGCTGCAGGTGCAGCAGCAGCGGGCGCTGCAGCAGCAGGTGCGGCGGCTGGGGCTGCAGCAACTGCGCCCACTTTGCCGTCGGTGTCGATCTTGGCGATGAGTTGCTCTGCGGTCACGGTGCCGCCGTCAGCGACCACGATTTCGCACAACACGCCAGCAGCAGGCGCAGGGACTTCGAGCACAACTTTGTCGGTCTCGATGTCGATCAAGATTTCGTCTGCAGCGACAGACTCGCCCACTTTCTTTTTCCATTGCAGCATGGTGGCTTCGGCCACAGATTCGGACAGCTGAGGAACTTTGACTTCAATGATTGCCATATCAATTCTTTCTGTATCTGGTATTTCGTTTCAACGATTTATTTGGTCAGCACAAAGCCCTTGAGCTTGGCGAATGCACCTTCGACGAGCGACTTTTGTTGCTCTTGGTGCAAGTGTGAGTAACCCACGGCTGGCGACGCAGAAGCGGCGCGACCTGAGTAGCCGAGCTTTTGGCCAGGCAACATGTTTTCGTGGATGTAGTGCTGCACGAAGAACCATGCGCCTTGGTTTTGTGGCTCGTCTTGCGTCCACACCAATTCAGTGGCGTTGGGGTACTTCTTGAGCTCAGCCGCGAAAGCTTTGTGTGGGAATGGATAGAGCTGTTCGACGCGCAAAATCGCCACATCGTCAGCGCCCAACTCTTCACGCTTTTTGACCAAGTCGTAGTAAACCTTGCCAGAACACACCAGCACGCGCTTGACCTTGTCAGCCTTGAGTGCTTTGTTTTCTGGAATAACGGTTTGGAAGCCTCCTTTGGTGAACTCAGACACAGGCGATGTCGCGTCTTTGTTACGCAGCAAGGACTTCGGCGTGAAGATGATCAAAGGCTTGCGCAAGTCGCGCACCATTTGGCGACGCAACACGTGGAAGATCTGGCTGGCCGTGGTGGGCTGCACGATTTGCATGTTGGTGTCAGCAGCCAATTGCATGAAGCGCTCAAGGCGTGCAGAGCTGTGCTCTGGGCCTTGGCCTTCGTAGCCATGAGGCAACATGACGGTCAAGCCATTCACACGGCCCCACTTCACTTCGCCCGAGGCGATGAACTGGTCGATCACCACTTGCGCGCCGTTGGCGAAGTCGCCGAACTGGGCTTCCCAAATCACCAAGGTGTTGGGATCGTTAGAGGCGTAGCCGTACTCAAAACCGAGCACCGCTTCTTCAGACAAGATCGAGTCGATCACGGTGAATGGCGCTTGGTTTTCAGTCACGTGTTGCAAAGCAACGTAAGTACCTGTGTCCCACTTTTCACGCTTTTGGTCGTGAATCACGGCGTGGCGGTGTGTGAACGTACCACGGCCGCAATCTTCACCTGACAAACGCACGGGGTAGCCGCTGGCCACCAAGGATGCGAAAGCCATATGCTCGCCCATGCCCCAGTCGACATTGATCTCGCCACGGCCCATGGCTGCGCGGTCGTCGTACACCTTCTTCACCAAAGCGTGAGGCGTCACAGAGTCTGGGATGGTGGTGATTCTTTCGGCCAAGCGCTTCCACTCGGTCATCGGAATGGCGGTGTCACCAGCGTCTGTCCACTTCTTGCCCATGAAGGGAGACCAGTCCACGGTGTACTTGGTCTTGAAGTTGGTCAAAACGGGATCGTCCAAGTGCTTGCCGGCGTCCAAAGCGGCGCGGTAGGCCTTGACCATCTCGTCGCCCAGCGTCTCACCCAAGCCTTGCGTAGCCAACTTGTCGGCGTACAGCTTGCGTGTGCCAGGGTGAGCGGCGATTTTTTTGTACATCAGCGGCTGAGTCAGCGCTGGGGTATCTTGTTCGTTGTGGCCCAACTTGCGGAAACACACGATGTCGATGACCACGTCCTTGCGGAAGGTCATGCGGTACTCGAGGGCCAACTGTGTGGCCAACACGACGGCTTCTGGATCATCACCGTTGACATGCAACACAGGCGCTTCGACCATCTTGACGATGTCGGTACAGAACACGCTTGAGCGCATGTCGCGTGGGTCAGAGGTGGTGAAACCGATCTGGTTGTTCACAATGATGTGCACTGTGCCGCCCGTGGTGTAACCACGGGTTTGGGCCAAGCACAAGGTTTCTTGGTTCACGCCTTGGCCGCCGAAAGCGGAGTCACCGTGGACCAACACGGGCAACACTTGGCTACCTGTTGGGTCAGCGCGGCGGTCCATGCGAGCGCGTACAGAACCTTCCACCACGGGGTTGACGATTTCCAGGTGAGAGGGGTTAAACGCCAAAGACAAGTGCACGGGGCCGCCTTTGGTGGACACATCAGAGCTGAAGCCTTGGTGGTATTTCACGTCGCCGGCTGGCAGGTCTTCGGGGGCGGTGTGATCGAACTCGGCAAACAAGTCGGCAGGCAACTTGCGCATGGTGTTGACCAACACGTTCAAACGACCGCGGTGGGCCATGCCAATCACAACTTCTTGAATGCCTTTGATACCGGCTTGTTCAATCAGCTCATCCATCGCAGCGATGAAGCTTTCGCCACCTTCGAGAGAGAAGCGCTTTTGACCCACATACTTGGTGTGGAGATAACGCTCCAAGCCTTCTGCAGCTGTCAAGTGCTCAAGGATGGTTTTCTTTTGGTCAGAGTTGAAGTTGGGCTTGCTGCGGATGCTTTCCAACTTCTCTTGCCACCAACGCTTTTCACCCATTTCTGAGGTGTACATGAACTCGGCGCCCAAGGTACCGCAGTAGGTTTCACGCAAAGCGTTGAGCAGCTCGCGCAAAGACATGCTGTTCTTGCCGAAGAAAGTGTTGCTGGTGTCGAACACGGTTTCTTGGTCGGCGTCGGTGAAGCCGTAGAAAGCGGGGTCGAGATCAGGAATATGAGGACGCTCGGTGCGCTTGAGTGGATCGAGGTCTGCCCAGCGTTGGCCCACGTTGCGGTAAGCGGCAATGAGCTGCTGCACAGCAGTGCGCTTGCGGCCCATTTCAGCGTTTTCGCTGGCCATGACAACTTTGGTGCCGCCGGCTTTGGCGCGTTCAGCAAACGCGTTGATGACGGGCAAGTGAGGCACGTCTTTGGCGTTAGAGCCATCGACTGCGGGCACATGTGACAACGCGTCAAAGTACTCGCGCCATGAATCGGGCACGCTGCCTGGGTTGGCTAGGTAGTTTTCATACATCTCTTCGACGTAAGGGGTGTTGCCCCCGAAGAGATGGGTATTGCCTGAATAGGCTTGGTAGACGGTTGTCTCACTCATTTTGCGCTGACCTCCGTTCCCCTGCAGGGAACATTAGTTGGTTGGAAAAAAACCTCTGCGACACGGCTGGACCGGTTAGCAGATGCGACTGTGATCAGGATTGACCTAGTGCATCCAAGATTGTGCCACCGAAACCTAGCCGTGTGCGCTTTTTCTTATTGTTATCGCGTCTTCAAGCCCCAAATCAAACGATTTGGTCTTTGATTTGTTGCAAAGCGGTTGGATCGTCGATGGTCGTCAAGTCACCTGGATCACGCTTTTCGCACACCGCTTGGATGGCACGGCGCAGCAACTTGCCGCTGCGGGTCTTAGGCAAGGATGTGACGAAGATCACGCGAGCAGGACGGGCCACAGCGCCGAGCTGACCGTCCACCACCTTCATGACTTCGGCTTCCAAAGCTTTGTGAGCGGCTTCGTTGGTCAAACCAGAAGCGTCCTTGGCAATGGCAAACGCCATGGCCACTTGACCTTTGAGCTGATCGGCCACACCCACCACCGCCACTTCAGCGATGTTGGGATGGCTAGAGATGCTCTCCTCGATTTCGCGGGTGCCCAAGCGGTGACCGGCCACGTTGATCACGTCATCGGTACGGCCCAAGATGAAGTAGTAGCCATCTTCATCACGCACAGCCCAGTCGAACGTGCTGTACACGAGCTTGTTGGGCACGGTCTTCCAGTAGGTGTTGACGAAGCGGTTGTCGTCACCCCAAATGGTTTGCAAGTTACCGGGAGGCAGTGGGCCTTCAATGGTCAACACGCCTTTTTGGTTGGCGCCTGTGAGCTCTTCGCCAGTTTGGTCGTCAACCAACTTCACGTTGTAGCCGTACACCGCCTTGCCGGGTGAACCAAACTTGCTCGGGGCTTTTTCAACGCCGTTGCAAATGGTCAAGATAGGCCAACCAGTTTCGGTTTGCCAGTAGTTATCGATGATGGCTTTGCCGTTGAGTCCTTCAGAAATCCACTTGGCGGTTGGCTCGTCCAAAGGTTCGCCAGCCAAGAACAAGGCCTTGAGTGTGGACAAGTCGTACTTGGTGAGCAATGCTGGGTCTTGCTTTTTGAGCACACGAATCGCCGTGGGTGCGCTGAACATGACCGAGACTTTGTACTTCTCTACCAAGCTCCACCAGATGCCGCCGTCTGGGCGGATGGGTAGGCCTTCGTACATGATGGTGGCCATGCCGCCAATCAGTGGGCCGTAGATGATGTAGCTGTGGCCCACCACCCAACCGATGTCGCTGGTACAGAAGAAGGTCTCACCAGGTTTGCCTTGGTAGATGTTAGGAATGCTGGCCGCCAATGCCACGGTGTAGCCACCTGTGTCGCGCTGCACGCCTTTTGGCTTGCCTGTGGTGCCCGATGTGTACAGGGTATAGCTGGGATGAGTCGACTCAACCCACTCGCAAGGCACCACCGCATCCATGTGCTTGGCACGCTCGGTGGCGTAGTCCACATCGCGGCCAGCCACTGGCGTGAAAGCCGCCAACTTGCGGTCCACCATGATGACGTTGCTGGGCTTGTGTGCCGACAAGTTGATGGCTTCGTCCAACAATGGCTTGTAAGGCACGCCTTTGCCACCGCGTGAACCCGCATCAGCACTGATGATGACTTTAGGCGAAGCATCTTCAATGCGAGTGGCCAAAGAATGAGAGGCAAAACCACCAAACACCACCGAGTGGATAGCACCCAAACGGGTACAAGCCAACATGGCAAATGCCGCTTCGGCAATCATGGGCATGTAGATCAAGACGCGGTCACCCTTGGTGACGCCCAAGTCTTTCAAAATCGCGGCCATGCGCTGCACTTCAGCGTGCAACTCGCGAAAGCTATAGGTGTGCTCTTGGTTGGTCTCGGTCGACACAAAGATCAACGCCGCTTGATCGGCGCGATCTTTCAAGTGACGGTCGACTGCGTTGTAGCAAATATTGGTTTTGCCACCCACGAACCACTTGGCAAAAGGCGGGTTGCTGTAATCGCAGATTTGTTGCGGCTGGGTTTCCCAGTCCACCAATTTGGCCTGTTCAGACCAAAAAGCATCACGGTCCTCAATCGAACGGCGGTGAAAATCTGCGTACGCAACCATCTATCTCTCCTAAAAACGAATCTGTACTGAATTCATAATTATGAGAAGGACGGACTTGCAACAAGCTGACTTTTCAGGTGGGTAGTTACCCTTTATTTCACCAAGGCTTGGATTTCTCTGAACGGGTCAGCCTCTGCGGTACGCAGCCATTCAAACAGCACCATCTCGGTCGTGACCAACTCAGCCCCAGCGCCAGCCAATCGGTCAAAGGCCGCATCGCGGTTGCGCTCAGTACGAGAACCGCAGGCATCCGTGACCACCCAAACGGAATACTCTTCTTCCAGCAAATCCAATGCGGTTTGCAGCAAGCAAATATGCGCCTCACAACCCGCAATCACAATGCTTTGACGGGTGGGCTCTTGCGGCACGGCCTTTTGTAAATGCTTAGGCAAGCTGCGGGCATTGCCAGCGGGTGCGCGTGCTGCCGGACGTAACAGTTCGCTCAATCCGTCCGCACAAGCACTAAAGCTCATCTTCGCAATGGTGCGGCGGCACAAGGCACGCAACTCTGCTGGGTTTTGACCCAGCTTGTCTGGGTTTTGCTCTGTGCCGTAGGTCGGCACTTCCATCCAATGCGCCGATTGCGCCAGACGCATCGCGTTGGCCAGCACCAAATCAGCTTCAAAAATGGCGGGCATCAGGCGGGCTTGGTAGTCCACCAGCACGAGTTGGGATTCTTGGTCGTCGAGCAACATGCAAGTTACAAAGTAAGTGAATGAATACGTCAAGTATCGACGATGCGAAACCCAGCACAAATCAAAAGCGTCTACTTTAGGATTAACCCTAATCAAATCAACAACTTACAAAGTTTTTGTGATCATTTTTCACAGGAAACAAGTTAGAATGGCGAGTTATGTTGAAACGTCTCCTCCTCATCCTTTGCTGCGTCGCCAGTGCACATGCTGCACCGTCGAACAATGCGGCAGACGATATTGAGCGCTATTTGGCCGAGCGCGGCATCGTCGCGCAAATGGACCAGATGCGTCAATCGGTGGGAGATAAGGCCTCTGATTTGGTCGGTAACGCCATGACCTTCTTGGGCGTTCCTTACCGTCGCGGCGGAACCAATGCAGCCACAGGCTTTGACTGCAGCGGTTTTGTACGCTCCATGTTCGAACAAACTGTGGGCAAAGTACTGCCCCGCCGCGCCAGCGAGCAAGCAGCAGTCACAGAAAAAATCGACAAACAAGACCTGAAGCCTGGCGACTTGGTGTTCTTCAACACCATGCGTCAAACCTTCAGCCATGTAGGGATTTATGTGGGTGATAACAAGTTCATTCACTCACCTCGCCCCGGCAAGCAAGTCCGCGTCGAAGATATGCGTGATGCTTATTGGGAGCGTCGTTTTACGGGCGCGCGCCGCGTGCCTGCAACTGGCAACGACAACTAAACCTTTCGGCTTGAGGCATTAAAACCGCTCACCTTCGGCAAGGTAGCGCCAAGCGCCCTCTTCTAAATCCCCCAAATTCACACGCCCCATGCGGATGCGGCGCAATGCCAAAATTTCCAAACCTGCAAGTTCACACAGGTAAACCGCTAGACCCAGGTGCGAGCCTTTCACCGCCAAGCGCAGCTTGCTGCGATCGCGCTTGCTGCTGTTCACGCTGATTTTGAATTCGGGCAAACGCATGCGCTCGTCGCGCATGGCACGTTCAATCGGACGCAAGGCGTCAGGCATCACTTCACCACGTACGTCCACGATCAGCTCTTGCTCGATGAAGGCCATGTCCTCGATCAATTTGCGCTGCACCCGAAAGTCTTGGGTAAACACGATCAATCCTGTGGCTTCGTACTCCAACGGCACACTGGCATCTAGCTTGGTCAAATGACTTTTTAAGAAACGCACACCACTGTGGTCATACTTGCTGTGGCGCTCCAGTGTGAGCAAGTTGCGTACGTCTTGGGAGCCTCTGGGAGCAGGCTCTAAGCCATCCGTCCACCCCGCAGGCTTGTTCAAAATCAATGTGACCGACATGAGGTTGAGCAAACTCGCATTTGCATCGATGGTCACTTTTTGTGTGGTTACGCGATGCTGCGGCTCCTGCACCACCACCCCCTCCACACGCACAAAGCCGGCCTCTATGTACTGCTCTGCGTCACGGCGTGAACAGTCGCGCAGTTGCATGACACGTTTGGAAAGGCGTTCGCCTTCGGTTGGGCGCTTGGCCATGGATTTGCTGGAATTCATAAGGGCTGAATCCTCCCACAGTTAATCGTTGTATCGTTCAGCCATTCAGCTCTTTGTGGAGAGATTTCGTTGAACTTGGCTCATTTACTTCAGCGCATGGCGCGACAGTTCCCCAACCGCGCGGCTATTTTTCACGGCACACAGGCTGTGGCAACTTACGCGCAATGGGCGCAACGCTGCGCGCATTTGGCCCAACAATTTAAAGAGGCCGGCTTGCAGCCCGGCGATCGCATCGCCCTGTTCATGCACAACCATCCACGCTACCTTGAGGTGCTATTTGGCGCATGGTGGGCCGGTCTGGCCGTGGTGCCTATCAATGCCAAGTTGCATGTGCGCGAAACGCAATGGATCCTCGACAACGCACAAGCCAGTTGGGCCTTTGTGACATCCGACATCACCACCGATACAGAGCAACAACTCACGGGCTTGCAACGCGTCATTGATGTCGACAGTGCGCAAGCGAATGAGCTATGGGCCATGCCTACCGCAAGCGATGAGCCCCCTGCAAAACCCATCATCGAACGGGAGTCAAACGACCTTGCTTGGTTGTTTTACACCAGCGGTACTACGGGCCGCCCTAAGGGTGTGATGATCACCCACCGCAATTTGATGACCATGGGCCTGGCCTACTTCACCGATGTGGATGCGGTGGCTGCGCAAGATGCCATCGTCTACGCCGCCCCCATGTCACACGGCGCAGGCTTGTACGCCATCCCACATGTGATGGCTGGCGCACGCCATGTGGTTCCCGCGTCTGGTGGTTTTGACGCAGCGGAGTTGTTTGAACTCGGACAGTCTGTTGGGCCACTCTCCATGTTTGCCGCACCCACCATCGTCAAACGCTTGGTCGACCACGCCGAACACACATCACTCACACCCACAGACTGTGCACGCGCCTTCAAGACCATCGTTTATGGCGGTGCCCCCATGTATGCCGCAGACATTCAGCGCGCCCTGCGCATCATGGGGCCTCGTTTTGTGCAAATCTATGGTCAAGGTGAAAGCCCGATGGTGGGCACGGCGCTCTCTCGCTTTCATTTGAGCGACACCACACACCCCGAGCACGCGCAACGCTTAGCCTCGATCGGCGTGGCACAAACACCGGTACAAATCCGCATCACCGATGAACATGGCAATGACCTGCCCTTGGGCGAAGTGGGTGAAGTGCTCATCCAAGGCGACAGCGTCATGGCCGGTTACTGGCGCAACCCAGAAGCCACGCAAGCGGCCATTCGCGATGGCTGGTTGTTCACGGGTGACATGGGTTGCTTAGACGCGCATGGTTTTCTCACGCTGAAAGATCGCAGCAAAGACCTCATCATCAGCGGCGGCTCCAACGTGTACCCACGCGAAGTAGAAGAAGTACTGTTGCAAGCCCCAGGCGTGAGCGAAGTGGCTGTGGTGGGCGCACCTGACCCCGAGTGGGGTGAAGTCATCGTCGCTTTTGTGGTGGCGCAACCAGGCAGCACCGTTAGCGCCAAAGACCTAGACGCTTACTGCCTTAACGAAATCGCCCGCTTCAAACGCCCCAGGCGCTATGAATTGGTCGACAGCTTGCCCAAAAACAACTACGGCAAAGTACTCAAAACAGAGCTGCGCCAAAGACTCGCCCAGTCCTAGTGGTATCGTGCTGCCCCATGCAGACACAAATAGACCACCTCGTCATCGTTGCCAAAAATTTAGAACAAGGCGTGCAATGGTGCGAAGCCACTCTGGGCATCACGCCTGGACCCGGCGGCGAGCACACGCTCTACGGCACACACAACCGCTTGTTCAAGGTTGCATCCCCCGCTCACCCGATGGCCTACGTCGAAATCATCGCCATCAACCCAGCTTCTGTACGGCCCAAACGCGCTTGCCCCACTCGCTGGTACGACATGGACAACCCAGCCCTGCAAAAAGCCGTAGCCAAAGAGCCGCGCTTGGTCCACTTTGTGGTCAACACCCCCGACATCCGTGCCGCACGCATGGCCATTCGCATGCAAGGCATCGACCGCGGCCCCGCTATCCCCTGCAGTCGCCGCACCAACCGTGGCACGCTCAATTGGCAAATTTCTGTGCGCGCGGATGGACAGCGTTTGTTCGACGGCTGTATGCCCACGCTCATTCAATGGGGCAAGCCCGATGCCACCGACCCGCTGAAGCTACACCCACGCAACACCCTCACTCGCTCGGGTGTGACGCTACAAAGCATTGAAGTGAACCACCCTAGTGCAGACAAATTGCAGGGTGCTTATGACGCGATTGAACTCAAGCACATCGCAGTGACCGAAGGCCCCGCGAATTTGAAAGCCACCTTGCAAACCCCCAAGGGGCTGGTTGTTTTGTCCAGCAACGGCATTTGAGCAACTCGCTTGAATCGCCCGGCCTATTCACTCATCCCTCCTCGGGCAACGTTGCCAGCAGCACCAGACCCGCCGTCATCACAAAAGCCGTCAACCACAGCGCACCCTTAAACGTGCCGGTGGTCTGCGCCATATGACCTGCAATCACGGGGGCTAGGATTTGCGCAACGCCATAGCTCAGCGTGAGCTTGGCCATCGCTTTGCCTGGGTTGTTAGGCGCCCTGCGTCCTACCAAAGCCAACGTCATGCTCACAATGCCAATAAAAGTTGCGCCATAACCCACAGCACCCGCCAACGCGGCCCACAACGCACCCGACATCGCGGGCAACATGACCGAGAGCGTTTGCAAACAAAACGCCAACAGCAAAGCCCGCTTGTCACCCACACGCCGCGCGACCAAATCCCAAATGAAAACTGCTGGCATGGCCGCCATGCCGACCATTGCCCAAGCCAATGGGCCTTGACCTGCTAGTGCTGGCTCGCGCTCGACAATTGCCACGGTGAATGTGGCGCTGATCACAAATCCCCAACCCGCCGCAAAGTAGCTGGTCAACATCGTCCACGCCCAACGGCGTGAGCCCAAGCCTGCTGCAGGTGCTGCGTCATGCGCCACCACCACCTGCGGCGGCACAGGCGGACGCCACTTCCAAGCGGGCACAAAAAACACCAAGCCCAGCGCGGCAAACGCTAGCCATTGGTCCGACCATATGGGCCACACCTGCGACAAGCCCCACGCGCCCATGGCCGACACCACAATGCCCAGGCCTAAACCAATGAAATACAAACCGAGCTCAGGCCGGCGGCCTTGGCGCATGAGCCAACCCAACACCAAGCCAGAGCCCAACAACATGCCGGTTGCGCCGCACAAGCCACCGATGTAGCGAATCAAAGCCCAGGCAGGCATCCAACTGGTCAGCGCCATCGCAGCCACCGTGATCAAGGCCATCCACAAACCCGCGCTGTAGAGCCAATGCCGCCAGCGCACATCGTCAATCCATGTGGCCGCTAACGCACCGCTCATGTAACCGGCGTAATTGATGGCGGCCAAACCACCTGCGGCGGCATCGGTCAATCCCGTTTGGGCTTGAAGGCTTGGCAACAGAGGCGTGTAAGCAAAGCGAGCCAAACCGATGGTCAGCACCAAGCCGCAAATGCCGCCTGTGATGACTTGCCAAGGATGAAGGTGTTTATTTTGCAAACCAAGCATCTATGTCTTTGGGGCTGGTCAAGGTGCGCACATACATGTAGGCATCCTCTGCCTCGGGGTAATGCTTGCGCAAAAAATTCAACCACTGCTTCAAGCGCCCTGCTCTGTGCCGCTCGCTCACATGGCCCGACACAATTTGCCAAAACGTGTATAGGTGCGGCGGCAGATCTTGCCATTGAACTGGCACAGAGGGTGCGGGCAAACCTTGCGCTGCAGCGTCGTGCGCTTGAATGGCCCAGCCCAGTCCGGGGTTCGCAACCATGCCTCGCCCCAACATCAAGTCAAAGCAACCCGACTCAGCACGTGCTTGCAAGGCATCTTGCACATTCCAAATTTCGCCATTCGCCACCAACGGTGTTTTCACCTTGGCCTTGATATCTGCAATGCGGTGCCAATACGCGGGCGGACGATACGCGTCAGCCTTGGTGCGGGCGTGCACCACAATTTCGCTGGCCCCGCCCGCCTCTAAGGCCAAGGCGCATTCTTCGGCAGTGCTGTCGTCGTTGAAGCCTAAGCGCATCTTGGCCGACACCACTTGGTGGGCTGGCACTGCAGCGCGGACGGCTCGCACGATTTGGTACAGAACCTCTGGGTCTTGCAGCAGCACCGAGCCACCGCCGTGGCGATTGACCTGTTTGGCGGGGCAACCAAAGTTGAGGTCCACCCCATCGCAGCCCATGCCAGCCACACGCGCGGCGTTGTCAGCCAAACACTGGGGGTCTGACCCCAATAACTGTGGGCGCACAGGCACGCCCGCAAAGGTGCGGCCACCGTTGGTTAGCTCGGGCACGATGCGCAAAAACGTGCGCTCGGGCAGCAAGGTGCCGCTGACACGGATGAACTCCGACACACAACGGTCCACCCCGCCAATGCGGGTCAGCACGTCGCGCAGCACAAAGTCGAGCAGGCCCTCCATCGGGGCAAGAATGAGCATGGATTTGGGAGTTAGACAAAGAAGGCTGCACGCAGCGAAGGCATTACTCTACCCAACTCTGAGCCGCGCTAGATTTACTGGGACAATAGCGGGCTTTACTGAAATCTGAATTGTTCCCCGAATGTCCAACCTGACAACTGTTGAAGTCCGTCCCGCCACGATGCGCGACGCCGCCAAAATCGCCGAGCTGTACGCAGCCACCGCCAAAGAAGCTTTCAAAACCATGCAAACGGGCAGCAAAGTCTTGCCCGTACCCGAAGAAAAAAACACCGTTTACTGGCGCGAAGCTATTGAATTTGCTGAACCCCAAGTGCAAGTTGCCGTGGACGGCAGCAAGATTGTGGGCTTTGTGGGCTTTGACCGTTCACGTGACAAAGGCACGCCCAACACCATGGGTGAAATTTGGGACATCTATGTCGATGCCGCTTACTGGGGCCAAGGCGTAGGCCTGGCGTTGTGGGATGCTGCCCGTGAAGGCCTGCAAGACGAAGGCTGCACCCATGTGTCTATCTGGGTGCCCATCGCCAATGACCGCGCCATGCGCTTTCACGAACTGGCGGGTTTCAAACGCGAAATGTCGAGCGCCAAGACTGTGCCCATGGGCCCTGTCAAGGTCGAAGAGATTCGCCTAAAGCAATCGCTTTAATTTCTCAACCGCTGTCATTCACCAAGAGTTTCACGTGTCTGAACACTACGCCGCCTTAGGTCTCAAAAGCGATGCCTCGCTGTCGGACATCAAACGCGCGTTTCGCCAAAAAGCCTCGCAGTTTCACCCCGACCGCAACAGCGACCCCGATGCACCTGCACGTTTTCGTGAGGTGCAAGAGGCCTATGACGTGCTGTCAGACGACGACAAACGCAAAGCCTATGACGACAACCGTCGCCGTAACTTATTGGACGACCCCGCGCAAACTGCACGCGAAATTTGGGGCGCGTATTTTCAGCAAGTGCTAAACCGCTCCTAACTCGCACGTACTGGCACAGGCCCACACACCATGAGCATTTCTCCCTTTTTCCAAGAACTGCGCACGGCTTACCAAGCCGAGCTGGACGATCTGAACTCAGATTCAGAAGGCCACTACATCCTCGACAAGCGTTTGGCTGAAAAGCGCCAAGAGCTAGAGTTCCTGTTGCAGATGATGGATCTCAGCCCCGAGATGGTGGCTGTGGTGTTGCACCAAGCGTTTGAATTCCATGAGCCTGAGTTGATGGACCACTTCATCACCTTAGACGCGGATGATTTGCTGAGCTGGGACACCTTGTCTGAAGGCGTGCGCATTGCACCTTGGGCACAACCCATCGTCGACAAAATCTTGGCCGAGCCTGTGGGCGCTTGGTTCATGAGCGTGGCCGCAGCCCTGGAGTACATGCACGGCACGCCGATGCGACGCAGCACGGGTGCCGCCGATGCCGATGAAGACTTGGAAAACGTCGAACGCGGCGACCAAGCCGAATCGGACGAAGAGCGCGAGGCCCGCGAACGCGAAGAAGCAGGCAACGCGTGGATGGTTGAACAAGGCTTCGACAGCAAAGAATAAACAGGTGACCCCATGACCGACAAAACAAATGCCATTGCACTGATCACCAAAACACAAAGCCTCATCGCCGCAGGCGACATCACAGGCGCAGAAGCGGCACTGGTCGAACTGGCCGATGCCGAAGGCGACCAAGCGCTGATGGTGGTGCTAGAGCAGCTGCCCCCCAAAGACATCTTGGCCGTGATTCGCGAGTACGACACCTCCAAAGAATCGGTCATCAACCTGCTGGTCACGCCCGAGCAATTTGCGCGTGCCGTGGTGATTGAAAAACAATACAAAGACCTCACACGAACCCACTTGCGCGGCATGATGAACTCCATCATCTTCCGCGAGGATGCCGACCCCATTGAGTTCCTCACCGCGATTGGTGATTTGGAAGGTGGCGCTGAAGCGCTGGCCGATTACTTCAGCGAAAAGTGGAGCCGCATCGAAGCCTTCGCCCGCACCGGCACGTTTGACACCATGGAAGACGACGGTGACATGCTGTCTGAAAGCGCCCTGCTCGGCTCAGCCTATGTGAAGCCCCGCGTCGAAGAAGACGAAGTGGCCGACCAAGACTGGATGCAACTCGCGTGGATCTTGCGCCACAAAATTCCAGACCTCTTCATCGAAATGCTCTTGGTGCTGCGCGCCAAAGCACGCGCCTTTGATGCGGGCCTCTCTGACGAAGAAGAGGAAGAAGACGATGGCAAGGTCGAGACCAGCGCCACCGACCGCGGCCAAGCCACACCCGCTGCGCGTGACTCTGACGAAGAATCCGCGATCTAAGCTGACTAGCCACCATGACGCAATCCATCGCCATCTTTGATGACCGCCCTTTCTTCGAAAAAGCGCTTGCCTACGGCGTGCAACATGGCATCTTGGACGCTGCAAAGTTAGAAGCCATTCAAACCGATGCGCCCAAAGGCATGGTGCAAATTGCGCGCTACTTTGGCAGCGAGTTTTTGCGCCCCGAGCTTGAAAAAGCCAAAGACCGCATCGTCAATTTGGTCAGCCTCACGCTTGAAATTCAAAGCGGTGGCGACTTACGCAAAGCCGCTGAGCACTTGCGCGAGCACTCGTTCATGTCGCGCTCGAAGGCTGCATCAGACATGCTCAAAGCCCTCATCGTCATGCCGCAAAACACGCACTTTGGCATGAACGAGCATGGCGGCTTCAGCGACAAACACATCCCACACTTGGCCAAGTGGTCGCTCTGTAATTTGGCTGACTACCAAGCTGAGCTGGCCAAGCGCCAACAAGTGGCGCACGTCATCGACGCCGCCATTTGGATGGCCGATCAACTGGGCTTGCACGCCGATGATTTAGAAGAAGCGGGCTGCGATGCCGAGGCCGTCATTCGTACGGCATTGCTGGCAGCTGCAACCAAACACAAAGAAATGCCAGACTGGGTGGCCTTCCAAAAAATCATCGCCACCCTGCGCAAACCCAGTGCCACCAAAGCCATCAACTTGACTGCGCCTAAAAACCTGCCTGCCGAATTCAAAGCTGCCGTCGAACAAGTGCGACAAAGCGTTGAGGCTGACTTGCCCAAAATCTTGGATGCCAAACTCACACCGCAAAAGTTGTTCAACCAAACGCCTGCTTTTGTAGGCCGCTACTTTTGGGTGGAAGACGGCTTGTCTGAGGTGGACCACTTTGACCGCCAAACTTCTGCCGCATGGTCCAAAGCCACGGGTGGCCACAGCGACGACAGCTCATTGCTCACCCTCTTCTTGTGCATTGCCACGGGCAGCACGGGCAAAACATTGCTGAGCGAAAAAACCGCTGCCACGCTGGTTCGCAAAATCCGCAAATCCGGCGTGCAGCCCGAACTGGCCACCGCGTTCATCCAAGCCAATGCACCGGCTGAACATCAAGACGATTACATCGATATGTGGGAGACCTTCATCGATGAATCACTCGACACGCTGGCCAGTGACCACGACTACAAACTGCATGATGCACTGGCGCTGCTGCGCCGCGAGTGCAACGTCGCTGAATAAGCTGTGCCTCACGCTGTTTCTCGTTTACGCGCAGCCCGCCTCACCCGCAGCGTCAAACCCTTTCTAGCCCGAGGCGGCCCTAAAGGTGAACGCTGCAGCGGCTGCCGCTTGGTCCCCTCGCACTGCATCTGTGCTCTGAGACCCGACGTGCCCACACGCGCAGGCATGTGTTTGCTCATGGCCGACATCGAGCCACTCAAACCCAGCAACACCGGCTGGTTAATTGCCGATGTGGTAGCTGACACCTTTGCCTTTGGATGGGCGCGTACCGAAGTTGCCCCTGCACTGTTGGCGTTGCTGAACAATCCGCAATGGCAACCCTATGTGGTGTTCCCTGCTGAGTTTGCCGATGACACACGCGTTGTGCATGAGCTAACGCACAACGACAACAAGCGCCCCTTATTTATCTTGTTAGACGGCACGTGGGACGAATCCCGCAAGATGTTTCGCAAAAGCCCCTATCTGCAAAACTTCCCAGTGCTCAGCCTGCACCCCGAACAACTCTCACGCTACAAACTGCGTCGTGCTCAAAGCGAAGCGCACCTGTGCACCGCCGAAGTGGGTGCGATGTGCTTGGCGCTGGCCGAGGACACGCAAGCCGCCGAAGCCCTCAACGCCTACTTTGAAGTGTTCACCGAGCACTACCTCAAAGCCAAGCAACAACTGCCCGTCGATTTGGCAGATGACGTGCATCTGCGATTGCAGGCAGCCACCCACGCCGCGTGAACGACAATCAAGACTATGGCTATTCAATGGTTCCCCGGACACATGCACCTCACGCGCAAGGCGATTGGGGAGCGCATCAAAGAGATTGACGTTGTCATCGAAATGCTCGACGCCCGTTTGCCGGGTTCTAGCGCCAACCCGATGCTGGCCGAGCTGATCAAAAGCAAGCCCGCGCTCAAGATTTTGAGCAAGCAAGATTTGGCAGACCCAGCCCGCACCGCCTTGTGGCTGGCCCACTACAACGCCATGCCCGGTGTGCGTGCCATTGGCTTAGACACCAGCATGACGTCCCCCGCCAAAGCGCTGATTGATGCTTGCCAACAACTCGCCCCCAACCGTGGCGGCATGGTCAAACCCATGCGCGTGCTCATTTGCGGCATTCCCAACGTGGGCAAGTCCACCCTCATCAACACACTCAAAGGCAAACGCGCGGCCAAGACGGGTGACGAAGCTGGCGTGACCAAAACCGAGCAACGCATTGCCTTGGCCGATGACTTTTATTTGTACGATACCCCCGGCGTGCTCTGGCCACGCATCATCGTCGAGCAAAGCGGCTTCAACCTCGCGGCCAGCGGCGCGATTGGCGTGAACGCGTTTGACGAAGAAACCGTCGCGCTTGAGCTGCTCAACTACCTCATTCCCCACTACCCCAACGAACTCAAACAGCGCTACTCCATCGACGACGTGGCCAGCCACACCGATGAAGAAATGTTGGAGGCCATTGGCCGCAAACGCGGCGCGGTGCAAAGCGGTGGGCGTATTAACCTCACCAAAGCCGCGCACATCGTCATTCACGATTTCCGCTCAGCCGCATTGGGCCGTGTCACGCTAGAAACGCCAGAAGAATTTGCAGCTTGGTTAGCCGAAGGCAAACAAGCCGATGCCGAACGCGCTGTGCGTAAAGAAGCAATTGAGAAAAACAAGAAAACGGCGTTCAAATCTAAGAAGCGTTGAGATCAGTCACACATGACACAACGCCGCGACACCCCCGACAAAGAAGCCATCGCCCTGCTTCCAGAGTTTCCTCGTTTGGGGCTTGACCGCATCACCTTGGTCAACACCGGCCAACAAGCGCAGCAGGCTCACGATGCGTTGATTGCCTCACAAGCTTGGGGCTTTGACACTGAATCGAAGCCCACCTTTCGCGTGGGCGAAGCATCTGATGGCCCGCATGTGTTGCAACTCGCCACGGGCGAACGCGCTTGGGTGTTTCAGCTGCACGACCCCGAGTGCCGCGCTGTCGCTGCCGACTTGTTAGCGCGCGAAGGCATTGCCAAAGCAGGCTTTGGTTTGGGCGACGACCGCAAACGCATCATCCAAAAATTTGGTGTGGAGCCTGCGGGCATTTTGGAACTGAACACCATTTTCAAAGCCCAGGGCTATCGCAAAGAAATGGGCGTCAAAGGCGCAGTGGCTGTGCTGTTCAACCAGCGTTTTCAAAAGTCAAAAAAGGCCGGCACCAGCAATTGGGCCAATTTGCGCTTGAGCGCATCGCAGCTGGTTTACGCCGCCAACGATGCGTATGCCGCCTATCGCGTGTGGGAAGCTTTGAAGCTTTAAAACCTTTATCAACACGGTGTCTCGTGTGTGTCTGCACGCAGGACACATCCCTCCTAAGATGTTTTAAATTGGTCCAAGACAAACCATTCATCTCAGGAGAACACTTTGCGCATCGCTACTTTCAAGCTCAACGGTCAACGCCACGTCGGCCAAGTTTCTGCAGACGGCAAACACGTCACCGCGTTTGCGCTCACCGAAGACCAAGCCCATCACGGCGCGCAGCCCATCATCGATGCACTCGCCGCTGGACATGCGCTGCCTGAGCTGGCAGGCACACCACACGACATCACACACGTGCACCTCGAAGCGCCCTTGCCTATTCCGCGCCGCAACGTGTGGTGCGTGGGCCGCAATTACCACGCACACGCCAAAGAGCTGCAAGCCTCAGTCTTCAAAGACAGCAACACAGACACCAAAGCATGGCCCATCGTCTTCACCAAAGTGCCCGAGTGCGTGGTCGGCCCAACTGACGATGTGCACCTGCCAGGTGCAGCCATCTCCGAACAAATTGACTACGAAGCTGAATTGGCCGTGGTGATTGGCAAGGGCGGCAAGAACATCACCCAGGCTGACGCCATGAGCCATGTGTTTGGCTACACCGTGGTCAACGACGTGACCGCACGCGATGTGCAAATGCGCCACCAACAATGGGACATGGGCAAGTCGTTTGACACCTTCTGCCCCATGGGTCCGTGGATCGTTACGGCTGACGAAGTCGATGGCCGCAACACCCGCGTGCGCTGCTGGGTGAATGGCGAGCTACGCCAAGACGGCCCCACAGAGAACATGATTTTCGACATCCCCACCTTGATCGAAACCATCTCACGCGGCATCACGCTCTACCCTGGTGACGTCATTGCCACGGGTACACCAGCCGGTGTGGGCATGGGCCTCAACCCTCCCCGCTACATCGCCAAAGGTGATGTGATCCGCGTCGAGATTGACGGCGTGGGCAGCATCGAAAACCGCTTCGTTTAAAACTAAAAAAGCAGGCAAGCATGCACTTGACCTGCTAGCGAACAACCGAAGGAGACAAGACATGGAACGACGTCAACTGATTCGCGCCGGACTCAGCGCTGCCATGGCTGTTGCATTCAGCTTCAGCGCTTTCGCACAGAGCTATCCCACGAAACCCATCACCATGGTCGTGCCCTTCCCGCCGGGCGGTGTGGCTGACACGGTGGGCCGACCTGTGGCTGAAGCCATGTCGCGCTACTTGAAGCAACCCATCGTGGTGGAAAACAAAGGTGGCGCAGGTGGTGGCATTGGCATGGCGCAAGTGGCCAAGTCCAAGGGCGATGGCTACACCGTGCTCATGTCGCTGTCCTCACTCGTGGTGCTGCCTGAAGCAGACAAAATTTTGCAGCGTGCCCCGCTGTATCAGGTGAACCAACTCAAGCCCATTGCACGCTTCACCGCTGACCCCACCGTGCTGGTGGTGCGCGCTGACAGCCCTTGGAAAACTTATGCCGAATTCATTGCGTACGCCAAGGCCAATCCAGGAAAAATTTCGTTTGGTTCGTCTGGTAACTACGGCACCATGCATGTGCCGATGGAGCAGCTCAAGTCGGCCACGTCTACTTTCATGCTGCATGTGCCCTACACCGGGGCTGCCCCTGCAGTGTTGTCGTTGCTCGGTGGGCAAATCGACGCTGTCTCCACGGGGCCTGCCAGCGTGAAGCAACAAATTGCTTCCGGCAAGCTGCGTGCCTTGGCGCATTGGGGTGAAGGCCGCTTGGCCAGCATGCCCGAAGTGCCTAGCTTCAAAGAGTTGGGCGTGCCCATTCAATACTCGCAGTGGTCGGGCATGTTTGTGCCTGCCGACACGCCTGCCGCCGTGATCGACAGCTTGCGCCAAGCCGCCAAGTTTGCCGCGCAAGACCCACGGGCCGTGGCTGCACTCACAGCCTCTGGCACCTCGTTCATGTACCAAGATGCCGCTGACTTTGAGCGCTTCGTGCAAGCCGATGCCAAAGAAATGACAGCCCTCGTGACACGCATTGGCAAAGTTGACTAAACCTTCCACATCACGGAGACATCACATGATTCAACTGCCACGTTCGCTCAAACTCATCGCCGTTGCTTTGGCGCTTGGCTGTGGCCTTGCTCACGCGCAAAGCTACCCCAACCGTCCCGTGAAAATCGTCGTGCCATTTGCTGCAGGCGGTCCTGCTGACAACTACGCCCGCTTCATGGCGCAACGCTTGAGCGATGAGCTCAAGCAACCCTTTGTGATTGACAACAAGCCTGGCGCTGGCTCCATCATCGGCACAGACTTCGCAGCCAAGTCACCCGCTGACGGCTACACCTTGTTGATGATGTCGAACGCTCACACCGTCAACGAGTCGCTCATCCCCAACAAGCCCTTTGGTTTGATGAAAGACTTTGTGGGCATTGCGCCCGTGAACTACTCCAACTTGCTGCTGGTGGTTCACCCCTCTGTGCCAGTGAAAAACGTGGCCGAACTCGTGGCCTTGGCCAAGTCCAAACCGGGCAAGCTCAACTACGCCTCGTCTGGCAACGGCACGCCGTACCACATGGCGGGCGAGCTGTTCAAACACATGGCCGGCATCAACATGACGCACATCCCCTACAAGGGCAGCTCGGGTGCTCGCACCGACATCGTGGGCGGCCAAGTCGATGTGATGTTTGACGCCGAAACCACCATGGCTGAATTTGCGCGTAACGGCCAAGTGCGCATGCTGGGCGCCACAGGCGCTGCACGCTCTACCAACTTGCCTGATGTCCCCACCGTGGCTGAAACCGTGCCCAAATACGAAGCCACCATTTGGTTAGGCATCATGGCCCCCAAAGGCACGCCCGCTGACATCGTGAACAAGCTCAACGCTGAGATGCGCAAGATCGTCAACAACCCAGACGTCAAAGCTGCTTGGGCCAAACAAGGCGCTGTGCCCATGTCGATGACCGTGGCTGAGTTTGACCAATACCTCAATGCCGACATTGCCAAGTGGGCAAATATCGTCAAAGTGTCGGGCGCAAAAGCCGACTGACCACCACACACAGAAAGAACACCATGCATGTATTGAGTGGCGGCGCAGCCGCAGCCGTGGTCAAAGCGGTACAAGCCGAATATGAAAAAAGCACAGGCGACACCGTGCACGGCACCTTCAGCGCGGTGGGCCAAATGCGCGACCAACTCGTGGGCGGTACGCCTTGCGATGTGGTCATCCTCACCAAACCACTCATTGAGCAACTCGTTGCCTCGGGGCATGTGGTGGCGGGTAGCGCGCGCTCGTTAGGCAAGGTGAAAACAGGTGTGGCGGTGCGCACAGGCACAAAACACCCTCAGGTCAAAACACGCGAACAACTGCACGCTGCCATGAGCGCCGCACAAGGCATTTACTTTCCAGACCCCGACAAAGCCACCGCCGGTATTCACTTCATGAACGTGCTTAAAGCATTGGGCTTGGATGAAACCATGCGCAGCAAATTTCGCGTCTTCCCCAACGGCGCAACCGCCATGGGCGAAATGGTCAAGAGCACCGAGAGCGGTTTGATTGGCTGCACCCAAGTCACCGAAATCAACTACACCCAAGGCGTGGACTTGGTCGATGTATTGCCCGCTGAGTTTGAGCTGAGTACCGACTACACCTTGGGCATTTGCACCCACGCGAAAAACCCAGCGCATGCTGAGCTGTTGGCCGATTTGCTAACGGGCGCTGCTTCTGCAGCGGTGCGCCAACAAGGTGGGTTTGAGTTTTAAACCAACTCTAAAATTGGGGCATGTCTGCCCCTACAAACCCAAGCGCCGCCACACAATCTGACACCTCCAGCTCAGTGCTGGAATTTGCCAACTGCCAGTGGCGCGTGCGCAGGCCCAAGCCTTTTGTGTTGGTGATTGAAGGAGAAGTAGGCCAAGAAACTCCTAACGACTACCTGCACGACAAACTTCTGCAACCCGAATGGCGCGAAGCTTTTTACAAACTGGTAGATGCTACGGGCCTGGTGGCGTGCCTAAACGTCCACACCCAGCACCCCACCTACCGCGATGTGCGCGGGCGCTCTAGCAAGGGGCGGCTGAGCCAAGGCGAGTACTACCACCACGACGGCTGCACGGGCCCCGTCAAGCCGCGCTTTGTGGAAATTCGCTGCCCCATCCAGCCGCAAACACGCGGCGTGGCCACGGCCATTGCGCCGCACCGCGATGTGGTCAAAGCCATGGTGCAAGTGCTGCCTGCCGAGCTGGCCGCCACATCCGCGCTGGCCACACAAGACATGAGCCCCGAAGCCTTGGAGCAAATGGACTACGCCGCGCTCGACCACCTGCAAGGCCTCATCACCCGTACCGTGCGCAAGAAGCTCAACGCCGAAGGCGCACGCAGCTACTTCCGCCAAGTCGATGCCGCCGCCAACGCCTACTTTGAACCTTGGGCCTTGGGCGAAAGCCGCTTGATTGCCAACGCCAACAGCGGCATCACCATGCAACACCGCCGCGCCTACCAAGCCCCACACACCGGCGGCGTGGCCAATGGCCACTTGGTCAAGCGCTGGACCAATGAAGAGCTGCTGCTACCCGGCCAAGTGGCAGACCTTGCCTTGATTACTGCGCTGTGCAGCGAAGAAGGTGATGAGGCGGATGGGGAGCGGGCTGAGGGGTGTTACCTCGGAGCGCATTGATCTTGTCAAAGAAAAATCGCGCAGTAATGAGTCCTTAAAGACACTGGTATCTGAACTGCCCTTGAACCAACGCCCATTGTTTCAAACATCAGAAAACACAAGTAATAGCTCTGCAACCACCATAACCTCATCGCCCAATTCAGAAGTAATAACAATTGGCTGATAGCCTGCATCACTAGAGTCTGGACTCAAAGTAATTCGGTTGTTCACATACTCCTCGTCTGAATTGAACTGCTTCTCGCTGTGATAAACCTTGACTGTAAAGCGCGCACCTGTGTCAGGGCAATCAATACTGTGGTGCTGAACAACGACTACCTTTCCGTTTCGAGTACCGCCAGGATTAGCACGAAATAGGCACCACGCACCGTTTGGAATTCGGCGGTTCATGGATTCCCCAAGAACTTGGGCAACAAAAAGGCCAGGTTGGAAACTTAGCCAATCTGGTGGGGACACCCATGCCAAAGCTCCATCGTCCAAGTTTTGGACCGAACTAAAGTTACCAGCTGCAAACTTCAAATCCAGCACCGGAATAGCATTAACACCTGCCATACGTTCAGGATCGCTCACGGTTTGCAATGGCAAATATGGCAAATCAGCGGGTACCGTTGTCCCTGGTAGTGGTTGATCTACAAGATTAGGAGACGCCGAATTTGAATGTTTGGCTGAAACCATAAGTCGACTCCGCAAATGAGAGGCCAACGCAGGATCGGTACAGTAGACAAAACAGCCCTTCATTCCGCGAGTCATAAGCGTGCGGTATGTATTCTTAATAATCCGATCAGCTAATTCTTTAGCATCCTGAGGCGCAGACTTTGCAAGGGACTTCAAACCTTTAACCGACTGATCTGATCGGGCTCGTTGGCTTACATCCGTAACGACATTGCCATCTGCAAAGCGTAAATCCTGCCCAATGATCACCCCAACATAGTCCAGCTCTAGGCCTTGACAGGTGTGAATACACCCCACCTCAGCTACTGAACTGGGAGCCATGATCCACAAACTTCCATCCTTGCTCAAATTCCAACGGCGTTTGTAATCGAACTCGGGCATCACAATATCCCAAGCTTCGGGAGTCTTCTTGCTAGGCCAAGTCCAGCAGTAACCCGCAACAACACGTGATCGATTGTTCCCAGCATTCTTTTGCTCAATCAAGCGATGCAACTCTGCTGGACTATCGAGCACGCGCAGGTCGTACTCTGAAGTATCAAGCAAGGGGTTAGCTGTAGATCGAATGTCCAGTACGTCATCTAGCCAAGCTAAGTAGCCATCTGATCCTCTACACCGGAACTGAGACGCTAGTGAGAGCTGAGTAACCTCTGCATCCAAGAGTTGCGCCCATTGTTGTAAGACCTCGCTATGGCCGACGTCATTCACCGTCACTACTTGATCATCATCGACAAAGAAAATACTGCAGCGAGCTGCCTGCATGAGCTCTTTGACTTGATGTTCACCTTGGTTGCGATAGAGTCCACTTTTTTCATTCAGGCGATGGGCCTCGTCCACGATCAATACATCGTGGCTATCCTCCTCCGCCGTCATAAAGCTACCAGACCCCTTAAAGAGATTATTGAACCGTGTCTTGTTCATGGTGCCAGCAAGCCGTGCGGCATAGACTGCACGAGGGGCGGCATTCTTAGAGACATAGCTAACGTGCATCTGGCTCTGCAGCAAGCTACCCATTAAATTTAGAGCTACCACGGACTTTCCAGTACCAGGGCCACCCCGAACTATCACGACCTGCTTGCGATGCTCAGCACGTTTTGCAATATTCAGACAAGTTTCGTAAACAACCTTTTGATCATCCAACAATACAAACTCAGGCTTACCTTGCAGCAAAGCTCCAACGGCATCAGCCAATACTTTCGAAGGCTTGATACGACCATTTTCAATAGCGTAAAGAGTGTGACGTTTATCGCCATAGCGCACATGTTCGCGGATAAAGCTTTGAAGCTTGGCCTTTTCTTGAGCTAAGAACAAAGGCGCTCGCTTCACATGTGCAGAATAGTTCGGATGATCAATTTGCCCATCACGGGGGTAGTTGTGCAAGTACGCACAAGGCTGCAAACCAATCGAACCTTCTTGAACAGCCGTATTGAAGTCCTCTAAATAAGCTGCATAAGACCAAGCTTGGTAACTTGGGTGCAAACCTTCGGTTTCACCACTACGCCCCCCTCGGTATGCCCAAACTAAGCCATCCTTATCGCTCACTCGTGCTGTTGACCATTGCTTCAACTCTACGATCACAACTTTAGGCTGGCGAAGCGCATCTAATCCAGTGATTAAAAAGTCAATCCGCTTGGCACTCTGTGGCAACTGGTACTCAATAGCGACACCGATGTCATCTGGAATCTCCTCATCATGAAGCACCTTAGCCATTTCCATTAATGAGTACTTCCATGCCGCCATCTGAGGCTGCGCGGCGCCTTGACCTGAAACATTGCGCATTTGCTGCAGCAATACCTGCTCAATATCGTCGTGCAAGGCGTGATGCAAAAACTCGCGCTTGTCTGATTGGTAAATAATCACAAACTATGCTCGATTAAGGTTTACAACGCGTCGTGTTTAGTGCTTCGCCCTTTGGCCTTCTCAACTGGGTAGCGTTGCTCGTTACGAGTGACCTTTTCATGAGCAGCTTTAGGTAGGTCAACCTGCAACGCATTGGCGAGTTGCACTAGATACAACAGCACATCTGCCATTTCATCTGTAACCGCAGCCAATTGCTCAGAACTCAATGAACGGCTTTGTGCTTCCGTCAACCATTGAAATGGCTCCAACAGTTCTCCAGCCTCTACGACTAAGGCTGACGCTAGATTTTTTGGAGAATGGAATTGCGCCCAATCTCGCTCTTGGGCAAAGTCAGCCAATCGCTTCGAGAGTGCCAATAAAGTATCTGGATGCATAAGATAAAGTACAAATTCAGCTTGAAATTTATTAAGATTTTCTCATCAATAGTGAAGACACGGATTTAACGTAGTTTGCGGCGATAAAACCACATATTCACCGCAAAATATGCATTGAATATCTTGCACATGAGGCGCATTCACCGCATAATCACCGCATGAATAGCGGCGATAAACTTTATATCTGGCAGCAAGACACTTGGCCCAAGTGGACTTACGCGCACACGCGCTTGGCCCCACTACTGGCGCAAGTGCACCACGCACAAGGCCTGCTGCTGGGCCGCATGCACGACATTGGCCTAGAGCAACGCAACCAAGCCACTCTGCGCGTACTAACCGAAGACGTGATCAAGACCAGCGAGATCGAGGGCGAAATGCTCAACCCCGAGTCGGTGCGCTCGTCCATCGCCCGCCGCTTAGGCGTGGACATTGGCGCACTGGCCCCCACCGACCGCCATGTGGATGGCGTGGTGGACATGGTGCTAGACGCCACTCAGCAGCACGACCAAGCACTGACAGTGCAGCGCCTGTGCGGCTGGCACGCCGCCCTCTTCCCTACTGGCTATAGCGGCATGACGCCCATCCGCGTGGGTGCGTGGCGCAACGACGCACAAGGCCCCATGCAAGTGGTGTCTGGCCCGCCGTACCGCCCACGCGTGCATTACCAAGCCCCGCCTGCGAATACGCTAGATGCTGAAATGGCTTTGTTCCTAGATTGGTTCAACACCGCCAGCCAAGACGACCCGCTGATCAAAGCCGGGCTGGCCCACTTGTGGTTTGTAACGGTGCACCCGATGGACGACGGCAATGGCCGCATGGGCCGCGCCGTGGGCGACTTGGCATTGGCCCGCGCCGAAGGCACAGCACAGCGCTACTACAGCCTGTCGGCGCAAATCCAGCGCGAGCGCAAAGACTATTACAACCAACTCGAACGCACCCAAAAAGGCACGCTGGACGTGACCGATTGGCTAGAGTGGTTTTTGGGTTGCTTGCTGCGCGCCGTGCAAGGCGCACAAGGCACGCTGTCTGCCGTGCTGAGCAAAGCCAACTTCTGGCGGCAATGGGCCGACACACCCATGAACGAGCGACAAATCAAACTGCTCAACAAACTGCTAGATGGCTTTGACGGCAAGCTCACCACCAGCAAGTGGGCAGCGATTGCCAAATGCTCGCAAGACACTGCTCTGCGCGACATCACCGAGCTGCTAGAGCGCGGTGTGTTGATGCGGTCTGAGGCGAGTGGGCGGAGTACGAGTTATGAAATTCGATCAATGCCGGTTGATGCATTTGGCAGCATCAAGCAAGGTTTGAATGAGGCTATTGCTCACGCAAAAAATCAATAACCACTGAGCTGGCAGAACGTAAAGAAGCCGCCAACCCTTTCAGGTTGGCGGCTTCTTTGTTTGCAGCGCGAAGCGTTTACTTCTTGCTAGGCGGCAAGTCCGTGCAGCTACCGTGCGCCACTTCTGCCGCCATGCCGATGCTTTCGCCCAGCGTGGGGTGTGGGTGGATGGTCTTGCCAATGTCGATGGCGTCTGCGCCCATCTCGATGGCCAAGGCCACTTCGCCAATCATGTCGCCCGCGTGCGTGCCCACCATGCCGCCGCCGAGGATCTTGCCGTGGCCGTGGGCCTCGGGTGAATCGTCAAACAGCAGTTTGGTCACGCCTTCGTCGCGGCCATTGGCAATGGCGCGGCCCGAGGCGGTCCAAGGGAACAAGCCCTTTTTCACCTTGATGCCTTGCGCTTTGGCTTGGTCTTCGGTCAAGCCCACCCAGGCCACTTCGGGGTCGGTGTAGGCCACGCTTGGGATGACGCGTGCGTTGAACGCCGCAGCGGCCAAGTCTTTGTCGCCCTTCAACTCTCCTGCAATCACCTCAGCCGCCACGTGTGCTTCGTGCACCGCTTTGTGCGCCAACATGGGCTGGCCCACGATGTCGCCAATAGCGAAGATGTGCGGCACGTTGGTGCGCATTTGAATGTCAACGTTGATGAAGCCGCGGTCGGTCACGGCCACGCCTGCTTTGTCGGCAGCAATTTTGTTGCCATTGGGCGTGCGGCCCACGGCTTGCAACACGAGGTCGTAAGTGCCTTCGCTCTTCGTGCCGTCCAACCCTTCAAACTGCACCTTGATGCCTTCGGGTGTGGCTTGCGCGCCCACCGTTTTGGTCTTGAGCATGATGTTGTCAAAACGGCCTTGGTTCATCTTTTGCCAGATCTTGACCAAGTCGCGGTCCGCACCTTGCATGAGGCCGTCCATCATTTCCACCACATCCAAGCGTGCGCCCAGTGTGCTGTACACGGTGCCCATTTCTAGGCCGATGATGCCACCGCCGACGATGAGCATTTTCTTGGGCACTTCTTTGAGGGCCAATGCACCGGTGCTGTCGACCACGCGTGGGTCTTTGGGCATGAAAGGCAAATGCACCGCTTGCGAACCCGCGGCGATGATGGCGCGTTTGAACGCCACCACTTTTTTGCTGGCCGTTTTCTCTTGGCCTGTGCCTGTGGTTTCTTGCACTTCAATGTGGTTTGCGCCCACAAAGTTGCCGTAGCCACGCACGATGCTCACCTTGCGCATCTTGGCCATCGCGCCCAAGCCGCCGGTGAGTTTGCCAATCACCTTTTCTTTGTGGCCGCGCAGCTTGTCGATGTTGACCACTGGCTTGCCAAAGTCCACACCGAGGTCGCCCAAGTGCGCCACCTCGTCCATCACCGCTGCCACGTGCAGCAAAGCTTTGGATGGGATGCAACCCACGTTCAAACACACACCGCCCAAGGTGGGGTAACGCTCGACCACCACCACGCTCAAGCCGAGGTCGGCCGCACGGAAGGCGGCGGAGTAACCACCGGGGCCACCGCCCAACACCATCACATCGCATTCGATGTCGGCGCTGCCACCGAACGACGAAGCTGTGGGTGCAGGCGCAGCCGCCACGGGGGCAGCAGGCGAAGCAGCGGGGGCAGGTGCGGGCGCGGGTGCTGCAGCAGGTGCAGGAGCCGAAGATGCACCCTCACCGTCTAACACCAACACCACAGAGCCTTCGCTCACTTTGTCGCCCAGCTTGACCTTGAGCTCTTTCACCACGCCCGCGTGTGAGGATGGAATTTCCATCGACGCTTTGTCGGACTCCACGGTGATGAGCGATTGCTCAGCCTTGACGGTGTCACCCACTTTGACGAGCAACTCAATCACGGCCACTTCGTCGAAGTCGCCGATGTCTGGAACTTTGATATCAATCAGTGCCATATCAAATCCTTAGAGAAGAACGCGACGGAAGTCGCTGAGGATTTGACCGAGGTACGCATTGAAGCGTGCCGCTGCTGCGCCGTCGATGACGCGGTGGTCCCACGTCAAGCTCAGAGGCAACATCAAACGTGGCTGGAAGGCCTTGCCGTCCCACACGGGTTCCATGGTGCTCTTACACACACCGAGGATGGCCACTTCGGGCGCGTTGATGATGGGCGTGAAGTACTTGCCACCAATGCCGCCGAGGCTAGAGATGGTGAAGGTTGCGCCGGTCATTTCCGCGGGGCCGAGTTTGCCGTCACGTGCTTTCTTGGCCAGCTCTGACATTTCTTGGCTGATTTGCAGCACGCCTTTTTTGTCGCAATCACGGATGACGGGCACCATCAAACCATTGGGCGTGTCAGCGGCAAAGCCGATGTGCCAGTAGTTTTTGTAGACCAGTGCATCGCCATCGAGCGAGCTGTTGAACTCTGGGTATTTCTTGAGCGCGGCCACGCAAGCCTTGATCAAGAACGCCAGCATCGTGACTTTGACGCCCGACTTTTCGTTCTCTTTGTTGGTCGACACACGGAAGGCTTCCAACTCAGTGATGTCAGCATCGTCATGGTTGGTGACGGCTGGAATCATGATGGCGTTGCGCAACAAATTAGCGCCGCTGATCTTTTTGATGCGGCCCATTTCTTTGCGCTCGATGGGGCCGAATTTGGCGAAGTCAACCTTCGGCCATGGGATGAGACCCAACGCTGCACCATCGCCACCAGCAGAGCCACCTTTGGCAGCTTGCGCCTTGGTTTGTGTCGCGCCAGACATGACAGATTTGGTGAACGCTTGCACGTCACTTTGTGTGATGCGGCCTTTGTGGCCTGTGCCTTTGAGCTCTTCCAACGGCACACCGAGTTCGCGTGCGAACTTGCGTACTGAAGGTGATGCATGTGGCAGGCCCAAGGTCGTACCACCAGGTGCGTGCGCAGGCGCTGCCACGGCAGCCACCGCAGCAGCAACGGCTGTGGGTGCAGCGACAGCCGCAGGTGCAGCGGCGACCACAGCAGAAGCGGCAGCGGCCACAGGCGCAGCAGCGGCAGACACCGTGCCTTCGAGAATGGCCAACAAGTCACCAATGTTGACCTTGTCGCCCACTTTGACCTTGAGCTCTTTCAACACACCCGCGTGTGACGATGGAATTTCCATCGAGGCTTTGTCAGACTCCACGGTGATGAGCGATTGCTCGACCTTGATGCTGTCGCCAGGCTTCACAAACACTTCGATGACCGCGACGTCTTTGAAGTCGCCAATGTCTGGCACGTGAATTTCAATGGGGCCCGATGCTGATGGCGCTGCGGCCACGAGGGCAGCGGCTGCAATTGGGGCTGGTGCAGCGGCTACAGGAGCAGCTGCTGCAGGTGCGGCTGCTGAAGCTGCGGCAGCACCAGCGGCTTCCACCACCAACACCACTGAGCCTTCTTTGACCTTGTCGCCCAAAGCCACCTTGAGCTCTTTGACCACACCGGCTGTGCTCGATGGAATTTCCATCGAGGCTTTGTCTGATTCGACGGTGATGAGGGACTGTTCCGCTTTCACGGTGTCGCCTACTTTGACCAGCAGCTCGATGACTGCGACTTCGTCGAAATCCCCGATGTCCGGGACTTTTACTTCTACCAATGCCATGTTGTGTCTCCCGATTTGTTATGCGTACAGCGGGTTGATCTTGTCGGTTTTGATGCCGTACTTTTTGATGGCTTCAGCCACTTGTGTTACTGGCACAGTGCCTTCTTCGCTGAGGGCTTTGAGGGCTGCGACCACGATGTAGTGGCGGTTGACTTCAAAGTGCTCGCGCAGCTTGCTGCGGAAGTCGGAACGACCGAAGCCGTCTGTGCCCAACACTTTGTAGGTGCGGCCTTTGGGGATGAACGGACGAATCTGTTCGGCGTAGGCTTTCATGTAGTCGGTCGAGGCGACCACGGGGCCAACGTAGGGGTCCAACTGTTGCGCCACGAAAGGCACCTTCGGTGTCTCGGTGGGGTGCAACAAGTTGTAGCGCTCAGCGTCTTGGCCGTCACGTGTGAGTTCGTTGAAGCTTGGGCAGCTCCACACGTTGGCAGCGACGCCCCAATCGGCGGCGAGCAAATCGCGTGCGGCCATGGATTCGCGCAAGATGGTGCCCGAGCCCAACAAGTTCACGCGTGGTGCGTTCTTCTTGCCTTCGCCTTGTTGCAGCAAGTACATGCCTTTGATGATTTGCTCTTCGGTGCCGGCTTTGAGGCCGGGCATGGCGTAGTTTTCGTTCAACAAGGTCAAGTAGTAGAAGACGTTGTCTTGCTTCTCGACCATGCGCTTCAAACCGTGGTGCAAGATGACGCCAACTTCGTGTGCGAAGGTGGGGTCATACGACACGCAGTTCGGGATGGTGTTGGCCATGATGTGGCTGTGACCGTCTTCGTGCTGCAAGCCTTCGCCGTTCAGAGTGGTACGGCCCGATGTGCCGCCCAACAAGAAGCCGCGTGCTTGCATGTCGCCAGCGGCCCATGCCAAGTCGCCAATCCGTTGGAAACCAAACATCGAGTAGTACACGTAGAACGGAACCATGATGCGGTTGCTGGTGGAGTAGCTAGTAGCCGCTGCAATCCAGCTCGACATACCGCCGGCTTCGTTGATGCCCTCTTGCAAGATTTGGCCAGCCACGTCTTCTTTGTAGTACATCACTTGGTCTTTATCGACCGGTGTGTATTGCTGACCCGCTGGGTTGTAAATACCGATTTGACGGAACAAACCTTCCATACCGAAGGTACGGGCCTCGTCCACAAGGATAGGCACCACGCGTGGGCCCAAAGCTTGGTCACGCAAGAGCTGCGTGAGGAAGCGCACATACGCTTGTGTGGTGGAGATTTCACGGCCTTTGGCGGTGGGCTCCATCACCGACTTGAAGATGTCGAGCGATGGCACGGTGAAGCTTTCATCCGCTTTTGTACGACGGTGTGGCAAGTAGCCGCCCAAGGCCTTGCGGCGCTCGTGCAGGTAACGCATTTCGGGCGTGTCATCTGCAGGCTTGTAGAAAGGAATCTTCGACAGCTCGCTGTCTGGGATTGGAATGTTGAAGCGGTCACGCATGTACTTGATGTCTTCATCCGTGAGCTTCTTGGTTTGGTGCACGTTGTTCTTGCCCTCGCCTGCTTTGCCCATGCCAAAACCTTTGACGGTCTTGATGAGCAACACGGTGGGTTGGCCTTTGGTGTTGACCGCTTCGTGGTAAGCCGCGTACACCTTCTGTGGGTCGTGACCGCCGCGCTTCAAAGCCCAAATTTCGTCGTCGCTCATGTGGGCAACCATCTCGAGCGTGCGTGGGTCACGGCCGAAGAAGTGCTTGCGCACATAAGCACCGTCGTTGGCTTTGAACGCTTGGTAGTCGCCATCCAAGGTGTCCATCATCAACTTGCGCAACGCACCGTCTTTGTCGCGGGCCAAGAGCTTGTCCCACTCACTGCCCCACAAGAGTTTGATGACGTTCCAGCCTGAGCCACGGAATTCACCTTCGAGTTCTTGCACGATCTTGCCGTTGCCGCGCACAGGGCCGTCCAAACGTTGCAAGTTGCAGTTGACCACGAAGATCAAGTTGTCGAGTTTTTCGCGAGCGGCCAAACCGATCGCACCCAAGGATTCAACTTCATCCATCTCACCGTCGCCGCAGAACACCCACACCTTGCGGTTTTCGGTGTTGGCGATGCCACGTGCGTGCAAGTACTTCAAGAAGCGCGCTTGGTAAATGGCCATCAATGGGCCAAGACCCATCGACACTGTGGGGAACTGCCAGAACTCAGGCATGAGTTTGGGGTGTGGGTAGCTGGACAAACCTTTGCCATCTACTTCTTGACGGAAGTTGAGCAATTGCTCTTCGGTCAAGCGGCCTTCAAGGTAAGCACGGGCGTAAACGCCGGGAGACACGTGACCTTGGATGTACAAACAATCGCCACCGTGGTTTTCGTTTTCAGCATGCCAGAAGTGGTTAAAGCCCGCACCAAACATGTGGGCCAATGAAGCGAATGAACCGATGTGACCGCCGAGGTCGCCCCCGTCTTCGGGGTTGTGGCGGTTGGCTTTGACCACCATCGCCATCGCGTTCCAGCGCATGTAAGCGCGCAGGCGTTCTTCAATTTCGATGTTGCCGGGGCAATGGGCTTCTTGATCGGGTTCGATCGTGTTGACGTAACCCGTGGTGGCAGAGAACGGCATGTCGATGCTGCTCTCGCGTGCATGTTCGAGCAGTTGCTCTAACAAGAAGTGCGCGCGCTCAGGCCCTTCTGCATTGATGACGGCGGACAACGCGTCCATCCATTCACGCGTTTCTTGGCTGTCCACGTCGGTGCGCAGATCGTTCGGTTGTGCTGACATGCTTGTCTCCTCTTGTTGCACTGTTTTGACTCGAATGTACGGAGTTTCGCACAAATTTTAAAAATTTCAAATAGCGGACATTGATTTCTTATTATGAAATTCAATAATTACTCAGTGTCCGCGTTTACCCTCGCGCATAAACTCAGAGGACATGCAAAAAACATCGACCCTCCCGTTTCTTCAAGCACTGATAGGCCATTGGCGCACCTGGTGGCGCAAACAAACCCCCAATCGTCAAGACCGCTTTGCATTCATGGCGCCACTGGCTGCCGTGGTGCTGTTCATGGCCGCTATCACCACCGCGTTTTGGTACCTGCGCTATGAGGAAATCATGAGAGAGCAAGAGGTGGTCCGCCGCGATGTGGAGTACGCCCAACAACGTTTGCGTTTGCGCTTGCTAGATAAACAAGAGCAAATCATGCGCATGGCGCGTGACATTGCCAACAGGGAAACCGATAGCAGAGCCTTCGCAACCGACGCACAAAGTCTGTTAAATCAAAGTCCTGAATTGGCAAGCTTGACGTGGGTCGATGCGCGTCAACGCGTGCACGCCAGTTACGCCAGTGCAAGCAACAACTCAACCATGAGTTTTGTAACGGGGGCACTGGTTGCCCATCACGAAACGCTCACCACTCTTCAGCTTGCCCGTGATTTGCAGCAACCTGTTTACTCACAACCCATTCTTGAGAAACGAACAAGTACAGCGCCATACACGCACTTGCAGTTGCACGTCCCCATCTTGAACCATGGCAAATTTGAAGGCGTCTTGCTGGCTGAGTACACCTTAGATGGCATGTTGCGCTTTGCAGTACCCAACGAAATTGCCAGCCGCTACGCTGTATCGCTACGCGATGTGAACAACACCGTGTTGGCAGGACAAGCCAACAAAGCACGTCCCAAAGTGACCGAGGTCCTGCCGTGGTTGTTTCAAACCAACGAATATGAAGTGCCCATCACACCCGTGGGCTATGCACTCTCACTCCACGCACAGGCCTACCGCACCTCACAGGGTTTGATTGGCAACGGCGTGTTTTGGTTGGTGGCTGTGCTCAGCGCCATGACCGCATGGATGTTGATTGGCACCTGGCGACACACCCGCCGCCGAGTGCAAGCACAACAAGCCTTGGTGGCCGAAACCAACTTTCGCCGCGCGATGGAAAACTCCATCCTCACCGGCATGCGCGCCATGGACCTCAAAGGCCGCATCACCTATGTGAATGCCGCGTTTTGCCAAATGACGGGCTGGACCGAAGAAGAATTGGTAGGTCGAGTGCCCCCCTTCCCCTACTGGCCAGATGAAGACCGCGAAACCTTAGAGCAAAAGCTCAACCAAGAACTGCAAGGCGAAACCACCAGCAGCGGTTTTCAAGTGCGCGTCAAGCGTAAAAACGGCGAAGTGTTTGATGCGCGCTTGTATGTTTCTCCCTTGGTTGATGCACGCGGGCAACAAACCGGCTGGATGACGTCGATGACCGACATCACCGAGCCCAACCGTGTGCGCGAACAACTTTCAGCCGCACATGACCGGTTCACCACGGTGTTAGAGGGCTTGGATGCATCTGTGTCAGTGGCCCCCTTGGGCAGCAAAGAATTGTTGTTTGCCAACAAGCTCTATCGCCAATGGTTCGCCAACACAACGCAGGGTCACTTAAGCTTGGTCACACAGGCAGGCCAGCCACGCAACGTCAGCACTTCAGAAGCCGCGGACGACGACGGAATTGACCAAGACGATGGGCTGATGGGACTGCCCACCGAAGGCATCACCGAGACCAAAGCAGAAAACGCAGAAATTTTTGTACCTGAACTAGGCAAATGGCTAGAGGTGCGCTCGCGTTACCTCAACTGGGTGGATGGGCGCTTGGCCCAAATGGTGATTGCCTCAGACATCACCCCACGACGCAACGCCGAAGAGCAGGCACAAGTGCAAGCCGAGCGTGCGCAATCGGCTAGCCGACTCATCACCATGGGTGAAATGGCGTCCAGCGTGGCGCATGAGTTGAACCAACCCCTCACGGCCATCAACAACTATTGCAGCGGCATGATGTCGCGCATCAAATCCAACAACTTGAACGAAGAAGAGTTGCTCAAGGCCTTGGAGAAAACCGCACACCAAGCGCAGCGCGCAGGACAAATCATTCATCGCATTCGCAGCTTTGTGAAACGCAGCGAACCGAATCGAACCGCCTCCGATGTCTCCCTGATGGTGGCGGAAGCCGTGGAATTGGCGGGTATCGAAATGCGCCGGCGACAGGTCAGACTCACCCAGGTGGTAGCGGCACGCTTGCCTTCCATTAACGTTGACCCCATCTTGATTGAACAAGTCTTGGTGAATTTGATGCGCAACGCGGCCGAATCGATTGACCTCGCCCAACGCCCACTCACGCGCCGCGATGTAGAGCTAAAGGTATTACCGCGCAGCGAAGAAGGTCAACCTGTGATCGAATTTTCAGTCACCGACACCGGTCGAGGCCTCCCCCCAGAGGTGATGGAGCATTTGTTTGAAGCGTTCTTTTCGACAAAATCCGAGGGCATGGGCATTGGCCTGAATTTGTGCCGATCCATCGTCGAGTCGCACCAAGGCCGGATGAAGGCCGAGAACCTCTACAATGCTGAGGAAATAACGGGTTGCCGGTTTTCCTTTTGGCTACCGGTCCGATAGGTTGGAGTTCTTTGATGAGTTTGATTCCCAAAAAAGGTACGGTCTACGTGGTAGACGACGACGAGGCCGTCCGTGATTCCTTGCAATGGTTGCTCGAAGGCAAGGACTACCGCGTTCGCTGTTTCGATTCTGCTGAAACCTTCCTCAGCAGATACGACCCACGTGAAGTAGCGTGCTTGATCGTGGACATCCGCATGGGTGGCATGACCGGCCTCGAATTGCAAGACCGTTTGGTCGAACGCAAGTCGCCACTGCCTATCGTGTTCATCACTGGTCACGGCGATGTGCCCATGGCCGTGGACACCATGAAAAAAGGCGCCATGGATTTCATCCAAAAGCCTTTTGACGAAACTGCCTTGGTCAATTTGGTCGAACGCATGCTGGCGCAAGCCAACACCTCGTTTGCCGAATACCAGCAGGCTGCTAGCCGCGACGCATTGATGTCCAAACTCACCACGCGTGAGTCCCAAGTGCTTGAACGCATCGTGGCAGGTCGCTTGAATAAACAAATTGCAGACGACTTGGGTATCAGCATCAAAACTGTAGAAGCGCACCGAGCCAACATCATGGAAAAGCTCAACGCCAATACGGTCGCCGACTTGCTTAAAACAGCCCTCGGACAAAACGCGGCAAAAGCTTAAAACCCTGCGGTTCGACCCTCATAAAACGCCCGTACATCACGGGCGTTTTCAATTCAACTTTTGAAAATTGCATACAAACATGACTGCACAACTCATTGACGGCAACGCCCTCTCCAAACAACTGCGCGCCCAAGTCGCTGCCGACACGGCGGTCCTCAAAGCCAAGGGACTCACCCCCGGCTTGGCCGTAGTCTTGGTGGGCGACAACCAAGCCAGCCAGGTGTATGTGCGCAACAAGGTCAAGGCGTGCGAAGACGCGGGTCTGCATTCGGTGCTTGAAAAATACGAAGCCACCATGACCGAGGCCGAGTTGCTCGCTCGTGTGGACGCACTCAACCACGACGACAGCATTCACGGCATCTTGGTGCAACTGCCCTTGCCTGCGCACATCGATGCGCAAAAAGTGATTGAAGCCATCAGCCCCGCCAAAGACGTGGACGGTTTTCACATTGCCAGCGCCGGTGCGTTGATGACCGGCATGTCTGGTTTTTGGCCTTGCACACCGTATGGCTGCATGAAGATGCTCGAGAGCATTGGCTATGACCTCAAAGGCAAACATGCCGTGGTGATTGGCCGCAGCAACATCGTGGGCAAGCCGATGGCATTGATGCTCTTGCAAAAAGACGCCACCGTGACCGTGGCGCACTCGCGCACCCAAGATTTGAAAGCGCTCACCCTGCAAGCCGACGTCGTCGTAGCCGCCGTGGGCAAACGCAATGTGTTGACAGCCGACATGGTCAAACCCGGCGCGGTTGTGCTGGATGTGGGCATGAACCGCAACGATGAAGGCAAGCTTTGCGGTGATGTGGACTTTGACGGCGTGAAAGAAGTGGCGGGCTACATCACCCCTGTGCCGGGTGGGGTTGGCCCCATGACCATCACAATGCTCTTGGTCAACACCTTGGAATCAGCGCAACGGGCCTTATCTGAGAAGCACTAAATTTTTAGATCGATTTATGTCACACGCCAATCCACTGCTCAACTTCGTTGACCTCCCGTTGTTCGACAGCATCGAACCCGCACACATCGCGCCTGCTTTGGACGAACTGTTGCCTGCCGCAGATGCTGCTCTCGAGCAAGTGACGGCCGTCGACTTTCCTGCCGAGTGGAGCCGCATGGCTTCGGTGCTGGATGTGGCCACCGAACGTTTGAGCCGCGCATGGGGCGCCATCAGCCACTTGCACAGCGTGGCAGACACACCTGAGCTGCGCGCCGCTTATGCAGAGGCCCTGCCCCGTGTGACAGAGTTTTGGACCCGTTTGGGCGCAGATGAGCGCTTGTACGCCAAGTACAAGACCATGGATGTGAACAGCCTCAACGCAGAGCAAAAGCATGCCCACAGTTTGGCCATGCGCAACTTTGTGTTGTCAGGTGCAGAGCTCACAGGCTCAGCCAAAGAGCGCTTTGCAGCCATTCAAGAACGCCAAGCAGAGCTGAGCCAAAAGTTCAGCGAGAACGTGCTCGACGCGACCGATCAATGGTCAGCCATCGTCGCCGCCGAAGAGTTGGCCGGTGTGCCAGACGACGTGTTGCAAACCACACGCGCAGCGGCTAAGAAGGATGGCGTGGCTGGCCACAAGCTGAATTTGAAAATGCCGTGCTACCTGCCCATCATGCAGTTTGCGCACAGCTCGTCACTCCGCGAGAAGCTCTACCGCGCTTATGCCACGCGGGCGTCAGACCAATCTGAAGCCGTGCAAGCCGACAAGCCTGAGCAAGACAACACGAAGTACATCCAAGAAATTTTGGCTCTGCGCCAAGAAGAAGCCGAGCTGCTCGGTTACGCCAACTACGCCGAGGTGTCGCTGGCCGCCAAGATGGCGCAGTCGCCCGCCGAGGTGATGGCCTTCTTGCGCGACCTCGCCAAACGCGCCCGCCCCTACGCCGAGCAAGACGTGACCGAAATGCGCGCCTTCGCAGCTGAGCACCTGAACCTGCAAGACCCACAACCGTGGGACTGGCCGTACATCGGCGAGAAGCTCAAAGAAGCGCGCTACGCCTTCAGTGAGCAAGAAGTCAAACCATACTTCACTGCGCCTAAGGTGTTGGCAGGTTTATTCAAGATTGTGGAAACCTTGTTTGAGGTGAGCATTCGCCGTGACTCCGCGCCGGCTTGGCACCCTGCTGTTGAGTTCTATCGCATCGAACGTGCGGGCCAACTGGTAGGCCAGTTCTACCTCGACCCAGGCGCACGCGCAGGCAAACGTGGTGGCGCGTGGATGGACGATGTGCGCGCACGCTGGTTACGCCCCGACACAGGTGCATTGCAAACGCCTGTGGCGCACTTGGTATGCAACTTCGCTGAAGGCGTGAACGGCAAGCCCCCGCTCTTGACGCATGACGATGTCATCACCCTCTTCCACGAATGCGGCCACGGCTTGCACCACATGCTCACGCAAGTGAACGAGCGTGATGTTTCTGGCATCAGCGGCGTGGAGTGGGATGCGGTCGAGCTGCCCAGCCAGTTCATGGAAAACTTCTGTTGGGAGTGGAGCGTTCTGCGCCATATGACGGCACATGTGGATACGGGCGAACCGTTGCCCCGCGAGCTGTTCGACAAAATGCTGGCCGCCAAAAACTTCCAAAGCGGCTTGCAAACGCTGCGTCAAATCGAGTTCTCGCTCGTGGACATGCGCTTGCACACCGAGGGCGAAAAAGCCCAAGACTTCATGCAAGTGCTGCGCGATGTGCGCGCCGAAGTCGCCGTGCTTCAAGCCCCAACTTGGGGACGCACGCTACACACCTTCAGCCACATCTTTGCGGGCGGCTATGCGGCGGGCTACTACAGCTACAAATGGGCCGAGGTACTGAGCGCCGATGCCTATGCCGCCTTTGAAGAAACCGCCGCTGCCGATGGCACACCCAGCATCGACACCGGCCGCCGGTACCGAGAAACCATCCTAGAAGTAGGCGGTAGCCGCCCAGCGATGGAGTCGTTCAAAGCCTTCCGTGGCCGCGAACCTCAGCTGGATGCTTTGCTCCGCCACCAAGGTATGAGCGCCGCGCATTGAGCATCACCAAGGAATCGGTGCGCCTTTGTAGTCCACAAAGTGCGCAGCTGCTTTCGCTGGCAAACTATCCAAAGCACTGAGTAAACCCGCCACCGATTGCGCGGGCGTGAGGCAGTCTTGCGCGTTCACAAACGGCGCTGACAAATTGGATGCCACTGTGCCCGGCTGCATGGCGGCCACCACAAGTTGTGGGCGTTTGCGTGCAGCCTCAATGGCTGCGGTTTGCAACACCATGTTCATTGCCGCTTTGGCTGCACGATAGCCATACCAGCCACCTTTGCCGTTGTCGCTGATGCTGCCTACACGTGCCGATAGCTTGGCGTAGATGCTGCGCTCATCGGTGACCAGCAAAGGCACAAAGTGTTTGAGCAACAACGCAGGCCCAATGGTGTTGACTTCAAACGCACGGGCCAGTTGCGCAACATTGAGCGCGCCCATGTGTTTTTCTGGCCCATGCCCGTCGATCGTGAGTGCACCAGTGGCATCGATGATGAGGTGAAACGGACCTTGAGACGTCGAAGCGAGTTCAGCCGCCGCAGCCGCGATGCTGACCTCGTCCTCTAAGCGAAATGCAGGCTGCGAGCTACGCGACAGACCCACCACATGCGAGCAAGCCGCATCGGTTTGCAAAGCGTCAACAAACGCTCGCCCCAGCGCACCCGATGCGCCCAACACCAATGCGCAGTATGACGGGCCTAGGCTTTTCAAAACTCTAGCGTTTTCACACCGGCAGAGGTGCCCAGCAAACACACCTGCGCTTTTTGATACGCAAACACGCCAACCGTCACCACGCCCGGCCATTGGCTGACGGTGGCTTCAAATGCCACGGGGTCGGTGATTTTGAGACCCGTCACATCGACGATGTGTTGGCCGTTGTCAGTGACCAAAGGTTGACCGTCTTTCATGCGCACTTTGCCCGCACCGCTCATCGCCGCGAATTGGCGAATGATTTGCGCACTCGACATCGGGATAACTTCTACAGGCAACGGAAACGCGCCGAGCGTATCGACCAACTTGCTTTCATCGGCGATGCACACAAATTTTTTGGACAATGCGGCCACAATTTTTTCGCGGGTCAACGCCGCGCCGCCGCCTTTGACCATGTGGCCTTGGTGATCGATTTCGTCTGCACCGTCGATATAGACCGACAGGCTTTGCACCTCTGTCGCGTCAAACACTGGGATGCCCAAGGCTTGCAAGCGTTCGGTGGAAGCCACTGAGCTGGACACCGCGCCCTTGATTTGGTCTTTCATGCTGGCCAGTGCGTCAATGAATTTGTTGACCGTGGAGCCCGTGCCCACGCCCACCACCTCGCCAGGCACCACGTATTGCAGCGCGGCTTGGCCGACCAAAGTTTTCAATTCATCTTGGGTGAAAGTGGGAGTGCTCATCGGCGAAAATCCAGCAAAGAAGTTTTCAAAGTCTGAGATTATCCATGTCGTTACTGCCCTACTCGCTCGCCCGTCCGTTCTTGTTTGCCATGGACGCCGAAACTGCCCACGAACACACGCTGGCCATGTTGGCCCTCACGCAAAACACGCCGCTGTCTTGGGCCTACTGCCAAGAGCGTGTGCAAGACCCCATTCAACTGGCTGGCTTGAAGTTCCCCAACCGCGTAGGGTTGGCCGCAGGCTTGGACAAAAACGCGCATTGCATCGACGGTTTGGCCGCCATGGGTTTTGGCTTTGTTGAAGTGGGCACGGTCACGCCCAAGGGCCAGCCGGGTAACCCCAAACCACGCATGTTCCGTTTGTCCGAGGCCAACGCGCTCATCAACCGTTTGGGCTTTAACAACGAAGGCCTAGATGCGTTTTTGGCCAATGTGCAGCAAGCGCAGTTCCGCCACAAGGGCGGTGACACGCCCATGCTGCTCGGCCTGAACATTGGCAAAAACGCCGTCACGCCCATCGAGAACGCGGTAGATGACTACCTGATCTGCTTGAACGGCGTGTACCCGCATGCCGACTATGTGACGGTCAACATCTCCAGCCCCAACACCAAAAACCTGCGCGAACTGCAAAGCGACGAAGCACTGGATGCCTTGATTGCTTCCGTGGCCCAGCGCCGCAACGAACTCGCGCAACAACACGGCAAGCAAGTGCCGGTGTTCATCAAAATCGCGCCCGACTTAGACGAAGCCCAAGTGGCCGTGATTGCGGCCACCTTGAAGCGCCACTGCGTCACGCCCGACACAACGCTGGCCAACAGCTTGTGGGGCGTGATTGCCACCAACACCACCATTGCCCGCGATGCGGTGCAAGGTTTGGCGCATGCCGAAGAAACAGGTGGCCTATCAGGTGCGCCAGTGCTTGAGAAAAGCAATGCGGTCATTCGCCAGCTGCGTGCAGCGATGGGACCGAACTTTCCCATTATTGGCGTGGGCGGCGTGCTCAGCGGCGCAGATGCGGTGTCGAAAATTGAAGCGGGCGCGAACGTAGTGCAGATTTACACCGGCTTGATTTACAAAGGCCCTGCACTGGTCAAAGAAGCGGCTCAAGCGATTCGCAATCGCACTTGATCACGCAAACACGGTGCGATAACCCTCAAATCGCTTGGACCAATAGGCATTGTTCAAGCGCTCGGTTTTCACACCTGTGCGCTCGTTGGCTGCATGCACAAATTTCCCGTCGCCAATGTAGATGCCCACATGTGAGAACGATGGTCCAAGTGTGTTGAAAAACACCAAGTCACCTGGATGAGCTTGAGACACTTCGATGGCGCGCGTGGCCTCAGCCATTTGCGCGGCACTACCTTTCAAGGCAATGCCTGCCGACTCTCTGTAGACAAACGTCACCAAGCCTGAGCAGTCAAAACCGGTGTGGAGTTTTTTGCCGCCGTAGGTGTAGCCACGATCAAGCATGGCCATGGCTTGCATGACGATGTCTTGGCGCTTGGCTGGGTTATTGGGATAGCTCTGCGACGTGGAGGACGACTTGCGCGACAGCGACGAACACGCAACTAGCAAGGGCGTGAGACAAGCACTGAGAAACAAGCGTTTGTTCATACGCATGACTTTACTGCAAGGCGTTCACACTACCAAGAAAAACGGCCCCCGAAGGAGCCGCATTTCGAAGGTCTTGGAGAACCTTAAAAATTAACGCTTTTTCGCAGCAGGCTTGGCTGTCTTCAAAGCAGTTTCAGTCAAGTTTTTGTAGTTGGCTTCAGCAACATCGGTGGCTTGCTTAACAGCTTTTTGCACAGATTCCAACGCGTTGTTGCCGGCGGCAACAGCGGTTTTGAATGCGGCCACAGCAGCTTCAGAACCAGCAGGTGCATTCTTGGCAGCGTTGTCCACCATGTCGTGGAAAGCTTTTTGAGCTTCTGCCACTTTAGATTCCAAGTGACCTTGGAAGTGTGAGCCAGTACCGTTGGCGATCTCGACCAAATGACGGTTGTAGGCCACAGCCTTTTCGGCCAAAGGCTGGAACAAGCTGGCTTGCAAAGCCAACAACTCTTGCGCGTCTTTCACTGTCAACACAGCATTGGCTTGTTTTTGAGAGTCAGCCAATGTGGTTTTAGCAGCAGCCAAGTTCAACTCGATGAGTTGCTCAACGCCAGAGAATGCTTTGTTGGTCAAACCAACCAAAGTTTCCAAGTTGGCTTTGTTCGCAGCGATTACTTGTTCAGGTGTCAAAGTCATTTCATATCTCCAAAATTTAAAAGGATGTTCAAACTGCTCCGAACCTGCCCAAGTGGCTTAAGTTATGTTGCAGTGCAGCATAAGAGGTATTTTAGAGACAAGTTGGCCTTTGACAAGCCTTTCGCCCCCACTGGGTGCGCTTTTAGAGCTGACAGACTAAATCCTTCCCAAAGCCTCATTCCACGCTGTGCGCCCAGTGGTTTTTCCATTGCAAGCGGTATTGCTCAGCCAAGTCTTCAGATTTCAGCACGAGGAAATTCTCAGCATTACGGCTAGCTGCCGAGTTGGTGAAATTAAAGCTCCCCGTGATGACAATCGCTTGGTCGATGACCATGACCTTGTTGTGCGCAATAGCATGTTTGCCATCTTGGCGCAGCTCTATCTGCGCATCGCTCAAAACACCTATGACATAGCGGTTCGAGCTTTGGCTTTTCTGATCCAACAAGACCCGTACCCTCACACCCCGCTCATGGGCTCGTACCAAAGCTTGGGCAATGCCGTTGTGCGTGAACCCATAGGCTTGCACCAACACCTCACGCTCGCTCGCATCAATGGCTTTGACAATGGCCACCGCCGCATTGGCAGGCGGTGTGAAATACACACCCAACACCTCCACATCCATGTCTAAATGATCTGACTGGGCGTGAGCATGGAACGTCAACCAGCTCAAAGCAAAAGCTGACAAATACACAAAAAATCTCATAGTCGCAATCCTAAACTGCCAACTACGAATTTCTAGACTTTGACTTACACGCGACAGCGCAGATGGATCGCGGGCGGTAAAGTCACACTCGTTTTGAAAAAAATCACACCCACTTCCCACGCCCTCTCGCCCAGCACACGACGGGCGATTTTTTTGTTATCACTGGCCACCTTCTCTAGCATGGCCTTGCAACGCATCTGCGACCCCATGCTGCCTGAGTTATCACAGGTATTTCAGGCTTCCATCAGCGAGGTATCGCAAGTCATTTCGATGTTTGCCATCACCTACGGCTTGATGCAACTGTTCTATGGACCTGTGGGTGATCGATTTGGCAAATACCGAGTGGTGATGCTCGCCGCCATGATGTGCAGCGTGGGCGCTTTGCTCTCGGCGCTGAGTATGAATCTAGCGTTCTTGGTGGCTGCGCGTATGGGATCAGCTTTGGCCGCAGCCGCCATCATTCCGCTATCGCTGGCTTGGGTGGGTGACGTGGTGAATTACGAGCAACGTCAAGAGACGCTGGCCCGTGTAGGTTTGGGCACCATGCTCGGCATCACCGCAGGGCAGTTATTCGGCGGCTTGCTCACCGACACTTTGGGTTGGCGCTGGGCATTTGGCTTGATGGCCCTGACATTTGCCAGCGTGAGTTTTTTGCTGTGGCAACAACTCCCACACTTAGAGCAGATCCCCCCTCACGGGCATGCTCGGTCGGGGTTTTTCAAACAACTTCAAGAAGTGGCACACGATGCTTGGGCTCGCACGCTACTGACCATCGCGATGCTGGAAGGTGCCATGATCTTTGGCTTATTGGCCGTGACTGCCTCGCACTTGCACCACACCCATCACATCTCACTCACACTGGCAGGCGGCACAACGGCACTGTTTGGTTTGGGTGGCATGGCTTATATGGCCGCCGCAAAATCGGCAATCCGACGCTTTGGTGAAGTGGGTTTGGCCAAGTTTGGAGGCCTGTACTTTGGCATTGCTTTTGGGGTCGTCGCATTTTGTCCATGGTGGCAACTGGCCTTGCCCTCGTGTTTTATGGCGGGATTTGGATTTGCCATGTTTCACAACACCATGCAGGCCAAGGCCACACAAATGGTGCCCACGGCGCGCGGTACGGGCGTGACCTTATTTGCCGGTTTTTTGTTCTTAGGCCAATCTTTGGGCGTTTTGCTGTTCGCGACCTTGATGAACCACTTCAGCTCTGCCCATGTATTGGGAGCAGTCGCCATGGGGGTGATACTGCTCGGTGTGTTTTTTGCACAGGTCATTGCCAAGCGCAACGCCACACAAGCTGACCACGCTTAACATTGCACTATGACTCAAGACCTCGAACAACTCGCCCAACAACTTGAACAACATCCAGACTACCGCGTGCTTCGCCGACTCGTACCGGGTCGTGTGTTCAATACGCCAGCCCCTGGTCAGAAACTCAGCAAAGGCATCGTGCTAGACACCGAAACCACCGGCTTTGATGTTGCCAACGACCGCGTGATTGAGTTGGGCATGCTGGCCTTTGAGTTTGATCCCGTGTCAGGCGTGGTCTATCGCGTCACCGATGTGTTGGACGAGTTGGAAGATCCAGGCTTTCCAATCCCACCTGCCACCACGGCCGTGCACCACATCACCGATGACATGGTGAAGGGCTTGCGCATTGACGACTCACGCGTGGCTGAGTTTTTAAAAAATGTGGACGTGGTGATTGCCCACAACGCCCAATTCGACCGCCCCTTCGTCGAAGCCCGCTGGCCTTTGTTTGAACAACTCAACTGGGCTTGCAGTATCAAAGACATCGACTGGCGCGAAGAGGGTTTTGGCTCTGCCAAACTGGAATATTTGCTCACCACCCAAGGCTATTTCTATGAAGCCCACCGTGCCGAAGCTGATTGTTGGGCTTTGTTGGAGTTACTCAACTTGGTGTTGCCACAAAGCCAACAAACTGCTCTGCTAGCTGTCTTGCTCACGTTGAACCAGCCGCAGCAGAAGGTGTATGCCATCAACTCCCCGTTTGAAACCAAAGACAAACTCAAAGCCCGCAACTACCGATGGTCTGCCGACCTGCGCTGCTGGAGCCGTGTGCTGGCGGGCGATGCTGAAATGAAACAAGAGCTGGAATGGCTCAAGCATCATGTGTATGGAGGTCGTAGTGCACGCGTAGAACTCGAGACGTCGGGTGGCAAAGTGCGCTACTCGAACCGCGTGGGCCACAAAGAAGTGGTGACGCTATAAGCTTCAATCACGCTTTTAAGCATGCCAACCACCAACAAAAAGCCGGGCTAGCCCGGCTTTTTGTTTCAGTAGTTGGTAGGTTGCCAAGGCACTTGGCAAGTTGGAACGTTCGGGTAGAACTGTTGCGAGGTGGGACAAAAATACGCCACACGACTCGGAGGGGCGTATTGCTGCTGCACCACCACTTGCTGCGGCATCACATAGCTCGGTGTGCTGGCTGCGTATATGGCACTCCCGACAATGGCAGCACCAAGCACAGGACCAACCCAATTTCGGCCCCAATCACCTCGATAGCCATGGTCGACACGGTAGCCACCATGCACAGCGCCGTAATGGCCGCCATAGCCACTACCATGGCCGTAGCCATGCGCCTGCGCTGGCAGCGCCAACACGGTGGACAACAAACAAGCAAAGAGGACTGAGGCGCGTTTCATAAAGAACTCACTCGGTTAAGAAGTGTTTCTACAACGCGCGGTGCGAACAAACGGATGACAGCTTGACAAAAACCTCAGCGCATCACCACCAGCCAAGGACTGACACAGGTTTGCACCACGGGAAAGTATTGCCCTGTCTCGCGGCAATAGTAGGCCTCGACCGGCTGAGCCACGGGTTGACCATTCACCCATTGGGTCGGCTGGGGACTGGTCACAACCACAGCTGGCGGCGTGGTGACGATCACAGTCGAAGGCTGCACAGGTCGCGACAAATAAATGGATGTCCCCACAATGGCTCCACCCATCAACGCAGGGCCCCAGAAGTAGTCGCCACGGTAATAACCTCCGCGATACCCGCCATGTGGGCCGTGGGCCATGGCGGTACCAGCGGTAGCTGCCAACAACAAACTCAAAGCCAGAGTGCGAAATTTAGTCATAGCTTGCTCGCTTTCTTTCAATATGCCGATTGTGGTCTAGGTATGTAAACCATTCATTAAGTTTTCTAAAGCCAAGGCCACCCCGGCTAGCTGCGCATCTTGCCCAGCCAAGCCCGACACCATCAAGCCCACCGGCAATTCGCCTGCCTCATGGCAAGGCAAACTCCACGCGCAGCCGTCCATGTAATTGATGGTCGAAGGGTTTCGCAGCAACAAGCGGTTGACTTTGAAAAAAGCCTCGTCGTCTGTGAGAAGTGGCTGCGTGAGCGGCGCAACGATGGGCACTGTGGGACACAACATCGCATCAAAGCCGTGCAGCGTTTGTTGGGCCGCGGCTATCCAAGCATGACGGCGGTTGTGCAACTCTAGGTAGTCTTGTGCAGTGATGCCTTTACCCAACATCATGCGGGCGACCACTCGGGGATCGATCTGATGCCCCCCGCGCTCTAGACGTGCGTGATGCGCCGCGTAGCCCTCGATTGGCGAAAAACCACCCGGCATGCTCAGCGCGGCAATGTCGCCCAATGCTTTGAACGGGATCTCCACCACCATCGCTCCCGCATCGCTGATGCGGCGCAAAGTTCGTGCAAAGGCTTGTGCCACGGTAGCGTCCACATCATCCATCATCAAGGTTTGTGGCACAGCAAATCGCAGACCGCGCAAGTCAGTGGCATCGGTGGGCAATGGTTGTTGCGACAACACCGAATCCACCGCGAGACAAGCACTCACCGACCGGGTGATGCTACCCACCGTGTCCAGCGTGCGCGACAGCTCCATCACCCCCGTGCACGGAATACGCACTTGTGTGCTTTTGTAACCCACCAAACCGCACAGCGCAGCAGGAATGCGAATCGATCCGCCCGTGTCTGTACCAATGCCAGCATCTGCCATCCCCAAAGCTACCGACACTGCGGCGCCCGATGACGAACCACCGGGCACGCGCGCATGTGAGGGATCAGCAGGGTTAACAGGCGTGCCATGGTGTGGGTTGATGCCCACGCCCGAGAAAGCAAACTCGCTCATATTGGTTTTACCCAGCAGCAGCGCACCAGCATCGCGCAAACGCTGCACCACAGGTGCGTCACGCAACGCGGGGGCTTCACCTGCACACACCACGCCACCAGCCAGAGTGGTTTCGCCCGCCACGTCAATGTTGTCCTTGAGGGTGACACACACGCCGTGTAAAGCCCCTAGGTGACGGCCGTCTGTCACCTGAGCATCGCATTGCTGTGCGGTGGCCTGTGCACTATCGGCGTAGAGCTGGGTGAAGACATGTTGTGCTGACGGTTGGGCCGCAACTTCCAACGCATGCGCCACACGCTGCGCAGCAGAACTCGATGTATCAAAACAAGCTTGGGTCATGCGCTGGATTCTGCCTGATGCGCTTGTGTTCATGCCCCTACCTCACGCACTGCTTTGTTCGTGCGTGCTAGCCTATACCTATGTCCGATGCAATAGACACCCCCGCCCCTGAACTCACGCTCTACTACGATGGCCAATGCCCGTTGTGCGTGGCTGAAGTGGAGTTTTTGCAAAGCCGAAATTCGACTGGCCAACTGGCTTTTGTCGACATCACCCAAGCTGGCTTTGCAGCGGCTGGTCACAACATCTCGTGCGAAGCTGCGATGGCGCAGATACATGGCCGAACAGCCGACGGTCAAGTGCTGGTGGGCGTACCTGTATTTGCAGCCGCCTACAAACTGGCCCGACTACCTGTGCTGGCATGGTTGTTGTCACGCCGCTGGCTCATGCCCGTGTTGCAACCTGCTTATGTGCTGTTCGCCAAACACCGCCAAACCATCTCTAGGCGCATTGGGGCGGGTGTTTTGCGCTTTTCCAAGCGTTTTTTGCGTTGATTTTTGAGGTTTTTCTGCCCCGCTTGCCAGAACGGTTGATAAATTTGCGAAAATATCATCTTTGCCTCGAGAACTACAACGAATGTCACGCCCAGAAAAAACAGAAATCTCCAACGATGGTTTGCGCTACAAGTCGAAAAAAGGCGGTTCACCCTTCGAAGGCCTTGGCCGCACTGGCGACACCATGAGCTGCATCAAATGCGGCATCCACAAACCCCGCAACAATGGCTCCTTCAAGCGCATCTTGGGTTCATCCATGTTTGTGTGCTTTGACTGCAGCCCGCCCAAAAAAGACGCCGACGCAGCCGCCCCTGCAGCGACCAAAGAAAAAGCCAAGGCTTAATTCTTGATACCTCATAAAAAAGCGGCTCGTTGAGCCGCTTTTTTATTGCACCAAAGAAAAAGGCCCTTGCAAGCAAGGGCCGTTTCTATTTGGCTAGCTGCAAGTTACTCCACCCGCACCACCGCATTGGGCTTAAAGCCCAAGTCAGCCACTTTGCCCTTCTTGGCGCGTGCCGCTTTAGCATTATTCAAGCTGCGAATTTCTAGCGTTTCTTCGCGCACTTTGCCGCCACGGCCAATGCCTTCAATGCGCACGCTGCGTGTATACGCAGCCGCGCCCGCCAAGGTGTCTTTGGCTTCTAGGTCAATCAGCATCAAGCCGCGACCGCCCTTTTCCATCGCCTTGAGTTCAGACAACTCAAAGGTCAACACGCGGCCACCTGCTGAAGCGCACGCCACATGTGTGGCAGCAACGAACGGTTGAGAGCCAGAGCCACCGCTCACAGGCGATGGGCGACACACGGTTTCGCCGTCGCCTAAGGACACAAAGGCTTTGCCGCCTTTGTTGCGCGAGATCATGTGCTCGATGTTGGCCATGAAGCCGTAGCCACCCGTGCTGCTAAGCAAGTACGTGGCGCCTGCAGGGCCAGCGACATAGTGCAGCAATTGAGTGCCCGATTCCAAATCAATCAAAGTGGTTACGGGCTGGCCATCGCCACGCGCGCCGGGCAAAGCAGACACAGGCACAGAGTAGATCCGGCCATTGGAGCCAAACGCGATGAAGGTGTCCACCGTGCGGCACTCAAACGTGCCGTACAAGCCGTCGCCCGACTTGAAGGCAAATGCGCTGGCTTCGTGGCCGTGGCCCGTACGCGCGCGCACCCAGCCTTTCTCAGAGACCACCACGGTCACAGGCTCGTCGATGACCTTGACTTCGGCCACCGCTTTTTTCTCTTCTTGAATGAGCGTGCGGCGTGGATCGGCAAAAGTCTTAGCGTCGGCTTCGATTTCCTTCACCATCAATCGGCGCAGCGCCGATGGGTTGCCCACGATGTCTTCCAACTTAGCTTGTTCGTCGCGCAAGTCTTTCAACTCTTGCTCAATCTTGATGGCTTCCAAACGTGCCAGCTGACGCAGGCGAATTTCTAAGATGTCTTCGGCTTGACGCTCGCTGAGTTTGAATCGCTCGATCAGCGCCAGCTTAGGCTCGTCGCTGTTGCGGATGATGGCAATCACCTCGTCGATGTTGAGCAACACCAACTGGCGACCTTCCAAGATATGGATGCGGTCCAACACTTTGTTCAAGCGGTGCTGCGAGCGACGCAGGATGGTGGCAGAGCGGAACTCGATCCATTCGTTCAACATGTCGCGCAACGACTTGGGTACGGGGCGACCGTCAATGCCCACCATGGTGAGGTTAATGGACGACGAGGTTTCTAAGCTGGTATGCGCCAGCAAAGTGGTGATGAGTTCTTGCTGCTCAATGCGGCTGGTCTTGGGCTCGAACACCAAGCGCACCGGCGCGTCTTTGCTCGACTCATCGCGCACCACATCCAACACTGCCAACACGGTGGCCTTGAGTTGGGTTTGCTCAGCGCTCAGCGCCTTCTTACCCGTCTTGACCTTAGGGTTGGTGAGTTCTTCAATTTCTTCCAACACGCGTTGGCTGCTTACGCCAGGTGGCAGCTCGTTCACCACCAATTGCCACTGACCACGCGCCAAGTCTTCAATGACCCAACGTGCACGCACTTTGAGCGAGCCACGGCCTGTGCGGTACGCATCGGCAATGTCAGACGCGCTGCTGATGATTTGGCCGCCACCGGGATAGTCGGGGCCGGGCAAGATTTGCATCAGCTCGTCGTCGCTCAGCTTCGGGCTCTTGATGAGGGCGACGCACGCATCGGCCACTTCGCGCAGGTTATGGCTCGGAATTTCAGTGGCCATACCCACCGCAATACCGCTGGCGCCATTGAGCAAAGCAAATGGCAAACGGGCGGGCAACTGCTTGGGCTCCTCGGTGGAGCCGTCGTAGTTGGGCTGGAAGTCGACCGTACCTTCGTCAATCTCGTCCAACAGCAGAGAAGTGATTTTGGCCAGTCGGGCTTCGGTGTATCGCATGGCCGCAGCGCCATCGCCGTCGCGCGAACCAAAGTTGCCTTGGCCGTCGATCAGGGGGTAACGTTGCGCGAAGTCTTGCGCCATGCGCACGAGGGCTTCGTACGCCGCGCTGTCGCCGTGCGGGTGGTAGCGGCCCAGCACGTCACCCACCACGCGGGCGCACTTGACGGGCTTGGCGCCTGAGTTGCCGTTAAAGCCCAAGCCCATGCGGGACATGGAATACAAAATGCGGCGCTGCACGGGCTTTTGGCCATCGCACACATCGGGCAAGGCGCGGCCTTTGACCACGCTGAGCGCGTACTCAAGGTAGGCGCGTTGGGCGTAGTGGCCCAGCGCGATGTCGCCGTCGTTATCGGCGGCAGGCAGTTCGGGGGTTAACAAATCGGTCATACATCAATCTCAATCGAATCGCCATGCAGTTCCATCAGCTCGCGGCGTGCGGCGGCTTCGCCTTTGCCCATGAGTTGGGTGATCAAGCCTTCGGTGGCGGCAAAGTCCAACATGCCGAGTTGCACGGGCATGAGGCGGCGGGTGTCGGGGTTCAAGGTGGTGTCCCACAGTTGTTCAGCGCTCATCTCGCCCAAACCTTTGAAGCGGCTGATGCTCCACTTGCCCTCGGCCACGCCGTCTTTGCGCAGCTTGTCGAGGATGGCTGTGAGCTCGCCCTCGTCCAAGGCATACACCTTGGTGGCTGGCTTTTTGCCACGGGCTGGTGCGTCCACACGGAACAGCGGGGGGCGCGCCACAAACACATGCCCCGCTTCAATGAGCTTGGGGAAGTGACGGAAGAACAGCGTGAGCAACAACACTTGGATGTGCGAGCCGTCCACGTCCGCATCTGACAAGATGCAAATCTTGCCGTAGCGCAAGCCACTCAAATCAGGCGAGTCGTTAGGCCCGTGTGGGTCTACGCCAATGGCCACCGAGATGTCGTGAATTTCGTTGTTGGCAAACAGGCGGTCGCGCTCGACTTCCCAGGTGTTGAGCACCTTGCCGCGCAGCGGCAGGATGGCTTGGCTTTCTTTGTCGCGGCCCATCTTGGCGCTTCCGCCTGCAGAGTCGCCCTCAACCAAAAACACTTCGTTGTGGCTGATGTCGCGGCTTTCGCAGTCTGTCAACTTGCCAGGCAACACGGCCACGCCTGAGCCTTTGCGCTTTTCAACTTTTTGGCCAGCGCGTTGACGTGTTTGTGCGGCCTTGATGGCGAGCTCAGCCAGTTTTTTGCCGTAGTCCACGTGCTGGTTCAGCCACAGCTCCATGGTGGGTCGCACATAGCTGGACACCAAACGCACGGCATCGCGTGAGTTGAGGCGCTCTTTGATTTGGCCTTGGAATTGCGGGTCGAGCACCTTGGCGCTCAGCACATAGCTGGCACGGGCAAACACGTCTTCGGGCAAAAGTTTGACGCCCTTAGGCAGCAAGGCATGCAGCTCAATAAAACTCTTGACTGCATTGAACAAACCATCACGCAAGCCGCTGTCGTGCGTGCCGCCCGCGCTGGTAGGAATCAAGTTGACATAGCTCTCGCGCACAGGTTGGCCGTCTTCGGTAAAGGCCACCGCCCACGCAGCGCCCTCGCCTTCGGCAAAGCTGTCGTGGTTTTTGTCGGCATAGCCCTCGCCCTCGAACAAAGGAATCACGGGGTCGCCGTTGAGCGTTTGCATCAAGTAGTCGCGCAGGCCGCCTTTGTAGAGCCAGTTTTGGGTTTCTTTGTTTTTTTCATTGATGAGCGTCACGCTCACGCCAGGCATCAGTACCGCTTTGCTGCGCAGCAAGTGCACCAGCTCGCCCATGGGCAAGGCTGAGGATTCAAAGTATTTGGCATCGGGCCACACGCGCACAGTGGTTCCTTGCTTGCGGTCGCCGCTTTCTTGCTTGCGGGTGCTGAGTTTTTCCACCACGTCGCCGCCAGCAAACACCAAGCGGGCCACTTGGCCTTCGCGGTGGCTGGTGGCTTCCATGCGTTTGGCCAGCGCGTTGGTCACGCTCACGCCCACGCCGTGCAAACCGCCGGAGAAGCTGTACGCACCGCCTGAGCCTTTGTCGAACTTGCCACCCGCATGCAAGCGGGTGAACACCAGCTCAATGACGGGCGCTTTTTCTTCGGGGTGCATGCCAAACGGAATGCCACGGCCGTCGTCTTCGATGCTGACCGAGCCATCGCTGTGCAGCGTGACGGAAATCTTCTTGCCGTGTCCAGCGAGGGCCTCGTCGGCGGCGTTGTCCAACACCTCTTGGATGATGTGCAAGGGGTTGTCGGTGCGGGTGTACATGCCCGGACGCTGCTTGACGGGTTCGAGTCCTTTGAGGACGCGAATCGAGCCTTCCGAGTACTGGGGCGGTGTAGTGGGTTGCTTTGTTGCCATGGGGCGGCATTGTAGACAGTTTCAAATTTGATACTGTATAAAACAACAGACCGACAGTTTTCGTGAATTCGCCCCATTGAAAGCGCCAACGTGAAAGCCCCCGTGACAGCGCTTTGCCAGCACATTGGTTAAAGTCAATGCATGACCCACCCACACAAAACCCTGCCCATGTGGCAAGTACTGGCCTGCGGGGCCGCCATCGTCACCTTGTCCATGGGCGTGCGCCACGGATTTGGTCTGTGGTTGCAACCCATCACCCAAGCCCAAGACTGGACCCGTGAAAACTTCGCGATGGCGATTGCCATTCAAAACCTGACCTGGGGTTTTGCGGGCATTTTCTCTGGCATGTTGGCAGATCGCTTTGGTGCGTTTCGCGTCATCGTCACATGCGCCGTCTTTTATGCCCTGGGCTTGTTGGGCATGGCTTATTCGTCAACGCCCGCGCTCTTCACGGCCACAGCCGGTGTCTTGATTGGCATTGCGCAAGCTGGCACCACCTATGCCGTGATCTACGGCGTGATTGGCCGCAACGTGAGCGCTGCGAAACGCTCATGGGCCATGGGCGTGGCTGCGGCAGCGGGTTCGTTTGGTCAGTTTTTGATGGTGCCGACCGAGGGCTACCTGATCAGCACATTTGGTTGGCAAGAGGCGCTGGCATGGCTAGCCATGGCCGCACTGTTGGTCATCCCCTTGGCTTATGGTTTGCGCGAGCCAGGCTTTGCAGGCGGCGCTACGCCGCACCGTGAGCAGTCCATCATGCATGCACTGCGTGAAGCGTTTAACTACCGCAGCTTTCAGCTGCTGATGGCTGGCTACTTTGTGTGTGGCTTTCAAGTGGTGTTCATCGGTGTGCACATGCCCAGCTACCTGAAAGACCAAGGTTTGTCGCCCGAGGTGGCCAGCATTGCCTTGGCGCTGATTGGTCTTTGCAACGTATTTGGCACCTACATCTCTGGCAGCTTGGGCCAGCGTTTGGCCAAGCGCAAAATTTTGGCCTTTATCTATTTTTCGCGTTCAGTCGCGATCGTGCTCTTTTTACTGGCCCCCCTCACGCCCATGAGCGTGTACATCTTTTCTTCGGTCATGGGTTTGCTCTGGCTCTCCACTGTGCCGCCCACCAACGCGGTGGTGGCGCAGATTTTTGGCGTGGCGCATTTGTCCATGTTGGGCGGCTTTGTGTTCTTCAGTCACCAAATTGGCAGCTTCATGGGAGTGTGGCTGGGTGGCTACTTGTATGACAAAACCGGCAGCTACGACATTGTTTGGTACATCTCCATCGCACTCGGTGTGTTTGCTGCCTTGGTAAATTTGCCCGTGAAAGAAACTGCCATCGAGCGTGCACCTGCCGCTGCGATGGCCTGAATTTTCAAATGATGCTCATCTCACGCACATGGATTCGCCAAGCCTTGATTGGCTTGGCCTGCTTCGCTGCGCTGGTGGCGGTGATGTCGATGTATTTGCAGCCCGAGTTTTTGCTGACTTTGGCGAATCAGGTATGGGGATGTTTCTAAGATGAGTACGGTGCTTCACGGGCAAGAACCCACGTCGAATTGGGTCGCACGATGGACCCACCTGCTGCCAGCGGGTTGCAGCGTGCTGGATATCGCCTGCGGCCACGGCCGTCATATGCGACATTTTGCGGCCTTGGACCATCCTGTCACAGGCGTTGATCGCAACCCTGAAGCCATAGCCGCCGTCAGCTCCTTGGGTGAAACCATCTGTGCGGACATCGAAAACGGACCTTGGCCTTTGCCAGGGCGCACGTTTGGTTGCGTGGTGGTGACCAACTACCTGTGGCGACCACTTTGGCCACACATTTTGGCGAGCCTTGCGCCTAGCGGTGTACTCATCTATGAAACCTTTTCTAATGGCAATGCATCGGTAGGCAAACCCTCTCGCCCTGATTTTTTGCTGCATCAGGGTGAATTGCTGAATGTGTGCAGGGACCTTCGGGTGGTGGCCTTTCAAGAGGTCTTCATTCCCCAACCCGATCGCTTTGTGCAACGCATCGTCGCCGTACGGGAAACGCAAGACACAGAAACACCCGTGCGTTACCCACTTTCCAACTAAAAACAGCGTTTGCAATCGCTAGAATGAACGTTTTTCCTTGACCGAACTCGCGGACATGACACCCATTACCGGCAGCATCGTGGCTTTGACCACCCCCATGCACACAGACGGCAGCGTCGACTACCCCACCCTGCGCAAATTGATTGACTGGCACATCGCCGAAGGCACCGACTGCATTGGCGTCGTGGGCACCACCGGCGAGTCCCCCACAGTGAATGTGGAAGAGCACTGCGAAATCATCCGCGTGTCTGTAGAACAGGCTGCCAAACACACCGAGCGTCATGTGCCCATCATGGCTGGATGCGGCGCGAACTCGACCGCTGAAGCGATCGAGCTGGCCAAGTACGCCAAAAAGGTGGGCGCACATTGCCAGCTGCAAGTCGTGCCCTACTACAACAAGCCCACGCAAGAAGGCCAATACCTGCACTTCAAAGCCATCGCCGAAGCGGTGGACTTGCCCGTGATTTTGTACAACGTGCCCGGCCGCTCAGTGGCCGATATGGCACACGACACCGTGCTGCGTTTGGCCCAAGTGCCCGGCATCGTGGGTATCAAAGAAGCCACTGGCAACATCGAACGCGCCGAGTGGTTGATTCGTGATGTGCCCAAAGGCTTTGCCGTGTACTCCGGTGACGATCCAACTGCCGTGGCATTGATGCTGTGCGGCGGCCAAGGCAACATCAGCGTGACCGCCAACGTGGCCCCACGCTTGATGCACGAGCTGTGCATGGCTGCCATTGCGGGTGACGTCAAACGCGCCATGGAAATCCAATTTAAGTTGATGCCTGTTCACAAACACTTGTTTGTGGAAGCCAACCCCATTCCCGTGAAGTGGGCCATGCACCGCATGGGCCTTGCTGGCCCAACGCTGCGCTTGCCCATGACCGAGCTCACCAAGGCGAACGAGCCTGTGGTGGAAGGCGCATTGCGCGCTGCTGGTTTGATTTGATTTTTGAAAAGGCCTTGGCTGTGAAAAATTCTTTTGCTTCAAATCGCACAGCAGTTGCGCTGACCACTTTGGTGTTGCTCAGCGGCTGCGGCTCCATCATGGATGGAGACAAGGTCAACTACAAAACCCAAGGTGGCACCAAAGTTGTGCCTCTCGACATTCCGCCGGACCTCACCCAACTGAATCGTGACACACGCTATGCAGTGCCGGGTAGCGCCGTGACGGCGAGTGGCATGGCCAATCGTCCTGCGCCTACTGTTGCCGCTACAGCAGCCAAGCAAGTGAACGACGTGCGCATTGAGCGCGATGGCAAACAACGTTGGCTGGTGGTCAATCGATCAGCAGATGTTGTTTGGCCAATTGTTCAAGAGTTTTGGAAAGAAAACGGTTTTGAATACACCATTCAGCAGCAGCAACTTGGACTGCTAGAAACCGAGTGGGCAGAAAACAGGGCAAAAATTCCGCAAGATTTTGTGCGTCGAACGCTCGGCAAAGTTTTGGATGGACTCTACTCATCTGGCGAACGTGACAAATTTCGCACCCGCATTGAACGCAACAACTCCGGCGGCTCTGATATCTTCATCACGCACCGTGGCATGAGCGAAGAATACAAAGACAACTCAAAAACCAGCACAATTTGGCAGCCTCGCCCTAATGACCCCGAACTCGAAGCGGAGTTCTTGAGCCGTCTGATGATCAAGCTTGGCGTGTCTGCTGAACAAGCTAAAACTGCAACTGCGCAAACAAATGCATCGCCTAACAAGACCTCTTTGGTGACAAAAGGCGATGCGACGCAGCTGAATATTCCCGATTCGTTTGATGTTGCATGGCGACGTGTTGGCCTAGCCTTAGACCGCACAGGCTTCACCGTTGAAGACCGAGATCGCGCTCAAGGCTTGTATTTTGTGCGCTATGTCGATGTCGCGGCGAAAGAGGAAAAAGGCTTCTTTAGCAAGATGTTCAGCAGCACCCCTGAGGCAGGCCCCGTCAAATATCGCATTTACGTGCGCAAACTTGACAGCCATACAGAGGTGAGCGTCTTGAATGCCTCGGGTCAGTCCGAAAACACCCCCGTGGCGCAACGGATCCTGAAATTACTCTCTGACGATTTGCAGTAACTGCTCTCAAGAGGGTTTGGCGCGTGCTGCGCTTTAAAAATCTTGGCAGCGGGAGCTCAGGCAACGCCACGTTAGTAGAAGCGCGAAGTGGCGTCCACACCACTCGCTTACTCATTGACTGCGGCCTTCGGCTGCGCGAACTTGAGGTTCGCCTGATTGAAGCAGGCACCTGTGTCGAAGAGATCGATGGCATCTTCATCACCCATGAACATGGAGATCACATCGGCTGCGCGCGTAGTTTGACAAAACGATACGCTAAACCATTGTGGATGAGTCAAGGAACATGGCTAACCATTTCAAACGAGACGTGGCAGCCCTTTGAGCACATGGTGCGCTATGCAAAAGATGGTTGTGCTATCGAAATAGGCGCCTTACAGGCGATGCCCTTCACGGTGCCACATGACGCTAGGGAACCGCTCCAACTACGCTGTAACGATGGGAATCGTCACTTAGGCGTTGTGACCGACTTGGGTCATGCTTCCTCGCATGTGGTTGATGCTCTACAAGGGTGCCATGCACTCTTGCTTGAGGCCAACCACGATCCAGCACTTTTAGAAGCATCGGCGTACCCTAATTTTTTAAAGCAACGCGTCGCTGGTCCTTGGGGACACCTAGCCAATCAGGCCGCGGCTGAATTGCTCGCTCGTATTCAACACCCTAAGCTGAAGCACGTTCAAGCCGCACACTTGAGCGAACGCAACAATACGCCTGCATTAGCACGTTTGAGCTTGAGCGAGGCTTTAGGGTGCGCACCAGAAGACATTGATGTCGCTGACCCAATCGATGGCTCTCATTGGATTGAGGTCTAAAAAAAAACCGCATACCGAATTAGCCATGAAAAAAGCCACCCACAGGTGGCTTTTGCAGTCAGTTCGAAAACTGATTACTTGCTGGCAGCGTCAGAAGCTGGTGCAGCGGCTTCAGAAGCAGCAGCAGAAGCGGCTTCAACTGGAGCAGAAGCTGCAGCAGGAGCGGCTTCAACAGCAGGAGCTTCTTTTTTGCCGCAAGCGACGAGAGCGGCAGCAGCCAACAAAGATGCCAACAGGATTGACTTGTTCATTTCGATATTCCTTAAAGGGGGATGAAAACAATTTCCGGAAATTGCTGTGGTTTGCACCACAACCGAGCAGATGGACTCGAGCCCGCCAACTCAGACTTCAATTATAGGGTAAATCCTATAATTGTTCAAAAACAATGTCAGTTACGCGTCAATCTCACTAAATTTAGTTTTTACCGTGCAACCAACCATCGTCACACCACTCCATCAGCAGGCTTAAAGCCTCAGAACTGGCATTTTTGAGCTCATCCTCTGTTAACTCTCGGCAATCTGCCAAACGGCGCATCAGCGCCGCATCCCGGCCTGCGGCTCGCCAACTGTCCCCATTCAGGAAGATATGGTGATCGTCGTACATCATCTTGCTTCGTCGGTCTAAACGCACAGAGACCAGTCGATCGGGCATCTCCCCCATCTCAAACCAGACATTGGCTTTGGGCTCTGTCAAATACTCGCCCAAAGCACGTTGAAGAGATTTAGGATCTTTTAACGATTTTTGCAACGCATTTTTTGCAAAATCAATCAATCCCTCAGGCATGGCCGCTGGCTTTGCAACAGCTGGTTGCGAAGCATCTTTGTACAAATCGCAGCCAACCGCATCTTCCGCGCCTTCGCTCAAGCGGACCAACAGTTCACGTGCCAAATCGCCGGCTTGAGGCACACGAAACCCAATCGAGTAGGTCATGCACTCACCTTGTGCAATGCCATCGTGTGCGTAGCGCGGCGGCAAGTACAGCATGTCACCGGGGTTGAGCACCCAATCATGTTCGGGCTTGAAATTCGCCAAAATCTTCAGCGGCATATCGGGCACCAAGGACAAATCTTTTTGCCGACCAATGCGCCAGCGGCGCTGGCCGTGGGCTTGCAACAAAAACACGTCATAGCTGTCAAAGTGCGGCCCTACACCGCCGCCTTCAGTGGCGTAGCTAATCATGACATCGTCTAGACGGGCGTCTGGGATGAAGCGAAATTGCTGCATCAAAGCAGCCACACGGTCGTCGTGCAAATCCACGCCTTGCACCAACAAAGTCCAGTCGCGGTCGGTGAGCTTGGGGATTGCGCGGCGTTTGAACGGGCCGCGCTGCATTTGCCAGTCGCGTTTGCCGCCATTGGAGCCAATCACCAAGCGAGATTCGACCTCGTTGTGTTCGGCCAAGTCGAACAGCTCAGGACGGCTGAGCAAGGCTTTGAATTCCGGAATGGCCTGGCGTACCAGCAAAGGTTTGCGCTGCCAATAAGTGCTCATAAATTCGGCGGGGCTGATGCCGCCGAGCAGGGTCAGGGGTTTATTCACATGCATCGTGCGACAATTTTGCCCTATGGAAATTACACAACACTGCGTGGTCGGCTTAACTTGGACCTTGAAAGACACTTTGGGCGAAGTGCTCGATGAATTAGACAGCCCAGTTGAATTTTTAGTGGGTGGCGATGACCTGCTGGCCAAGATCGAAGAAGCCCTGCAAGGCCACAGCGTGGGAGACCACATCGACTTGCAACTCGAACCCGAGGAAGCCTTCGGCGACTATGACGAAAACTTGGTGTTTTTAGAAGCGCGTTCGCGCTTTCCGAAAGAGCTGGAAGAAGGCCACACGCTTGAAGGGCACGCGCTGCCACAAGGCTGCAACCCAGATGCACCGCAAGATTTGCTCTACACCGTCACCGAGATCTACCCAGAACACGTGGTGCTTGACGGCAACCACCCGCTCGCGGGAATTGCCATTCGCATTCACCTCGATGTGCAGGCTGTGCGTGAAGCCACGCAAGAGGAACTTGAGCGCGGCACTTTAGGGACAGGCTTCTTCAAAATTGAGCCGCAAGCACCGGGTAGCGATCTGTTGCACTGAGATCTATCTCTGCACATCAAAAAAGCAGCCCGAGAGCTGCTTTTTGTTGGGCTCTTAACTTCGCATTGCCAACGTTTTACTTCTTACCGGTCGAGCCATAACCGCCCTCGCCGCGCTCGGTCGCGCCCGCAAACTCATTCACCACATTGAACTGGGCTTGCACCACTGGCACGATGACCAACTGCGCTAAACGCTCCATGGGTTCCAGTGTGAATGCCACATCGCTGCGGTTCCAAGCGCTGACCATGAGCTGGCCTTGGTAATCGCTGTCAATCAAGCCCACCAAATTACCCAACACGATGCCGTGCTTATGACCGAGGCCTGAGCGAGGCAAGATAAGCGCAGCATACGCAGGGTCGGCCAAATGAATGGCGATGCCCGTTGGCACCAATTGCCAAGCGTTAGGTTCGAGCGTGATGGGTGCATCCAAACAAGCACGTAAATCTAAGCCAGCGCTGCCAGGTGTGGCGTATTGCGGCAGCTGTTCAGCCATGCGGGGATCGAGAATTTTGACGTCGAGTTTCATAGTGCTTCAAATGAAAAATTGAGTGTGAAAAATTAAGGGTTCAAACGGCGGGCAATCTCACCCACCAATTGACGCGCCAAGGTCAGTTTGTTGGCATGCGGCAGTTCTTGGTGGCCGTGTGCGTCCACCAACAACAAAGCGTTGTCATCCAAGCCAAACGTCGCAGGGCCGATGTTGCCGACCAACAGCGGCACGCCTTTGCGTTCGCGTTTGGCCGTGGCATGCTTGAGCAAATCATGACTTTCAGCGGCGAATCCCACGCAATACAAAGCACCGCTTTGGGCACGCGCCGATTGCGCCACGCCAGCCAAGATGTCTGGGTTTTCAACAAAGTTCAGTTGCGGTAACTGACCAGAGCCGTCTTTCTTGATTTTTTGCCCAGCCACACTGGCCACACGCCAATCGGCCACGGCAGCCGTCGCCACAAACACTGAAGCCGCATCCACATGCTTGGCCACAGCAGCTTGCATGTCCAATGCCGAGCGCACATCCACACGTTGCACGCCGCGCGGCGTAGGTAAACGAACGGGACCAGCGACCAAGGTCACTTGCGCACCTGCTTCGCGCGCTGCGCGAGCAATTGAGAACCCCATCTTGCCACTGGACAAATTGGTGATGCCGCGCACGGGGTCCATGGCCTCGTAGGTAGGGCCTGCTGTAACAAGCACATGCTGGCCTGCCAAGACTTTGGGTTGGAAGAACGCGATGAGGTCTTCCAAAATTTCTTCTGGCTCCAGCATGCGGCCGTCACCGGTTTCGCCACAGGCTTGTTCGCCCTGCCCTACGTCTAAGACATGCGCACCGTCTGCGGTAAGTTGCGCCATGTTGCGTTGCGTGGCGGGGTGCTGCCACATTTCGCGGTTCATGGCAGGAGCCAAGATCAAAGGCACGCGCTCAATCGGTCGGGCTAGGCACATGAGGCTGAGCAAATCATCGGCACGACCATGCAGCAGTTTGGCCATGAAGTCGGCGCTAGCGGGAGCAATCAAAATGGCATCAGCCTCACGGCTCAAGTTGATGTGCGCCATGTTGTTGGGCTCACGCGCATCCCATTGCGAAACATAGACCGCGCGATTCGACAAGGCCTGTAACGTGACTGGTGTGATGAACTGGGCCGCAGCCTCAGTCATCACCACTTGCACCGTCGCCCCAGCTTTCACCAAAGCGCGGCACAGCTCCGCCGCCTTGTAGCAAGCGATGCCACCGCTCAAACCCAAAACAATGTGTTTATTTGACAGATCAGACATGGGTGGCAATGTAGCAGAGCGCCTATAATTTCGATTTCCACCTACCGGGAGACAGTCTCCCGATCTGGCATGACCCAATTTGTATTCGTCACCGGCGGTGTTGTCTCTTCCCTAGGCAAGGGAATTGCAGCCGCCTCACTCGCCGCCTTGCTTGAATCACGCGGCCTCAAAGTCACCCTCATCAAGCTGGACCCCTACATCAACGTAGACCCCGGCACCATGTCGCCCCTGCAGCACGGCGAGGTGTTCGTCACCGAAGACGGCGCAGAAACTGACCTCGACCTCGGCCACTATGAGCGCTTCATCACGACGCGCATGAAAAAGGCCAACAACTTCACCACCGGCCAAATTTACCAAAGCGTGCTCGACAAAGAGCGCCGTGGCGACTACTTGGGTAAGACCGTGCAGGTCATCCCGCACATCACCAACGAAATTCAAGAGTTCGTCAAACGAGGCGCGGCCTACGAAACCCCCGAAGCGGTCGACGTGGCTATCGTGGAAATCGGCGGCACTGTGGGTGACATCGAGTCTCTGCCCTTCCTCGAAGCTGCGCGTCAAATGAGCTTGAAGCTCGGCCCACAAAACACCGCCTTTGTGCACCTGAGCTACGTGCCTTGGATTGCTGCCGCTGGCGAACTCAAAACCAAGCCCACCCAACACACCGCGCAAAAGCTGCGCGAAATCGGCATTCAGGCCGATGCTTTGTTGTGCCGCGCAGATCGCCCCATCCCTGAAGACGAGCGCCAAAAAATCAGCCTCTTCTCTAACGTGCCCGAGTGGGGCGTGATCTCCATGTGGGATGTGGACACCATCTACAAAGTGCCTCGCATGCTGCACGAGCAAGGCTTGGATCGTTTGGTGTGCGAAAAACTACGCATCAACGCCCAGCCTGCTAATTTGCAACGCTGGGATGACTTGGTTCACGAAGTGGCCAACCCCAAAGCAGAAGTCACCATCGCTATGGTGGGCAAGTACGTTGACCTGTCTGACAGCTACAAATCACTCAACGAAGCGCTGCGCCACGCTGGTATGAAGAACCATGCGCGCGTCAAGATCGAATACGTAGATTCTGAATTCATCACGCCCGAAAACGTGAACCAACTCGAAAAATTCGACGCGGTGTTGGTGCCCGGGGGCTTTGGCATTCGCGGCGTGGAAGGCAAGATTGCATCTGCCCAATTCGCCCGCGAAAACAAAGTGCCTTACCTCGGTATCTGCTTGGGCATGCAAGTGGCAACCATCGAATACGCTCGCCACAAAGCAGGCTTGACGCAAGCCCACTCCACCGAATTTGTGGCCGACTGCGAACAACCCGTCATCGCGCTCATCAACGAGTGGAAAAACGAAGACGGCACGATCCAAGTGCGCGACGAGAATTCCAACTTAGGAGGCACCATGCGTTTGGGCGCACAAAGCTCAGATGTGGCCCCTGGCACCTTGGCTCACAAAATCTACGGCGATGTGGTGACCGAGCGTCACCGCCACCGCTACGAAGCCAACGTCAACTATTTGGACAAACTGCGTGATGCCGGCTTGGTGATTTCAGCCCTTACACAACGTGAGCACCTGACCGAAATCATCGAACTGCCGCAAGACGTGCACCCTTGGTACATGGGCGTGCAGTTCCACCCCGAATTCAAGTCCACCCCATGGGACGGCCATCCGCTGTTCAACGCCTTTGTCAAGGCCGCACTTGAACACAAGGCCAAGGCTTAATTTTCAAAGGAATGCACGCCATGAAACTTTGTGGATTTGATGTCGGCCTCGACCAGCGTTTCTTTTTGATCGCAGGCACCTGCTCGATCGAAGGCTTGGAAATGTCCATTGACGTGGCCGGCCAACTCAAAGAGATCTGCTCTGGTTTGGGCATCCCGCTGATCTACAAAGGCTCGTTCGACAAGGCCAACCGCTCGTCTGGCAACACCAAACGCGGCGTGGGTATCGATGCGGGCCTGAAAATTTTGGATGAAGTGCGTCGCCAATTGCACCTACCCATACTCACCGATGTGCATGACGAGTCGCAAGTCAAAACCGTAGCCAGCGTGGTCGACGTGTTGCAAACGCCTGCGTTCTTGTGCCGCCAGACTGATTTCATTCGTGCTGTCGCGCAATCAGGCAAACCCGTGAACATCAAAAAGGGCCAGTTCTTGGCCCCTTGGGACATGAAAAACGTCATCGACAAAGCCCGCGCCGCTGCACGCGAAGCTGGCTTGCCCGAAGACAACTTCTTGGCCTGCGAACGCGGTGTGAGCTTTGGCTACAACAACCTCGTGGCAGACATGGTGAGCTTGGCTGAGATGCGCAAGTCAGGCGCCCCTGTGGTGTTTGACGTGACCCACTCGGTGCAAAAGCCAGGCGGCCAAGGCACCAGCAGCGGCGGTGCGCGCGAGATGGTGCCCGTTCTGGCCCGTGCAGGTGTGGCCGCAGGTGTGGCAGGCCTCTTCATGGAAACCCACCCTCGCCCCTCAGAGGCTTGGTCGGACGGCCCCAACGCCGTGCCCTTGAACAAAATGAAAGCTTTGTTGGAAACATTGGTTGAACTCGACGCCGTGACCAAAAAGCACCCCTTCTTAGAAAACAACTTTGAGGCCTGAGTGCCAAGCACACAGCCGAAAACCTTTTTTAAAAACTTGACCATAGGAAAACACAAATGAGCGCTATCGTCGACATCGTCGCCCGTGAAATTTTGGACAGCCGCGGCAACCCCACCGTGGAATGTGATGTATTGTTGGAGTCCGGCACCATGGGCCGTGCCGCTGTGCCATCTGGCGCATCCACCGGCAGCCGCGAAGCCATCGAGCTGCGTGATGGCGACAAAAGCCGCTACCTTGGCAAAGGCGTGTTGAAAGCCGTTGAGCACATCAACACCGAAATCTCTGAAGCCATTTTGGGCTTGGATGCTTCTGAGCAAGCCTTCCTCGACAAGACTTTGATCGACCTCGACGGCACCGACAACAAGAGCCGCTTGGGCGCCAATGCGTTGTTGGCTGTGTCTATGGCTGTGGCTCGCGCTGCAGCTGAAGAGTCTGGCTTGCCCCTGTACCGTTACTTCGGCGGCATGAACGGCAACCAACTGCCCGTGCCCATGATGAACGTCATCAACGGTGGCGCACATGCCAACAACAACTTGGACTTGCAAGAGTTCATGATCATCCCAGTCGGCGCTCCTACTTTCCGTGAAGCCGTGCGTTACGGTGCTGAAGTGTTCCACGCCTTGAAGAAAATCATCCACGACAAAGGCATGAGCATTGCCGTGGGCGACGAAGGCGGCTTTGCCCCCAACGTAGCCAGCCACGAAGCAGCGATCCAAATGATCTTGGACGCCATCACCGCCGCAGGCTACACCCCTGGCGAGCAAATCGCTTTGGGCTTGGACTGCGCTGCCAGCGAGTTCTACAAAGACGGCAAATACCACTTGGCCGGCGAAGGCTTGCAATTGACCGCCCAACAATGGACCGACATGCTCGCCACTTGGTGCGACAAGTACCCCATCATCTCCATCGAAGACGGCATGGCCGAAGGCGACTGGGACGGTTGGAAGGTGTTGACCGACCGCTTGGCCAAGAAAGTGCAAATCGTGGGTGACGACTTGTTCGTGACCAACACCAAGATCTTCAAAGAAGGCATCGACAAGGGCATCGCCAACTCGATCCTCATCAAGATCAACCAAATCGGCACTTTGACTGAAACGTTTGAAGCCATCGAGATGGCCAAGCGCGCTGGCTACACCGCCGTCATCTCGCACCGTTCTGGCGAAACCGAAGACTCCACCATCTCCGACATCGCCGTGGGCTTGAATGCTGGCCAAATCAAAACTGGCTCCATGAGCCGTTCTGACCGCATGGCCAAGTACAACCAACTCTTGCGCATCGAAGAAGACTTGGGCGATGTGGCCGTGTACCCAGGCCGTGCTGCCTTCTACAACTTGCGTTAATCACGCGTGATGTTGCGACCACTCCACCTCGTGCTGATTGCCCTGCTGCTTGTGCTGCAGGGCCAGCTGTGGTTTGGTCGCGGCAGCATCCCTGACGTGATGCGCCTGCGTCAGACCTTAAAAGAACAAAATCAGCAGAACGCTGCTGCGCAGCTGGCCAACGACCGCCTCAGCGCTGAACTCCATGACCTCAAAGACGGTCTGGAAATGGTCGAAGAGCGCGCCCGCTCTGAAATCGGCATGGTCAAGCCGAATGAAGTCTTCGTGCAAATCGCGAAGTGACCGAACTCCTTTTCTCGACCGCATTCACCCTTTGGGGCCTCGACACTTCTTGGCTTGAGCTCATCGCTGTGCTACTGGCCTTCGCGATGATTGTGTGCAACATCGTTGAATTGCATTGGGGTTGGCCTTTGGCCGCTATCAGCTCTGTGCTGTATTTCTTTTTGTTTTGGAGCCAACGCTTGTACGGCGACGCGCTGCTGCAAGTGCTATTCGTCGTCTTGGCTCTTTGGGGCTGGTCCGTGTGGCTGCGCGGCGTAGAGGGCGCGCCCTTACCCGTCACCCGCATGCCTGCGCGCCAGCGCTTCAACTTAGCTTGGATGGGCAGTTTGCTATGGCTAAGCACGGGAGCCGTGCTGCTGAACTTCACCGACACCGATGTGCCTTGGTGGGATGCCTTCCCCACTGCCTTCAGCTTGGTCGGCCAATATTTGCTGGCACACAAGCGCTTGGAAAATTGGGCGGTTTGGATCATCGTCAACATCGTCGCCGCTGGGTTGTTTGCGTGGAAAGGTCTGTGGCTCACCACGCTGCTCTACCTCGTGTTCATTGCGCTCAGTGCGGTAGGCTGGCGCACTTGGCGCAAGCATGTCCAAGAGGAAGCGAGAGCATGAAGATTGCGCTGCTCGGTGCTGAAAGCACAGGCAAGTCACAGCTGGCGCATGACCTGTGCGCACAGTTGCAGCAATCGGGTTTGGCGGTACACCGCGTGGACGAATACCTGCGTGAATGGTGTGACATCCATCAGCGCACACCGCGTCAAGACGAACAGTTACACATCGTCGAAACACAAATGGCACGGGTACTCGCAGCGCCAGCGGATGCCGTGGTGATTGCAGACACCACACCGTTGATGACGGCTGTCTACAGTCAAATGTTGTTCAACGATGACAGCTTGAATGCCTTGGCCTTGGCGCATCAAGCGGTGTATGACGTCACGCTACTGACTGGCTTAGATCTACCCTGGGTGAGTGACGGTTTGCAGCGCGATGGCCCGCATGTGCGCGAACCCGTCGATGCAGCCGTGCGTCACATGTTGGGGCTGGCTGGACTGCCTTACCAAGTCGTGTACGGCACGGGCGAGCAGCGCTTAGAGAACGCTTTGTTTTGTATAGGTCGCCAAGCACCTGACTGGGCCAAGCAGCTAGAGCGCCCTGAGCCGCCTACACGCTGGAGCGGCCCCTGCGAAACCTGTGGTGACGGCGACTGCGAGCACCGCTTATTCACCAGCCTTGTCAAAGGCTAAACGCTCAGTGCAACGATGAAGGCGCGGGTGGTTGAGACTCAGCGCTAGTGAAAATGTGCGCGGCATCCACTGCGTCGTAGCGGTATTGCTGACCGCAAAAATCGCAACCCACTTCCACATTGCCGCGCTCGGCCAAGATGCTTTCCACTTCGTCGGTGCCCAAGCTGCGAATCATGTTACTCACTCGCTCACGGCTGCATGAACATGCGAACTTCGGTTGCAAGGGCTCAAAGCGCACCAGTTTTTCTTCCCAAAACAAGCGTCGCAAAATGGTTTCGGCATCCAAATTCAACAGCTCATCAGCCGTCAAGCTCGCAGCCAAGATAGAGATGCGGTTGTAGTCTTCACTCAAGCCAATGCCGTCCTCGTCACCCATACTGGCTTGAGCTGCTAAGTTGGCTTCCCCTTTGACAGGCAAGCGTTGGATCAACAAGCCAGCTGCCGTGGTGTCGTTGGCAGCCAGCACCAAGGTGGTGTCGAGCTGCTCACTTTGCAGCATGTAGTGCTGCAAGACATCGCTGAACTTATCGAGTTTGTTACGTTGGTCATCAAACAAAGGCACCACACCTTGGTAGGGCTGCTGGCCTGGCATTTTGTTGAGCGGGTCGAGGGTGATGGCGCATTTGCCTTCGTTGTTGACGTTCACCATCTCGGGCAAAGTGCTGGCATTGCCCAACTCGCCCACCACTTTGGCCGTAGCACGCAAGCTCAGGTCGGGCTGCACCTCAACCACAGCCAGCTTCAAAGGGCCATCGCCAAAAATTTGCATGACCAAGGCGCCGTTGAATTTGATGTTCGACTGCATCAACACCGAAGCCGCCGTCATCTCGCCCAGCAAATGGCGCACAGCCTCTGGGTAAGCACCAGTTTCGGCGTTGGCGGCACGGCGTTTGAGCACCTCTTGCCAGACATCGGTGAGTTGCACCAACATGCCACGCACGGGCATGCCATCAAACAAAAATTTATGCAGTTGAGACATCAAGCAATTTTCTTTAAGCCCGCTTTGAAGCGGTTTTTGTTAGTCACATAGTGCTGCGCGCTGCGGCGCAGCCCTTCAATTTGCTCATGAGTGAGCTCGCGCACCACCTTGGCAGGGCTTCCCAAAATCATGGAGCCGTCGGGAAACTCTTTGCCTTCGGTCACAAGAGAACCCGCACCCACCAAACAGTTTTTGCCAATCTTCGCGCCATTGAGCACCACAGCACCAATGCCAATGAGCGATTCATCGCCAATCGTGCAGCCATGCAGCTGCACCATGTGGCCCACCGTCACATGTTTCCCAATGGTGAGCGGAATGCCCACATCGGCATGCAGCACGCTGCCGTCTTGGATGTTGGTACCTTCGCCTATGCGAATGGTGGCCGTGTCACCGCGCACCACCGAGCTGAACCAGACACTGCTGTCGGCGGCCATGTGCACATCACCCACCACTTGCGCGTTGTCGGCCACCCATGCGGAGTCCGCGATGTTTGGGGTCAAGTCATCAAGTTGGTAAACGGCCATAGAAGTCTCCTTGCAGTGTGTGTTTTCCTACAATTGTAGGGATGTCGCTTCGCCAACACGCCCTTGATGCCCTGTGCCTTTGCCACCCACGAGACAAAGTGGTTGCTGTGCAGACCCTATGGGCCCAACAACCCCATTTAGCACTTGCACCCAGTGAGGTGCTCACACCGACCGCTGCCTTGCCTGGTCGCCCTCAACGCCCACACCTGCTGCCACCTAAAGACGTGCCCAGCCGCACGCCCTTTACGTCCGAAGGTTTGGCGGCGCTGATTCATGCGGTGTGTCACATCGAGTTCAACGCCATCAACTTGGGACTGGATGCCGTTTGGCGCTTCAGCGACATGCCCGAAGCGTTTTACCGCGATTGGCTGCTGGTCGCGCACGAAGAGGCTTACCACTTCACCATCTTGCATGAGCTACTCCATGAGTTGGGCTACGAATATGGCGACTTCGATGCCCACGATGGCCTGTGGCAGATGTGCGAGAAAACAGCGGGTGATGTGCTAGCCCGCATGGCCTTGGTGCCTCGCACCCTCGAAGCACGCGGGCTGGATGCCACGCCTTTGATTCAAACCAAGTTGCGCAAAGCAGCGAGTCCTGGCGCCTTGAAAGCCGTGGACTTGCTTGACATCATCTTGCGCGACGAAGTCGGCCATGTCGCCATTGGCAACCATTGGTATCGCTGGCTGTGCGAACAACGCGGGCTTGACCCCGTGCCTTTGTATGGCGCATTGGTGAAGCAATACGAAGCGCCCAACTTACGCCCACCGTTCAACGAAGAAGCTCGCAAACGCGCAGGCTTTACTGATGTGGAAATTGGTTACCTGCTCGGAGCCTAAGATCGCCCGCTTCTAAACTGCACACGCCTCACCCGCGAGGATGGTGCTGCCCATGCAGGCTCTTCAAACGCTCACGCGCAATGTGCGTGTAAATGGTGGTTGTAGAAATATCGGCATGCCCCAAGAGCATTTGCACCGCGCGCAAATCGGCGCCGTGGTTCAACAAGTGGGTGGCAAACGCATGGCGCAAGGTATGCGGCGAAATGGGCGCGTGGATTTGCGCTAGCAAAGCGTAGCGTTTGATGAGCTGCCAAAACATCGCGCGTGTCATGCCCTCGCCCGCATTTTTCCCACGCACCGTCACAAACAAAGCTTCGGTTTGATGGCCAGCCAGCAACGCAGGTCGCGCCTCATTCAAATAGCGTTGCAGCCAATCACGTGCCACTTCGCCAAACGGCACCAAGCGCTCTTTGCTACCTTTGCCCATCACTCGTAGCACACCGTCGTTCAAGCTAACATGCAAAGTTTTCAGATCCACCAGCTCGCTCACACGCAAGCCGCTGGCGTACATCAGCTCCAACATGGTTCGATCTCGCATACCTAAACCTGTGGATACATCTGGCGCATTGAGCAGACTCTCCACTTGCGCCTCGGTCAGACTTTTGGGTGCACGCACGGGTTGTTTGGCCGTCAGCAATTTCAACGTGGGGTCGGCCACCAACATGCGCTCGCGCAGAGCCCAACGGTAAAAACGTTTGAACACCGTCAAACGACGGTTGGCACTGGTGGCTTTGGTCTCGGCATGGCGGTGTGCAAAGTACTGTTGCAAGTCAGACTCTTGCGCTGCCAGCAAATGCGTGCCCTGCGTGTGCAGCCAAGCTGAGAGCAAATTCAAGTCACGCCGATAGGCCGCCAAACTGTTGGGGGCCAAACCGTGCTCTAACCAAAGCGCATCAATGAAGATGTCAATGTTGGCATCGGGTGCAGCAACATGAAGAGGAACAGAATGTGTCATGTGAGGGTCAATCGTAAACGCTGACAACACACTCGGAGATTCCAGTGCGGTTATTCTTAGCACGTGAATTACGCCCAACTCCTCTTTCCCGATTTCTCGCTCATTCTTTGCGGCTATCTCGTTTGTAAATACACCGCACTCAACCGCACCGTGTGGGAACAGGTAGAGAGCTTGGTGTACTTCTTTCTCTTCCCCGTGTTGTTGTTTCACTCCATCGTGCGAACGCCTTTGGATTTACAAGCCGCCTCTCATCTCATCATGGCAGGGTTGATGCTGGGCTTGAGCAGCGTGACGCTGTCTTATGTACTCCCCAAGTTACCGCTACTGGGGCGACACATAGATGCCCGTATGCATGCGGCCAGCGCACAAGTAGCCTTTCGTTTCAACTCCTTTATCGCCTTGGCCTTGGCTGAGCGCATCGCTGGCCCGCAGGCGCTGTTGTTAATTGCGGTGTTGATTGGCGTGTGCGTCCCCATGTTCAACGTGGCCGCTGTGTGGCCCATGGCGCGTCATTCTCAGCGCAGCTTTGGACGAGAGCTGGTTCGTAACCCGCTCATCCTAGCCACGGCATCAGGCCTCTTGGCCAATATCGTGGGCTTGCAAATTCCGAACTGGGCCGAGCCTACCCTGCAGCGCATCGGTGCAGCATCTTTGGCTTTGGGATTGATGGCCGCCGGTGCTGGCATGCAGTTCGGACACCTCATGAAAGCCAAGGCACTGGCAGTGTCATTGTTGGCCATTCGTCACCTCATCACGCCATTGCTGGCCTTCGGTTTGGCGGGAGCTTTTGGACTAGATCACACGCAAACCAGCGTGTTGTTGGCGTTTTCGGCGCTACCCACAGCGTCCAGTTGCTACGTATTGGCCGCCCGTATGGGCTACAACGGTGCGTTTGTGGCGGGCTTGGTGACTTTATCGACCTTGATGGGCATGCTCAGCCTACCCTTTGCCTTAGCGGTCTTGCGATAAAAACGCGTTCTTTCGTGGCATAATGACGCGTTTTGCGGAAAGTGTGTCGAAATAGGTCGGCATGGCTACCGCAGCTGCTAAGGAAAAAGCGATGAAAGAAGGCATTCACCCCAACTACCGTGAAATCTGTTTCATGGACATGTCCAACGGTTTCAAATTTGTGACTCGCTCATGCGCGAACACAAAAGAAATGATCACCATGGAAGACGGCCGCGAGCTGCCATTGTTCAAGTTGGATACCACCAGCGAATCACACCCCTTCTACACAGGCACACAAAAATCTGTGGACAACATGGGTGGTCGCGTTGAGCGCTTCCGTAACAAGTACGGCAAAACAGCCGCCAAGTAAGCCCTGCGCTCACTTCAAACAAGGCAGCCCGGCCCTCCGTGCTGCCTTTTTTATTTAAACGACTGTGACCCATCCCACCCCTGCCATCGTTCCACAAAGTGCTGTGCGTCGTTTGCCGCGTCTAGCGCTGTGGTTGTTCTGCGCTGCCTATGTGCTGCCAGGATTGATTGGCCGAGAGCCTTGGAAGGGTAATGAATTCAACGCCTTTAGCTACATGCTCGCCTTGGCTGAAGGCAGTAGTGATTGGTTCAACCCAAACATCTGGGGCCAACTTCCAGAACTTGATGCGTTGCTGCCCTACTGGCTCGGTGCATGGGCCATACAAATCGCCCCTAGTTGGATGTCCGCAGGATTGGCGGTTCGCCTTCCATTCGCGCTGCTGTTGGCACTGACATTGGCCAGCACATGGCATGGCGTGTATTACTTAGCCCTAAGCCCACAAGCGCAACCTGTGCCGTTTGCATTTGGTGGCGAGGCAAAACCCAAGGACTACGCCCGCACCATCGCTGATGGCGCGGTACTTGCGCTCATCGCCTGTTTGGGATTGGCACTGCTGTCACATGAAGCCAGCCCGATCTTGATGCAACTGTCTCTCGTGAGCTTTGTTTTTTATGGTGTGGCTGCCCTGCCCTACCACCCACGCTACAGTTTGACAGCCTTGACCATCGGGCTTTTGGGTTTGTGCCTCAGTGGCGCCCCCAGTTTTGCCGTGCTGATGGCCGTTGGCAGCGGTCTCTTATGTCTTTTAGACCGTCAAAGTACATCCCCAAAGACCGCTAGACAACATGCGCTTTGGTTGCTGCTTGTAGGACTCGCAGTGGCTGCACTTGCAACAACATTAGAGATTTGGCATTGGCGCCTGTTACCACTGCACCAAGACCCTCAAGCTTGGCGAAACTTGGTCCGTCTTTTGGTTTGGTTCACATGGCCTGCTTGGCCATTGGCGATCTGGACCTTATGGCACTGGCGCCGCCAATGGGCCTCAACGCATTGGAGCCGTCATTTGGTGCTGCCCATGTGGTTCATGCTACTGACCGTCAGCACCGCCTTGTTAACCCCCTCTTCGAGTCGTACTTTGTTGCTGGCGCTACCCGCCTTTGCCACCCTGGCTGCGTTTGCACTTCCTACCCTGCGACGCAGTGTGGCCGCCTTGATCGATTGGTTCACCTTGTTGTTCTTCACCGGCTCGGCCTTGATCATCTGGATCATCTGGATTGCAATGCAAACAGGATGGCCAGCCAAACCAGCCGCCAATGTGGCACGTTTGGCACCTGGTTTTGAACCGACCTTCGAATGGATTCCATTCTTGATAGCTTTGGCTGCCACCTTCGTCTGGGGATGGCTCGTGAGCTGGCGTTCTGCAAGAAATCGTCATGCTTTGTGGAAAAGCTTGGTTCTTCCTGCGGGTGGCGCGGCGTTGAGTTGGCTGTTGCTTTTGACGTTATGGCTACCTTTATTGGACTTCGCCTTCAGCTACAAGCCCTGGGTTCAGCAAATCCAAACTGTGATGAACAAACAAGACCCCAACCGATCCAGCAGTGTTTGCCTGCTCAGCTACGGTTTGAGCACAAGCCAAATGATGGCCTTTCATTACCACGGTGGTTTTGATGTGAAAAAAGCTGAAATGACCACAACATCTCAGGAACGTTCATGTCCTTGGCTCGTGGTTGATAACGATTTACGTCCTGAAGTAAATCAGGTGGTCAAGCTCAGCGAGTGGACACGTGTGCGCAGCATCTATCGCCCAGCTGATAGAAAAGAAAATGTGACGCTCTACCATCGCCGTCAACCTTGATCTACCCATGAGCAGCGAACGCGCAACCATCATGCGTCATGCCGGCACTGTGATGGTCGGACAGCTGGCTGTGATGGCATTCAGCATCACTGACACATTGGTCGCCGGACACTTCGCAGACACAGCGCTCGCAGCATTGGCTGTTGCCTCGGCCACTTATGTCACAGTGCATATATCGCTGATGGGCATGCTGCAAGCCTTACTGCCTGTTTGGGCTGAACTGCATGGCGCACAGCGTCATGCCGAGGTCGGACGATCGGTTCGACAAGCTTTGTACTTGTGTGCCATCACCGCCAGCTTAGGCATGTGGGCATTGCTCTGCCCAGATGTTTTATTGAACTGGACGCAAGTCCCTGCTGACTTGCAAGCTGAAGTTCGCGGCTATCTGAACATCGTGGCTTTTGGATTGCCCGCGTCATTGCTGTTTCGCATGTACAGCACACTCAATCAAAGCTTAGGCAAACCTAAGTTGGTGACGTGGGTGCAAGTCGGTGCTTTGATGGTCAAAATTCCACTGTCCATCGCTTTGGTATTGGGTATTCCAAACGTTCTGCCGCCCTTGGGTTTAGCTGGCTGTGCATGGGCAACCTTGGCAGTGATGATCCTCATGCTGGGACTGGCCGTTTGGTTGCTACGTACGCAAGACTTCTACAAGCCCTATCGGATTTGGGCACCTATGGAAAAACCACATGCAACCACACTGCTACGCTTCGTACGCTTAGGACTACCCAGTGGATTGGCCATCGGCGTGGAGGTCACCTCCTTCACCCTCATGTCTTTGTTCATCGCACGCTTAGGCGTCGTCGCCACCGCAAGCCACCAAATCGTGTCCAACATGACAGCGGTGCTCTACATGATTCCCTTGTCACTTTCCATCGCCAGCAGCTCGCGTGTGAGCTATTGGATTGGTGCTGGGCAAATTCATCGTGCGCGTCAGGCGCTACGAACAGGCCTGAGCTTGGTGCTGCTTCTGAGCCTGAGTTTGGCAGGTTTGATTGGGTGGCAACATCACACCATTGCACAGTTTTACACCCAGTCGCCGGAGGTGGCAGCATTGGCCGCCACGTTGCTGTTATGGCTAATGCTCTACCACGTGGCCGATGCGGTGCAAGTGTTTTGCGTATTCACCCTGCGCTGCTACGGCATCACGGTACTGCCGCTTATCACTTACACCGTGTTGCTATGGGGCTTAGGTTTGGCGGGCGGTTATGTGGTGGCTTATGGCGCAGGCTTTGATGTGTCGGGGTTGACATGGCTCACCCCTCAGTCACCCATTGCATTTTGGCAAACCGGCAGTTTGGCCTTGTATGTGACCACCGCAGTTTTATTGCCCGTGTTGTGGCGCGCCGCTTATCGTCCAACACGCGGCACTCAGGTGCGTCATTGATGGATAAACCCATGAACGAAATCAAGATTTATCACAACCCCAAGTGCAGCAACTCACGCAATGCCTTAGCCCTCTTGCGCGAACATGGCTATGAGCCTGAAGTGGTTTTGTATTTGGACGCGCCACCGACACGCCATGAGTTACAAGACATCATCCAAGCCACGGGTGTTTCGGCACGCGCACTGATGCGCAGCAAAGAGGCGATTTATGCAGAGCTAGGTTTGGACAACCCGAACCTCACAGAAGACGCGCTGATCGATGCCATGCTGGCCCACCCCGTGCTGATGAACCGCCCTATCGTTATCACCCCCAACGGCACACGTTTGTGTCGTCCGCCAGAATTGGTGTTGGAGATATTGCCGACGACTTAAGCCGACAAGGTATCGGCAATGCGCTTGGCGCACGCGTTGGCTTGCGCTTCATCACGGGCCTCGACCATCACACGCACCAAAGGCTCGGTGCCGCTGGCGCGAATGAGCACACGGCCTGTATCTGCCAACTCGGCCTCGGCTTTTTGCACTTCCTCTTTCATACGCGCATTTGATTGCCAATCTTGCCCTGGGCGCAAACGCACGTTGATGAGGGTTTGAGGAAACAGCGTCACGTCTTTGAGCAACTCGGCCATCGTTTTGCCACTGCGTACGCAAGTTTGCAAAATTTGCAAAGCACTCACCAAGCCGTCCCCCGTGGTGTGCTTGTCCAAAGCCAGCAAGTGGCCTGAACCTTCGCCACCCAAAATCCATTTGTTTTTCGCGAGCTCTTCCAGCACATAACGGTCACCCACCTTGGCACGCACAAAGCCAACGCCTCGTTTTTTCAAAGCCACTTCGACAGCCATATTCGTCATGAGGGTACCCACCACGCCCGGCACGACTTCGTCATTGGCTAATCGATCATCCGCCATCAGGTACAACAACTCATCGCCGTTGTACAAGCGCCCTTGCGCATCCACCATTTGCAAGCGGTCAGCATCGCCATCCAACGCAATGCCAAAGTCGGCATGGTTGGCTTTGACGGCACGCACCAAAGCATCAGGATGCGTGGCGCCCACTTCATCGTTGATGTTCAAACCATCGGGGCTGCAACCGATCGCGATCACATCAGCACCCAATTCGTGAAAGACCTTGGGCGCGATGTGATAAGCAGCACCGTGCGCTGCATCCACCACCACCTTCAAACCTTTAAGCGTGAGGTCATTTGAAAACGTGCTCTTACAAAATTCAATGTAACGGCCCGCCGCATCGTCCAAGCGCTTGGTCTTACCAAGATTAGCCGAGTCCACCCACACAGGCGCTTCTTCCAAGGCGGCTTCCACAGCCAACTCCCAAGCATCGCTGAGCTTGTTGCCATTGGCACTGAAGAACTTGATGCCGTTGTCGGCAAACGGGTTATGGCTGGCACTGATGACCACGCCCAAGCTCGCGCGCTGCGCACGCGTGAGGTAGGCCACACCGGGTGTTGGCAAGGGCCCAAGCAGCACCACATTGACGCCTGCCGAGTTGAAACCAGACTCTAGGGCTGACTCCAGCATGTAGCCAGAGATGCGTGTGTCTTTGCCAATCAACACCGTGGGGTGCGCTTCGGTTTGCTTCAGCACACGGCCCACAGCATGGGCCAAACGCAATACAAAGTCAGGGGTGATAGGCGCTTGACCCACGGTTCCGCGAATGCCGTCTGTGCCGAAATATTTGCGTGTCATCTTATTTGCCTTGGTATTTGTTGTTGTTTTTTATCGGTTTGAGGTGATTGTCTCAAACTTGAGCGGCCTGCCAAACTTTGAGTGCTTGAACGGTTTGCGCCACATCATGCACACGCACAATTCGTGCGCCGCGCTCAACAGCGATGACCGCCGCAGCCACGCTAGGCAGCATGCGATCACCCACCTCACACCCCGTCACTGCCCCGATAGACGATTTACGTGACCATCCCACGAGCAAGGGATAGCCCAAGGTCAACAGCTGTTTTTGATGCGCTAGCAGCTCAAAGTTTTGAGCCACTGTTTTACCAAACCCCACTCCGGGATCAAGGGCAATACGCTCGTGTGCAACACCCAAAGCTTGCAAGGCTTGTGCGTTGTGCATTAAAAATTCTGCAACAGGCTGCGTGATGCTTCCTTGCATCGGCCATGTCTGCATGGTTTGGGGCTCCCCGTGCATGTGCATCAAACACACGCCACATGCAGGGTGTGCAGCAACTACTTGCTGAGCGCCGATCTGACGCAAAGCCCACACATCGTTGATGATGTCTGCCCCCGCATCCAACACTGCTTGCATGACCTCGGCTTTGTAGGTATCCACAGAAATCGGCACATTCAAACGCACTGCTTCGCGCACCACGGGCAACACGCGCGCTAACTCCTCCTCCAAGCTCACGGCGGGCGCACCGGGTCGGGTTGACTCACCGCCAATATCCAAAATATGTGCGCCTTCTTTGAGCAGTTGCTCGCAATGGGCCAACGCCTGATGTGTGCTGGCGTGTTGTCCGCCATCTGAGAACGAGTCAGGCGTGACATTGACGATGCCCATCACCTGAGGTTGGTTGAGATCAATGCGAAAACGTGAGGTTTGCCAAAACATAAACACTCCATGAAAAACGGGGCTTACGCCCCGTTTTCGGTTCTTCGTTGCGCTTTAAGCAGCGCTGGGTGATGGATCGGCTTGAACCGCAGGGCTGCCACCGCTGCCATCGCCACCTGAAGGGGTGCGTGGTGTCCAGTCTTTGGGTGGACGTGGCTCACGACCTTCCATGATGTCGTCAATTTGCTCTTTGTCGATGGTTTCCCACTCAAGCAAAGCCTTTGCCATGGTGTGCATCTTGTCGCTGTTGAATTCAATCAAACGGCGAGCCAAGTTGTATTGCTCATCAATGATGCGACGCACTTCCACATCCACTTTTTGCATGGTGGCCTCTGACATGCTGGTGGTCTTGGTGACTGAGCGGCCCAAAAACACTTCGCCTTCGTTCTCGGCGTAGACCATGGGGCCCAAGGCCTCGGTCATGCCGTAACGCGTCACCATGTCACGTGCGATCGATGTAGCGCGCTCAAAGTCATTGCTTGCACCTGTGGTCATTTGGTTCATGAACACTTCTTCGGCGATACGGCCACCAAACAACATGCTGATTTGGTTCAGCATGTATTCACGGTCGTAGCTATAACGGTCTTTTTCAGGCAGGCTCATGGTCACGCCCAAAGCGCGACCACGCGGAATGATGGTCACTTTGTGTACGGGGTCACACTTGGGCAAGAGCTTGCCAATCAAGGCGTGACCGGCTTCGTGGTAGGCCGTGTTCTTACGCTCTTCTTCGGGCATCACCATGCTCTTGCGCTCGGGGCCCATCAAGATTTTGTCTTTGGCTTTTTCGAAGTCTTGCATCTCGACCACGCGCGCGTTGCGGCGCGCAGCCATCAAGGCAGCTTCGTTACACAGGTTGGCCAAATCAGCACCGCTCATGCCTGGTGTGCCACGTGCAATCACGCTGGCGTTCACGTCTTGGCCAATTGGCACTTTGCGCATATGCACATTCAAAATTTGCTCACGACCCCGGATATCAGGCAAGGTCACATACACCTGGCGGTCAAAGCGGCCGGGGCGCAGCAAAGCGGCATCCAAGATGTCAGGACGGTTGGTGGCAGCCACCACGATGACGCCGAGGTTGGTTTCAAAACCATCCATCTCGACCAACATTTGGTTCAAGGTTTGTTCGCGCTCATCGTTGCCACCGCCCACACCGGCACCACGTTGGCGACCCACAGCATCAATCTCGTCAATGAAGATGATGCAAGGTGCATTCTTTTTCGCGTTCTCGAACATGTCGCGCACACGTGCCGCGCCCACGCCTACAAACATCTCAACGAAGTCTGAACCCGAGATGCTGAAGAACGGCACTTTGGCTTCGCCAGCAATGCCTTTGGCCAACAATGTCTTACCAGTACCGGGAGGGCCAACCAACAACAAACCACGTGGAATCCGACCACCCAATTTTTGGAAGCGTTGTGGGTCTTTCAAGAAGTCCACGACTTCTTTGACTTCTTCTTTGGCTTCGTCGCAACCTGCCACGTCAGCAAACGTGACTTGGTTGTTGTTTTCGTCGAGCATGCGCGCTTTGCTTTTGCCAAAGCTGAACGCCCCGCCCTTGCCGCCGCCTTGCATCTGACGCATGAAGTACACCCATACACCAATGAGCAACAGCATGGGGCCCCAGCTGACCAGCAGGGTCATCAGGAGCGAGCCTTCTTCGCGGGGCTTGACGTCAAACTTCACGCCATTGGCGATCAAGTCGCCCACCAAACCACGGTCGAGATAAGTGGCCGTCGTACGAATCTTGCGGTCGTCGTTGGTGACAGCGCTAATTTCTGTACCGCCCTGACCTTCTTGAATGGTGGCGGTTTTGATGCGCTTGGCGCGAACTTCTTCAAGGAAGTCCGAATAGCCAAGGTAGCCAGAGCCTGCGCCTGGGCGTGTTTCAAACTGTTTGAACACAGTGAACATCACCAAAGCGATGACCAACCAAACAGCGACTTTTGAGAACCATTGATTATTCAATGTGGGCTCCGAAATAAGAAAAGTACGAGATGTACTGAGATGGGCCTGATTTTAGGCGTTTCAAGCACTGGGGGCTGCTTTATTCATCGCAAGCAGCCTTAGAAAAATCAAGGATTTGCGCAAACGCGACTTTTCACGCCCATACCAACCAAAAAGGTTTCACTTGACTTATCACGGCTGGCCTTTGGTTTGATCGGTTTGACCACGCGAAACGTGCTTTTGAACAAGTTCACCAAATCGCTGTAACCGCTGCCGTGAAAGAGTTTGACCACCAATGCACCATCGTCCTTGAGGTGCTTTTGCGCAAAGTCCACCGCCAGCTCAATCAAATGGGCAATGCGAGTGGCATCGGTCGACTCAATCCCCGTCAGATTGGGAGCCATGTCAGACACCACCACATCCACAATTCGGCCTTGCAAGGCGGCTTCTAGCTGTGCCAAGACCTCTTCCTCACGGAAATCACCCTGGATATAGGTCACATCTTCAATCGGCTCCATGGGCAAGATATCTAAGCCGATGATGGTGCCATTGAGTTCACCAACTGCCGCCCCACTGGGAGACATACGACGGCGCAAATATTGACACCATGCCCCAGGTGTGCACCCCAAATCAACCACGGTGTAGCCGGGCTTGATGAGGTGAAGCTGTTCGTCGATTTCCTTGAGCTTGTAAGCCGCACGCGCACGGTAGCCGTCTTTTTGAGCCAGCTTGACGTAGGTATCGTTCACATGGTCGTTCAACCATGTTTTGTTGACCTTTTTGCTTTTAGTTTTAGCTTTCAATTCATACCTCTGAGCGAGCGGGGATAATACCCCCATGCCCGCAATACAACTCACACCTGCTCAACGCAAAATTCACCGCGCCGAAGCGCACCATTTAGACCCTGTTGTCATGATTGGCAACGATGGCTTAACACCTGCCGTGATCAAAGAAGCCGAGATGGCGCTCAACGCGCACGGCCTCATCAAAATCCGCGTGTTGGGCGACGACCGCCAAGCGCGCGAAGCCATGTTTGTCGCTTTGGCTGACCAACTCAACGCGGCCCCCATACAACACATCGGCAAACTGTTTGTGTTGTGGCGCCCTCGCGCTGAAAAAGAACGCACCGTTGACGAAGACCGCATGGCCGGCCCTCGCGATGTGAAAGTGCTCAAGTACAGCAGCCGAGGCGGCCAACGCCCCGAAGTAAAAACTCTGCGCGTGCTGGGCAACCAACGCCTGACATCTGGCGGTCAAGTCAAACGCGCCAAACCCAAAAAGATTTCGGTCAAAAAGCGCAGCTTGGGTTAATGGCTAGATTCTGAGCTTGCTGCAACGGCAAGCTCTTTTTTGTCGGGGTACAAGGCCCAGAGCACCTTTGCAGCACACACCCACTGCAACGCATAAAAAGCCGTACCTAAGTTGTGCCACAGCATCAGATTGTCACGCGCCACGATGTGGGGCTTCACAGCCACCTCAATCAACAGGGCACACAGCATGCCACCAATCACCCAAGGTGATGGCGTATGTGAGTCGTCTTGATTTAAGCGCTTAGCAGCTAGCAAAAGCAACAGACCACACACCAGTGACAACCAAGATTGCGCAGTGAAAAGCTTTGCAGCCATTTGTCCAGCGATGGCTGGTGTCTCCAAATGCATAAACAGCATGGGCACCACCATGAAGCCCACCGCACACAGGCTACCCCACCACAGCGCCGCCAAGAAAATCTGTAGCCGCGCCATGTGAGGGGTTAGAGGTAAGAGACCTTGACCACTTCGTAGTGCTTCACACCGCCTGGTGCTTGCACTTCGGCCACATCACCCTCTTCCTTGCCAATCAAGGCGCGGGCGATGGGGCTGCTGATGTTGATGAGACCGAGTTTCAAATCGGCTTCGTCTTCACCCACGATTTGGTAAGTCACCTTGTCGCCGGTGTCTTCGTCTTCCAATGCAACCGTAGCGCCAAACACCACACGACCACCCGCATCGAGCGATGCTGGGTCAATGATTTGAGCCACCGACAGCTTGCCTTCAATTTCTTGAATGCGACCTTCGATGAAACCTTGACGGTCTTTGGCTGCGTCGTATTCCGCGTTTTCGCTCAAGTCGCCTTGGGCACGTGCTTCAGCGATCGCAGCAATCACGTTGGGACGCTCAATGGTTTTGAGTTTATGCAACTCGTCCTTGAGCTTTTCTGCGCCACGTTTGGTGATAGGAACTGTACTCATCGTGCGTCCTTAAGCTGTCAATTGGGCGTGCATTTCTTGCACCGAAATAACTTCCAACTTGTCCATGTACTTCATGCCTTCCACAGCCGCTTCCGCGCCGGCGATGGTGGTGAAAGTGGTCACGCGATTGAGCAATGCCGAGGTACGAATGTGACGCGAATCAGCAATCGCATTGCGACGCTCTTCCACGGTGTTGATGACCAACACGACTTCGTTGTTCTTTATGCTGTCCACGATGTGTGGGCGACCTTCAGTCACTTTGTTCACCACATCGCAAGGCACACCCGCCTCCATAATTGCAGACGCAGTACCTTTGGTGGCAATTAATTCAAAGCCCAAGGCAGACAGCTCACGCGCCACTTTGATGGCACGGGGCTTGTCGTTGTTCTTCACCGAGATGAACACCTTGCCTGTCGAGCGACCATCGGCATCGCGTGGACGAGGCAACTTGGTGCCTGCACCCAGTTGGCTCTTCACGAATGCTTCGCCAAATGTTTTACCCACGCCCATGACTTCGCCCGTGGACTTCATCTCTGGGCCAAGAATCGTATCGACACCTGGGAACTTCACAAATGGGAACACTGCTTCTTTCACGCTGAAATAAGGCGGTGTGACTTCTTTGGCGATACCTTGTGATGCGAGCGTTTGACCAGCCATGCAACGTGCTGCCACCTTGGCCAACTGAATGCCAGTCGCTTTGGACACATAAGGCACGGTGCGTGACGCGCGCGGGTTCACTTCGAGCACGTAGATGACGTCTTTGCCATCCACATGTTGAATCGCGAACTGCACGTTCATCAAGCCGACCACATTCAAAGCACCGGCCATCGCAGCGGATTGGCGCTTGAGTTCAGTCACTGTGGCGTCTGACAATGAGTAAGGAGGTAAGGAGCAAGCCGAGTCACCGCTGTGCACGCCCGCTTGTTCAATGTGTTCCATCACGCCGCCGATGAAGGTCTTGCCTTCTGGGTCGCGCAAGCAGTCAACATCGCACTCGATGGCGTCGTTCAAGAAACGGTCCAAGAGCACGGGCGAGTCGTTCGACACTTTGACCGCTTCGCGCATGTAGCGCTCAAGGTCACGTTGCTCATGCACGATTTCCATCGCACGACCACCCAACACATAGCTGGGGCGAACCACCAAGGGGTAGCCCAACTCAGCGGCTTTTTCAAGCGCTTCGGTTTCAGTGCGTGCAGTAGCGTTGGGGGGTTGGCGCAAGCCGAGGTCTTGCAACAACTTTTGAAAACGCTCACGGTCTTCCGCAGCGTCAATCATGTCGGGGCTGGTACCAATGATGGGCACGCCAGCAGCTTCTAAGCCGAGCGCCAATTTCAAAGGTGTTTGACCACCGTATTGAACGATGACGCCAGTTGGTTTTTCTTTGTCCACGATTTCGAGCACGTCTTCGAGCGTCAATGGCTCAAAGTACAAGCGGTCCGACGTGTCGTAGTCGGTCGACACAGTCTCTGGGTTGCAGTTGACCATGATGGTTTCATAGCCGTCTTCGCGCATGGCGAGTGCAGCGTGAACGCAGCAGTAGTCAAACTCAATACCTTGGCCGATGCGGTTAGGACCGCCGCCGAGCACCATGATTTTTTTGTTGGTGGTGGGTTCTGCTTCGCACTCACCATCACCATGGCCTTCGTAGCACGAGTACATGTACGCCGTGTCTGTGGAGAACTCAGCTGCACAGGTATCCACGCGCTTGTACACAGGACGAACATTCAACGCATGGCGACGTGCACGCACAGCGTGCTCTGTGGTCTTGAGCAACTTGGCCAAGCGGCGATCGGAGAAGCCCTTCTTTTTCAAGGCGCGCAACTCTTGGGCAGAAATTGCTTCGAGCGTGGTGGTCTCAAGCTCCAACTCGATCTTCACGATCTCTTCAATCTGCACCAAGAACCAGCGGTCAATCTTGGTGAGCGAGAACACTTCTTCCACGCTCATGCCTTGCGCAAACGCATCGCCCACATACCAAATGCGCTCTGGACCTGGCTCGCCCAGTTCCTTCTCGAGCACTTCGCGGTCTTGCGTTTTTTCGTTCATGCCATCCACGCCCACTTCCAAACCGCGCAAGGCTTTTTGGAAGGACTCTTGGAAGGTACGCCCCATGGCCATGACCTCGCCCACCGATTTCATTTGGGTGGTCAAGCGGCTGTCAGCGGTTGGAAATTTCTCAAACGCAAAACGTGGAATCTTCGTCACCACATAGTCGATCGATGGCTCGAACGACGCAGGCGTAGCACCGCCCGTGATTTCGTTGCGGAGCTCATCAAGCGTGTAGCCCACAGCCAACTTAGCTGCGACTTTCGCAATCGGGAAACCCGTGGCTTTAGAAGCCAATGCCGATGAACGCGACACACGTGGATTCATCTCAATGACGACCATACGACCGTCTTTCGGATTGATGGAGAACTGCACGTTCGAACCGCCGGTGTCCACACCAATCTCACGCAACACAGCCAACGAGGCATTGCGCATGATTTGGTATTCCTTGTCGGTCAAGGTTTGCGCGGGCGCCACGGTGATCGAGTCACCGGTGTGCACACCCATAGGGTCTAAGTTTTCGATCGAGCAAATGATGATGCAGTTGTCCGCCTTGTCGCGCACCACTTCCATCTCATACTCTTTCCAGCCGACGAGCGATTCTTCAATCAACAACTCATTGGTGGGTGACGCTTCCAAGCCTCGCTTGCAAATCGTTTCAAACTCTTCCGAGTTGTAGGCAATACCACCGCCTGTGCCGCCGAGCGTGAAGCTGGGGCGAATGACAGTGGGGAAGCCCACGCGCTTTTGCACATCCCACGCTTCTTCCATGCTGTGGGCAATGCCTGAACGCGCAGAGCCCAAACCGATCTTGGTCATGGCGTCTTTGAACTTTAAGCGGTCTTCGGCTTTGTCGATGGCTTCAGGCGTTGCGCCAATTAGCTCGACCTTGTACTTGGCCAACACGCCGTGGTGCCACAAGTCCAACGCACAGTTGAGCGCGGTTTGGCCGCCCATGGTGGGCAGGATGGCATCGGGACGCTCTTTGGCAATGATCTTCTCAACCGTTTGCCAAGTGATGGGCTCAATGTAGGTGACGTCTGCCGTGGCTGGATCGGTCATGATCGTGGCAGGGTTGCTGTTGATCAAGATGACTTTGTAGCCCTCTTCACGCAACGCTTTACACGCTTGCACGCCAGAGTAATCAAACTCACACGCCTGACCAATGATGATCGGGCCTGCGCCGATGATGAGAATACTTTTAATGTCGGAACGCTTGGGCATGATTATTTCGCCTCCATCAATTTGATGAAGCGGTCAAAGAGGTAAGCAATGTCGTGTGGACCGGGCGATGCTTCGGGGTGACCTTGGAAGCAAAACGCGGGCTTGTCGGTACGGGCCAAGCCCTGCAACGTGCCGTCAAACAAAGACACGTGCGTGGCACGCAAGTTGGCTGGCAATGATTTTTCGTCCACCGCAAAACCGTGGTTTTGGCTGGTGATAGAGACACGACCTGAGTCGAGGTCTTTCACGGGATGGTTGGCACCGTGGTGGCCAAACTTCATCTTGAAGGTTTTGGCACCGCTGGCCAAAGCCATGATTTGGTGACCCAAGCAAATGCCGAATGTGGGAATGCCGGTTTCGATCAACTCAGCAGCCGCAGCAATCGCGTAGTCACAAGGCTGAGGGTCGCCAGGGCCGTTAGATAAGAAGATGCCATCGGGGTTGTGCTTGAGCACTTCAGCCGCAGGCGTCTTCGCAGGCACCACGGTCACTTTGCAACCGCGCTGGGCCAACATGCGCAAGATGTTTTTCTTCACGCCAAAGTCGTAAGCGACCACATGGAACTTAGGTGCAGTCAAGTTGCCGTAGCCTTCGCCCAAGGTCCACTCGGTCTGTGTCCACTCATACGACTTGGACACAGTGACTTTTTGGGCCAAATCTAGGCCCGCCATATTGGGGGCGCCTTTGGCGGCAGCCACCGCTTGGTCGATCACGGCTTGTGTGACTTCTTGCCCTTTGGCTAAGCCGACGATCGCGCCGTTTTGCGCGCCCTTGGTACGCAAGATGCGAGTGAGTTGACGGGTGTCGATGTTGGCAATCGCAACCGTGCCTGCATCGGTCAAGTAGGCCGACAAGGTTTGGTTCGAGCGGAAGTTGCTTGCGACCAAAGGCAGGTCTTTGATGATCAAGCCAGCGGCATGGACTTTGTCAGCTTCGATGTCTTCCACGTTGACGCCGTAGTTACCGATATGCGGGTACGTCAAGGTGACGATCTGCTGGCAGTAGCTGGGGTCAGTGAGGATTTCCTGGTAGCCGGTGAGTGAGGTGTTGAACACCACTTCGCCGACGGTAGAGCCTGATGCTCCGATCGAGTTGCCGATAAAGACCGTGCCGTCTGCGAGCGCCAAGATGGCGGGCGGGAAGGTTCCCTGAAGAGACAAAAGCACTGGGTTCTCCGGAATAGTTCGGGTACGCCTCAGCGCTTACCAGAGAACGTGTCTCTTGGGCTGCTTTGTTCGAGGAATTTGCCTAGGTTTGAGCTGTGGCGTACGGGTTGATGCGGGAAAGCCTCTCATTATATCCGAGGCACTGGTTTTCCCGAATCAAAGTAGGCGAATTAAGCCAAATGACAGGTGGCGCTGGCGTGTAAGCAAATAGCAGCAGCCGAGGCCACATTGAGCGACTCTTCTCCGCCTGGTTGGGCAATGCGTACATGAACAGCCGCACGCTCGGCCAAGGCGGGCGACACGCCCTGCCCTTCATGCCCCATCAGCCAAGCGCAGGGCATGGGCAGCTTAGCTTCGGCCAGCAAGGTGTGCAAAAACGGACCTTGGTGCGAGCTGGTGGCGACCCAAGGCATGTCCAAGGCATTCAAATCGTCGACGCTCAGACCTTCGACCAAATGAAGCCCGAAATGTGCGCCCATACCAGCTCGCAAGACTTTGGGTGACCACAAAGCTGCTGCCCCTTTGATCGCCAACACTTGCTTAAAGCCAAAGGCAGAAGCACTTCGCAAAATCGAGCCCACATTCCCTGCATCCTGCACACGATCTAGTACGACCGTTGGTGTGGTGGCTTGAACTTCTTGGGATGCCGGCGCCTTCAACACAAATCCCATCTTGGCGGGAGACTCAAGGCTGCTGATTTCGGCAAACAGCGCGTCGGGCAACACGGTGTTGCGCTCAGCTGCTTGCGTCCACTCACGCGGCGCATTGGCCCACAGCGATTCAGCAAACACCGCATGCTCAGGCTTGACGCCACGCGTGAGTGCAGCACGGCACAGATGATCGCCCTCAAGCCACACGCGTCCCAGTTTGCGATAGGCCGTGCTGTCTTGCGACAAACGGCGCAGGTCTTTGACCAAGGGGTTGTCACGCGAGGTGATCAAGTTCATTTCAACACCTCGGTCACAGGAGAAAACGATTTGCGGTGCCAAGGCGTAGCGCCGTGCTTTTTGAGGGCTTGCAAGTGCGCCGCGGTGCCATAGCCCTTGTGGCCATCAAAACCGTATTGCGGATACTGCGCATGCAACTCTTGGCACCAACGGTCACGGTGGACTTTAGCCAAGATGGACGCTGCTGAAATGGCTTGCACCTTGCTGTCGCCTTTGACTATGGCTTCGGCCAACACATCCAAGACGGGCAAGCGGTTGCCATCGACCAGCACCTTGGTGGGTTTCAGGCGCAAGCCTTCTACGGCGCGACGCATGGCCAACATGGTGGCTTGCAAAATATTGAGCTCGTCAATTTCTTCCACCGTCGCTTCAGCGATGGAACAGCACAAAGCCTTGGCGCGAATCTCGTCGTACAAACGCTCGCGCTTCAAGGCGGTGAGTTTTTTGGAGTCGGCCAAGCCCGCAATGGGGTTCAAGTCATCCAAGATCACGGCAGCGGCCACTACAGGCCCCGCCAGCGGCCCACGGCCAGCCTCATCCACCCCGGCGATTAAGCCTGGGGCGTCCCAAATGAGCGCGGCTTGCTCAGCGCGCAAGAACTTTTTCGATCGCATGAGCCGCCAGTGCGGGTGTGTCGCGGCGCAGCGTATCGTGCAGCGCGGCAAAGCGTTGTTGAACAGCGGCCGCTGCCGCAGGGTTGTGTAGCCATTGCAACACCTCTTGTGCCAGTGCGTCGGGCGTAGCAGCGTCTTGCAACAACTCAGGCACAACAAAGTCTTGGCACAAGATATTGGGCAAACCGACCCAAGGTTGAAGCTTTTTACGGCGCATGATTTGCCAGCTCAGCCAGTTCATGTTGTAGGCAATCACCATGGGACGCTTGAACAACGCGGCTTCGAGTGTGGCCGTGCCACTGGCAATGAGTGTGACATCACAGGCTGCCAAGGCCGCATGAGATTGACCATCAAGGATTAAGAGATTGGGCACCTCGCCCACTCCTTTGACGATGGTCTCGATACGCGCGCGCAAAGCAGGCATGGCGGGCAACACAAAGTGCATGCCTGGTTGTTGCTTAGCCATTCGTTGCGCTGCTTGTAAAAAGCGCTTCGCCAAATACTCAATTTCAGAGCTGCGGCTACCTGGTAGTAACGCCACCACCGTCGCGTCTTGCGGCAAGCCTAGTGCAGTCCGAGCAGCTGCACGATCAGGCACATCGGGAATGTTTTTGGCTAAAGGGTGCCCCACATACGTGGCATCAATCCCATGCTGCGCGAGCAAGTCGGTTTCAAACGGGAAGATGCACAACACGTGGTCGACGCTTTGGCGAATCTTCTCGACACGGTCTGCGCGCCATGCCCAAATGGAAGGACACACAAAGTGAATCGTTGGAATACCTTGTGCTTTGAGGTCGCGCTCTAAATCAAGGTTGAAGTCGGGTGCATCCACACCAATGAAAGCGCTGGGTGGATGAGCCAGCAAGCGTTCGCGCAGCTGGTTGCGAATGCCCACAATTTCTAGGTAATGGCGCAGCACTTCGACATAGCCACGCACGGCGAGTTTTTCGTAAGGCCACTGCGCTTGGAAACCCTGCTCAGCCATACGCTGACCGCCAATGCCTGAACTATGCATGGCAGGCCACTTCTCACGCATACCGCCAAGCAACAGAGCCGCCAGCAAATCGCCCGAGGCCTCGCCTGCGACGAGCGAGAAAGACAGGCCCTCAGCCATGAGTTTTAGCGAATGATGCCGCGTTGCGGCGATGTAGTGTTCAAGAAGTCCAGCATCATGGCCACATCGGGCGCAGCCTCTGGTTTTTCTTGGGTCAAAGCGGCAATGCGCTCTTTGGCATGCTCTAAGGTCAAGTCATCGCGATACAAGGCTTTGTGCATGCCTTTGACCGCGCTGATTCGTTCGGCTGAAAAACCGCGACGACGCAAGCCTTCAAAGTTCATCGAACGAGGCTCAGCAGGTTGTCCTTGGCACATCACAAATGGAGGTACATCGGCAAACAACAACGAATGCATGGCCGAGAAGCTGTGTGCACCAATGCGCACGAACTGATGCACCACGGTGAAGCCACCCAAAATCACCCAGTCGCCCACATGCACATGACCAGCCAACTGCGCGCTATTAGCGAAGATGGTGTGGTTGCCCACGATGCAATCGTGTGCCAAATGCACATAAGCCATGATCCAGTTGTCGTTACCCACTTTGGTCACGCCCGCATCGCCGGGTGAGCCAATGTTGAACGTGCAAAACTCACGAATGGTGTTGCGGTCACCGATGATCAATTCGCAAGGCTCGCCCGCGTACTTCTTGTCTTGCGGAATAGCGCCCAATGAGTTGAATTGGAAAATTCGGTTGTCATTGCCAATCGTGGTGTGGCCCTCAATGACGCAATGCGGACCAACGGTCGTGCCTGCGCCGATGCGAACGTTCGGGCCAATGATGGTGTAAGGCCCCACCTGCACCGAACTGTCAAGCTCGGCCTTGGGGTCCACAATGGCGGTGGCGTGAATGAGGCTCATCTTTGGGTTGGCGTGTTAAGCGATAGAACGCATGGTGCACATCAAATCAGCTTCGGTGGCTACCACATCACCCACTTTGGCACGTGCTTTGAATTTAAAGATGCCAGCTTTCATACGCTCCAGCTCCACTTCAAGCGTGAGCTGATCACCTGGCTCGACGGGGCGCTTGAAACGCGCACCATCGATACCCGCGAAGTAATACACAGTTTTGTCATCAGGTGCAGCACCCAAGGTGTCAAATGCCAACAAGGCTGCGGCTTGAGCCAAGGCTTCCAAAATCAACACACCAGGCATGACGGGGTGATGCGGAAAGTGGCCACCGAAGAACGGCTCGTTCATGGTCACATTTTTGAGCGCCTTGATGCTCTTGCCTTTATCAATTTCGGTTACGCGATCTACCAACAAAAATGGGTAGCGATGTGGCAACTGCTTCAAGATTTGGTGAATATCCATGCTCATTTTTTTTGACTTTCAAAAGCTGATTCAAGAGATTTGATACGGTCGCGCAAGCGATGCAATTGGCGTAGCGTAGCGGCGTTTTTCTCCCACGCAGCATTGTCGTCGATTGGGAACACACCGCTGTACTGGCCAGGCTGACGAATGGAGCGCATGACCACCGAAGCTGCCGAGATGTGAACACCATCGGCCAATTGCAAATGCCCCAATACAACCGCGCCGCCACCCACCGTGCAATTGGCACCGATGCGTGCACTGCCTGCCACGCCAGCACAACCGGCCATGGCCGTATTGGCTCCGACATGGACGTTGTGACCAATTTGCACCAAGTTGTCTAGCTTGACACCGTCTTCAATGATGGTGTCGTCCAAAGCACCGCGATCAATACAGGTGTTCGCACCAACTTCTACATCGTTACCAATGCGCACGGCACCGAGTTGCTCAATCTTTTCCCAACGCCCTTCGAACAAAGCGAAACCAAATCCGTCAGCGCCAATGACCACGCCTGCGTGCACGATGCAACGCTCACCGATGCGGCAATCTTCGCCCACGGTGACGCCTGATTTCAACCATGTGTTCGCGCCAATATGCGCGCCGCGCTCGACCACACACAGAGGACCAATGCGCGCACTGGCATCTACATGGGCTTGAGGGTGAATCACCGCACTCGGGTGAACTAATGGGTCATTAGCCACACGTGTGTGTTGACGCCAAAGCTGAGTCAATCGTGCAAAGTAGTGATAGGGATTGTCCGCCACGATCAAGGCCGTCGAAACTTCTGCAGTTTCGGCAACTGACGGCGACACAATGACACAGCCTGCTTGCGTCGTAGCAAGCTGAGATTGGTATTTGGGGTTGCTTAGAAAACTGAGCGCGTCGATTTGAGCGGTGTCAAGCGGCGCAAGCTTTTGAATCAGGTGTTGGGGGTCACCAATGAGGCGACCACCCAAACTTTCAACGATCTGGCCGAGACGCAGTGCCACGGCAGATTATTTAGCGGCGTTGATGACCTTCAGCACTTTGTCGGTGATGTCGTGCTTGGGGTTGATGTACACAGCTTCTTGCAACACCAGGTCATATTTTTCAGTTTCAGCCACTTGCTTGATCACACGATTGGCACGTTCGAGCACTTGCTGGAATTCTTCGTTTTTGCGGGCATTGAGCTCTTCTTGAAACTCACGGCGTTTGCGTTGGAAGTCACGGTCTTGCTCACCCAACTGCTTTTGACGCGTCATGCGTTGTGACTCAGACAACGTAGGCGCATCACGCTCAAATTTCTCAACCGCTGATTTCAAAGACTTCTCTGCATCAATCAGCTCTTTTTCACGTTTGGAAAACTCTTGCTCAAGCTTGGCTTGCGCTTGTTTGGCTGTATTTGATTCTTTAAAAATACGATCTGTATTGATAAAGCCAATGCGGATTTCCTCAGCTTGCGCATGCACCGCCGCCAAGCTCAGTAAAACAGCCAAGGAAATTTGACGAATCAGCGTAGTCATCAGAAAGACGTCCCAATTTGGAATTGCAATTGTTGAATTCTATCGCCTGGGAACGAACGAATCGGACGTGCCCACGCAAAACGTAATGGTCCCATCGGAGAGACCCAGCTCAGACCAGCGCCATATGAGCTACGCAACTGGCTGACCTCAATTTTTTGGAACTCACCAAAAACATTACCCACATCGTAAAAACCATACAAACGCAGTGTTCGATCGTTGCCAGCTCCTGGGAATGGCATCAAAAACTCTGTATTCAATGTCACCTTCTTCGCACCACCGATCACTGGACCAGTCACATCGCGTGGACCTAGAGTACCTTGCTCGAAACCGCGCACAGAACCCAGACCACCAGAGTAGTAGTTCTTATAGAAAGGCAGGGTTTGCCCATTCAAGCCCTTGCCCAGACCCAAATCGGCATTAAAAGCAAATGTGTACTGCTTGGTCAGCGGTAAATATTGCTGATACTGTCCGCCCAGCTTGGCGTATCGCGCATCACCAAAAGTGCCAACTTCTGAGTTAAGTCGAATGAACTTCCCATTGTTTGGGTTGAGATAACTGTCACGACTATCGCGCGCCCAGCCCGCTGTAATGGGTAAGTTCTGCGCGATGCAACCAAACTGTTGGCACAGCTCGGCATGAACACCCAGCATATTTGTACCAGGCACAAGCTCTGTCCGCTCCGCAGCAGCCCCAACAAACACTCGGTCGAGTTCACTGAAAGGAATACCGAAGCGCAAGCCTAGACCCGAAGTAATCAATCTGTAGTTACCGCCTTGGGTGAGGTATGGCTTGCTAGATCGGTGATACAGCTCATAGGTACGCGACACACCATCCTCTGTGAAGTATGGATCTGTCGTATTCAGAATGTAGTATTGATTAAATTTACTGGTGCTGATCTGCAGTCCAAGGTTGTGACCTGAACCAAATACGTTGTCTTGCTGAACGCCAAAAGACAACGTCATTTTTTCAGCACTTGAAAAACCCGCGCCCAAAGTCAACATGCCCGTTGGCTTCTCAACCACATTGACATTCAAATCCACCTGATCTTGTGTCGATGGCACTTCTTGCGTGTCAATTTCGACGTCTTTGAAGTAACCCAGGCGATTGATACGGTCGCGTGACAAACGGATTTTCTCACCGTCATACCAAGATGCCTCTGTTTGACGGAATTCACGACGTACGATTTGGTCACGCGTGCGGTTGTTGCCCACAATATTGATGCGTCGCACATAAGCCCTGCGAGCAGGATCTGCAACCAACACCAACTTCACACGGTTGGTGGCACGGTCAATTTCCGGACGAACATCTGTACGCGCAAAAGCAAAACCGAAATTACCAAAATACTCATTGAAGGCCTTGGTGGTGCGAGCAACCTCATCGGCGTTGTATGCCTTGCCTGCTTGGATTTCAATGAGCGACTTGAACTCATCGTCTTTGCCCAAGTAGTAGCCTTCCATCGCCACCTCAGAGACCACAAAACGGTCACCTTCTGTCACGTTGATGGTGATGCTGATGTCTTGTTTATTTGGAGAAATTGCCACTTGGGTGGAATCAATGCGAAATTCCAAGTAACCACGGGCCAGATACCAAGCACGTAATGTTTCTAAATCAGCGTTGAGTTTGGTGCGCGAATAACGGTCTGATTTGGTGTACCAACTCAGCCAGTTGCCTGTACCTTGATCAAACTGATCCAACAACTTGGACTCATCAAATGCCTTGGCACCCACCACGCGCATTTCTTTGATCTTGGCCAAATCGCCTTCGATCACGGTGAACGACAAATTCACGCGATTGCGTTCTGCCGGTGTGATGGTGGTGATGATTTCCGCACCGTACAAACTGCGGTTCACATACTGACGCTTGAGCTCTTGCTCAGCGCGGTCTGCTAAGGCCTTATCAAAGGGACGCCCCTCCGTCAAACCAATATCTTTGAGCGCTTTTTTCAATGTATCTTTGTCGAATTCTTTGGTCCCAATGAATTCAACAGAGGCAATATTAGGACGCTCCTCCACAATCACCACCAGCACATCGCCGTTGACTTCGATTCGAATATCTTTGAAAAGTCCAAGCGCAAATAAACTCCGAATGGCCGCTGCACCTTTCTCATCGGTGTATTGATCTCCCACGCGAAATGGCACGGAGGCAAAAACAGTACCCGGCTCGACACGCTGCAAACCTTCCACACGAATATCGCGCACCATGAAAGGGTTTGCGGCGAGCGCATTGAGCGCCATCAAGGCTCCTGCGAAAAATGCAGTTGTCTGGGCCAAAGTGGTGCGACGAAATTCTGGAAATTGCATAGTCTTGTGTATGTTCAGGTGGCTATAAAAGCCAGCCTAGGCGAACCATGTCGTTAAAAAGAGAAAAAACCATCAAAGTCACAAGGACCACCAGACCCACGCGCTGCAAGGCATCAAGCCAATCAGGTGAGGGAGGATGGCCTGTGCAGGCCTCATAAAGATAATACAACAGGTGCCCACCATCGAGCACAGGCAGTGGCAGCAGGTTAAACACGCCCAAGCTGATGCTAACCAGAGCCAAATAGCCCAAAAAAGCGCTCATACCAAGGTTAGCCGATCGCCCCGCGTAATCGGCCATAGTTAGCGGCCCGCTTAAGTTGTCCAACGAGGCTTGGCCTGTGATTAAACGGCCTAACATCTCAAGCGTCATGGTGATAACTTGTCTCGTCTGCGAGAGTGCACGAGAGATGCTGTCAAACGCATCTGACTGAACCCAGACCTGAGCGGGGGGCTCACCGACTTGCGCACCGATTCGCCCGAAATGCTGAGAGCCCTCGAAAACGCGCTCAGGACGCACATTCAGGGTGAGGTATCGCCCACCACGTGCAATCTCCCACATCTGCCAAGGTGGCTCTTCCTCTGAACCACTCTGACGCACGATGGACCGCAAAGCATAGGCATCAATAACTACTTTTCCATCAATGCGCAACACCTCGTCGCCATGTTGCAAACCTGCTTTTTGAGCGGGTGAATGAGGTTGAATTTCACCCACCAGGGCTCGACTCCATGCCACGGTCAAACCCCGAGCTTGCCATGCATTCGCTTCCTTTGTGATCACACCAGAGGGCAACTCTGGCAAATGCAACACGTGCGGTGTTTGCTTGCCCAGAGATTTCACCTCTAAGTAAACCGCAGACTCTGCCTGCTGCAACAACTGCCAACGCATGTTCTCCAAAGAGGTCACTTCGTCCAAATCATCCGCATGCGTTCCCAATCGCAACACAGTGTCACCACTTTGTAAACCGGCGATATCAGCCACAGACCCCACGACCGGCGCCGCTAAGGTGGCTGACGTTTGGTATTGACCGATACCAAACATCGCGGCATACAAACACACTGCCAAAAGCAAATTAGCCAAAGGTCCGGCTAGGACAATAGATGCCCTCGCCCATAAGGGCTGACGATTGAAAGCCATGGGCAAATCTTTGGCTGCCACTTCGCCCTCGTTCTCATCTAGCATCTTCACGAACCCACCCAAGGGTATCCAGCCAATACAAAACTCCGTCTCTTGCCCTAGATGTGAGCGACGAGATTTCCAGCGCAACAATGGCTTGCCAAATCCAATGGAGAAGGTCAACACCTTGACACCACAAGCAACCGCGACACGGTAATGCCCCCACTCATGCACCGTGATGAGTACTCCTAACGCCAGCAAGAATGTAAGCAGCGTCATGAATTAAGAGGCCAACAAACGAACCACTTGCTCTGCAACAACACGCGCTTGGGCATCCAATGACAATAAATCATCGAGCGTGTGAGGCACAGAGGGGGAAAGTTGTGTCAAGCTTTCTTGATTGACAGCATGGATTTGATCAAAGCGAATGCGGCGCTCCAAGAATGCGGCCACTGCGATTTCATTGGCCGCATTGAGTACGGCAGTTGTACCGCGCGGACCACGCAAAGCATCCCACGCCAAATGAATCCCAGCAAAACGTTCGGGGTGACCGTGGTCATCCAAAGCCTCAAAGGTCATCGCTGACAAGGCATGAAAATCTAAAGCTTGCGCGCCTGAATCCATGCGCTCAGGCCAGCTCAAACCGTAAGCAATTGGTACACGCATATCAGGTGTTCCTAGCTGCGCGACCACCGACATGTCTCGGTACTGCACCATGGAATGAATGATGCTTTGTGGGTGAATCACCACCTCTAAACGCTCGGGTGGTAAGCCAAACAAATAACGCGCCTCAATCACTTCCAGCGCTTTGTTCATCATGGTGGCGGAGTCCACCGAAATTTTGCGCCCCATCACCCAATTGGGGTGTGCGCAGGCTTGCTCAGGCGTCACATCTCTGAGCGTAGCCAAATCACGCGTGCGAAACGGTCCGCCCGATGCGGTGAGAATGATTTTTTCCACACGCGCATCCCAAGTCCCTGCATCCTCTGGCAAGGACTGAAAAATCGCGGAGTGCTCGCTATCAATCGGCAGCAGTGTGGCACCGCCTTGTTTGACAGCATCTAAAAATACTTCAGCACCAACCACCAAAGCTTCTTTATTTGCGAGCAGCAAACGTTTGCCTGCACGTGCAGCCGCCAAGCAAGGCGACAAACCGGCAGCACCCACGATAGCAGCCATCACGGCATCCACTTCCGGATGAGCAGCAATCTCATCCAAGGCCACAGCGCCACTGAGCACTTCGGTCGCTAAGCCTTCTGCTTTGACTTTGTCTTTGAGTTGCTGTGCAGCCTCTGCGTGAACCATCACTGCAAAGCGCGGTTTGAACTGCGCGCATTGGCGCAACATCAAATCCACTTGCGTGGCGCCAGAAAGTGCGAACACTTGAAAACGATCTGGGTGACGTGCGATGACGTCTAGGGTGTTGGTGCCAATTGAGCCTGTAGAGCCCAGCACCGTGATGTGTTGTGGCTTCATATCCGAGGATCTGCTTTTATGTTTGTCCATCACACCGTTTGCGCCAACATCATGGCCAACGGTAAGGCGGGTAGTAAGGCATCCACACGGTCCAACACACCACCGTGCCCTGGCAGCAATTGGCTGCTGTCTTTCATGCCAGCACTGCGTTTAACCAGTGACTCCACCAAGTCCCCCGCCACACTCATCATGGTGAGGAACAGCGTCGCCAATACCAAGAAAGGTACGCCGCGGTTGTATAGACGGGTGTAAAGGCTCGGGGCATCCACCGCATATTGGGTGTCGATCCAAATCCACACGCAAGCCATGAGCAACACGCCCACCATACCGCCCCACACACCTTCCCAGCTTTTGCCGGGACTGATGGCGGGAGCAAGTTTGCGGCGACCAAACGCTCGGCCTGAAAAATAAGCAGCAATGTCGGCCATCCACACGAGGAACAACACCGACAACAAAAAGTTCACGCCTATGACCTTGGCTTGGTACATCGCCACCCATGTGAGCCACAGCGCCAACACGCCCACCACCAAGCGCAGAACTCGTGAAATGCTGGCCCAACGATCGACGCCTTGGCGAATCAACCAGCCAGCCACAAGCACCCAAGCAGCACCGGTGATCGTCCAAACATGGGCTGGTGCGTCATAGGCCCAGCGTGCAGACCATGTGTACAAGCACAGCATCACGCACACGGCGGCCACACGCAACGAGCCACGCATAGCAAACCCGTTCAAACGCCCCCACTCCCAAGCACCTGCAGCGATCAAGACAAGGGTCAGGCCCGCCAAAGGCTCAGCAGTATTCGCCAACAAAGCTGGCAGCAGCAGCGCCAACAAAACCAGCGCGGTGATGACGCGTTGCTTGAGCATCTGGCTTAGACCGCCATGATTTCTTGTTCTTTGCTGGCGATGAGTTTGTCAATCTCAGCAATGTGGCTGTCGGTCACTTTTTGGATGTCGGCTTCCGCGCGTTTTTGGTCGTCTTCAGAAGCGAGTTTGTCTTTGACCAATTTCTTCACAGATTCGTTGGCATCGCGGCGCAAATTACGCACAGCGATCTTGGCGTTTTCGCCGTCGTTGCGAACCACTTTGGTCAGCTCTTTGCGACGCTCTTCCGACATGGGTGGCATGGGTACACGAATCAACTCACCCATGGCCGATGGGTTCAAACCCAAATCGCTGTCGCGGATGGCTTTTTCAATCTTGGCAGCCATTGGTTTTTCCCAAGGCTGAACACTCAAGGTGCGCGCATCCAACAAAGACACGTTGGCCACTTGGCTGATCGGCACCATGGAACCGTAGTAGTCGACTTGCACGCTGTCTAACAGCGACGGGCTGGGACGACCGGTGCGAATTTTGGTCAAGCTGTTGCTAAAGGCCGCAATCGATTGGCCCATTTTTGTTTCAGTGGTTTTCTTGATATCAGCGATGGTCATGTTGTGCTCCTCAGGTAGCAGAGTGAGGTTCAGATAAATCGGAAATTAGGCGTGCACCAAGGTGCCTTCGTCTTCGCCCATGACGACACGCTTGAGCGCACCGTTCTTGAAAATAGAGAACACTTTGATTGGCAATTTTTGGTCACGGCACAGCGCAAATGCTGTGGCATCCATAATGCCGAGGTTTTGGCCAATGGCGTCGTCAAAGCTGATTTCGCTGTAACGTGTAGCGCTAGGGTCTTTCTTGGGGTCCGCGGTGTACACACCATCCACTTTGGTGGCCTTGAGCACCATTTCTGCACCAATCTCAGCACCGCGCAAAGCCGCTGCTGTATCGGTGGTGAAGAAGGGGTTACCTGTACCGGCGGCAAACACGACTACCTTGCCCTCTTCGAGGTATTGCAACGCCTTAGGACGAACATAAGGCTCAACCACTTGGTCAATTGCAATCGCAGACATCACGCGTGCGGTCATGCCGGTTTTGTTCATGGCATCAGCCAAAGCCAAAGAGTTCATCACCGTGGCCAGCATACCCATGTAGTCTGCCGTAGCGCGATCCATACCGACAGAGCCGCCCGCGACACCACGGAAGATGTTGCCGCCACCAATCACCACCGCCACTTCCACACCGAGTTGCGTGACTTCATTGACCTCGCCCACGATGCGCTCAATCGTGGCGCGGTTAATACCGAACGCATCGTCGCCCATCAAGGCCTCCCCAGACAGCTTGAGCAAAATGCGCTTAAAGGCTGGTTGAGGTGTGGTCATGAAAAAGCTCCTTGATGTGTGCGGTGAAATTGATGTACGGGGGATATCAAAAGGGGAGCCTAAGCCCCCCTTGATGTTTAAGCAGTTTGCTTAGCGGCAGCGACTTGGGCGGCCACTTCGGCTGCAAAGTCGTCAACCTTCTTCTCAATGCCTTCGCCCACCACATACAAGGTGAAAGAAGCCACTTTGGTGTTGGCAGCCTTGAGCATTTGCTCAACGGTTTGCTTGTCGTTCTTGACGAAAGTTTGGTCAAACAAAGACACCTCTTTGAGGTACTTCTGCACAGAACCTTCCACCATCTTGGTGACGATGTCGGCAGGCTTGCCAGACTCGGCAGCTTTGGCTGCAGCTACTGAACGTTCTTTTTCGATCAAGTCAGCAGGCACATCGGCGCTGGTCAATGCCACAGGCTTCATCGCTGCCACGTGCATGGCCACATCTTTAGCCGCTGTTTCGTCGCCATCGAACTCGACCAACACACCAATGCGTGTGCCGTGCAAGTATGAAGCCAACTTGTGTGCGCCGTCGAAACGCTTGAAGCGGCGGAAGCTCATGTTCTCACCGATCTTGCCAATCAAGCCTTTGCGCACGTCTTCGAGCGTTGGGCCGAAAGTTTCTTGTTCGTAAGGCAACGCACCCAAAGCTTCAATCGAAGCTGGGTTGTGTTCAGCCACCAACTTGGCAGCGGCTTGCGCCAAAGCCAAGAAGCTGTCGTTCTTGGTCACGAAGTCAGTTTCGCAGTTCACTTCGAGCAAAGCACCTGTGTTGCCGCTGATGAAACTTGCCACGACGCCTTCGGCGGTCACGCGGCTAGAAGCCTTGCCAGCTTTGCTACCGAGCTTGACGCGCAACAACTCTTCCGCTTTGGCCATGTCACCATCGGCCTCTGTCAAAGCTTTTTTGCACTCCATCATGGGAGCGTCAGTTTTTGCGCGCAGTTCAGCGACCATGCTTGCGGTAATTGCAGCCATTTAAATTCTCCGTATTCAGTTCAAAACAATTTGGGTGTGAAAAAGGGGCTTCACAAGCCCCTTTTCAAGCTTGGGTTGCGCGATTAAGCAGCGACTTCAACAAACTCTTCGCCGCCTTCGGTCACAGCTTTGACCAAGTCGTTGGTGGCGTTGGCACGACCTTCGATGATCGCGTCAGCGATGCCGCGAGCGTACAAAGTCACAGCCTTAGAAGAGTCATCGTTACCTGGGATGATGTAGTCGATGCCTTCGGGTGAGTGGTTAGAGTCCACCACACCGATCAATGGGATACCCAACTTGCGAGCTTCAGCGATGGCAATCTTGTGGTAGCCGACGTCGATCACAAAGATCGCATCTGGCAACACAGCCATATCTTGGATGCCGCCGATGTCTTTCTCAAGCTTTTCCATTTCGCGCTTGAACATCAGTTGTTCTTTTTTAGACAAAGCGTCCAAACCAGCTTCTTGCTGGATTTTCATATCTTTCAAACGCTTGATCGATGTCTTGACTGTTTTGAAGTTGGTCAACATGCCGCCCAACCAACGTTGGTCAACATAAGGCACGCCAGCACGTTGTGCTTCAGCGGCGACGATTTCGCGTGATTGACGCTTGGTACCGATCATCAACACGGTGCCACGGTTCGCAGACAACTGCTTGACGAACTTGATGGCGTCTTGGAACATCGGCAACGATTTTTCCAAGTTGATGATGTGAATTTTGTTGCGGTGACCGAAGATGAACGGTGACATCTTGGGGTTCCAGAAGCGAGTTTGGTGACCAAAGTGGACGCCGGCTTCCAGCATATCGCGCATAGTGACTGACATAGAGTTACTCCAAAGGTTGGGTCTAAAATCCAGCCCATCATCACCGCCAGTTTTCATTCTTGAAAAGCTTTTGGCAACACCTTGATTGGGCTGGTTTGCGAGTGATATTTATCCGAACTTGATGCAAACGCCTCAAACCTCGGAAAAACCCGATGATTCTAGCACACCCAGACATGCCCTTACCCCCCATCCACACGCCTTCAACAAGGATTTGCCCATGAAGGTCGCCGTGATTGGCGCAGGCGTGATTGGCATCACCACCGCCTACGAACTAGCCACACAAGGCCACCAAGTCAGCGTTTTCGAACGCAATGGCGCAGCCGCCGAAGAGTGCAGCTTTGCCAACACTGGTGTTGCATCTGCAGGCTATGCCTCGCCGTGGGCACGTCCAGGCGTGGTCAAACACATCCTGTCGCACCTGTGGCAACGTGACACGCCGCTGCGTATTTCTAGCCCTAGCATGGCCGATTGGCGCTGGCTGTGGCAAATGCGCAAAGCCAGCAAACCCGCCACTTTCGCACGCAACCGTGCCAGCATGCTGCGCTTGGCTGAGTACAGCCATCACCGCATGCGCACGCTCACCGACACCCTCAATTTGGAGCACGAGCACAGTCAAGGCTTCATGGTGCTGCTGCGCACAGAGCGAGAAATCCAACTCATGCAAGACAGCTTGCAAGTCATGCGCGATGCAGGGCTGAGTTTCAAGACACTCGACGCCGAAGAAGCGCGTGGCATTGAGCCTGCGCTCAACCCCGAAACAACTCTGGCGCAAGCCATTCATTTTCCGGACGACGAAATTGGCAACTGCCGCCAGTTCACGCTGCTGCTCAAGAGCGAAGCCGAAGCCTTGGGCGTGAAATTTCACTTCAACACGCCCGTACAGCCGCTCTCTAACGCGCAACCCAAAACAATTCGCACTTCTGAGCACGACATGGGGGAAAAGTTTGATGCGGTGGTTGTAAGCGCAGGCTTGGCGAGTGCGCAAATCGTTCGCCCCTTGGGGCTGCGCATTCCATTAGCTGCAGTGCACGGCTACGCCATCAGCGCAGCCGTGCGTGAACCTTTAGATGCGCCACGCAGTGGCGTCATCGACGAACAATACAAAGTGGCCATCAGCCGCTTGGGACAACGTGTTCGTGTGTCAGGCGGTTCCGAAATTGGCGGCAACGCCAAACGCCATGACCCTGCCAGTATCAAAACGCTATACCGCGTGCTGGACAATTGGTTTCCGGGGGCGGCACGTACGCAAGACAGTGTGCAGGTGTGGAAAGGCTCGCGCCCGATGCTGCCGGATGGCCCGCCCATCGTCGGCGCCAGTGGCATCTCGGGTGTGTGGCTTAACCTCGGTCACGGCGCAAGCGGTTGGACCTTGGCTTGCGGCAGTGCCCGCGCAGTGGCAGATAGCATCAACGGCAAAAGCCCAGACATTGATTTACAAGGCCTCGGCCTTGAACGACTGCATCTTCAACGATGAGCAAACTCGGCCTGACGCAACGCATCAACAGCCAAACCAAATGGCCGCTGTACAACGTGGCGCAGACCCGAAGCATTGAGGCCGAAGCACAAGCCACCCTGCCCGCTTACACACTGATGCAACGTGCGGGTTTGGCCACGGCACAACTGGCATTGGCGATCGCACCGCACGCACAAAAAATTTGGATTGCCTGCGGCCCTGGCAACAATGGTGGCGATGGCCTTGAAGCTGCCGTGCATTTGCAATCGTGGGGCAAACACCCTATCGTGACTTGGTTAGGCCAAGATGAACACTGCCCAGTTGACGCGCAACGCGCATGGCAACGCGCCAAAGCAGCAGGCGTGACGTTTGCCCAGCAAATTCCCGAACAATTTGACCTAGCGATTGATGCGCTGCTTGGCATCGGCGCACAACGCAGCCCCGATGGCGTGATGGCACAGTGGCTAGACGCATTGCAAAACACCGCGGCCCCGACGCTGTGCGTCGACATCCCCACAGGCTTGAATGCAGACACAGGTGAATGGTTGGGACCTGCCAAATCAGGCCCAACCAATTCACAGTGTCACACGCTGAGTTTGCTCACCTTAAAACCGGGTTTATTCAGCGCTGATGGGCGTGATGCATCAGGTCAGGTTTGGTTCAACGACCTTCACGTTGAAACTACACAGGCATGCAGCGCTTGGCTACAGCAAGGCATCACAACAGCGAAACGACGATCACACAACTCACACAAAGGTAGCTATGGTGACGTGTCGGTGATTGGTGGAGCGTCAGGCATGAGCGGCGCAGCCACTCTTGCAGCGGTCGCAGCTTTGCATGGCGGTGCAGGCCGAGTATTCACAGGCGTCTTGGATGCCTCTGCAAGACATGCCATCTCAGCAGCGCACCCACCGCTCATGGTGCGCGCACCTGAAGATTTGAATCTCCAAACATCCACTGTCGTGTGCGGCTGCGGTGGCGGCGATGACATACACGCACTTTTGCCGAACGTGCTGTCATCCTCGCAACAACTGGTGCTCGATGCCGATGCACTCAATGCGGTGGCACGCGACACATCCCTGCAAAGCTTGTTGATCAAACGTAGCGCACGACTCAAGCCCACCGTGCTCACACCACATCCACTTGAAGCAGCACGCTTGTTGAACTGCACGACCAAGGAGGTGCAACACAACCGCATCGTTGCCGCGCAACAATTGGCTCAGCGCTTTCAGTGCGTGGTGATACTCAAAGGCTCGGGCAGCATCATCGCCGGCCCAATGCAAACACCCGTCATCAACGGCTCTGGCAATGCCTTGCTTGCCACGGCTGGCACCGGGGATGTACTGGCGGGTCTGGTTGGCGCGTACATCACAAGCAATCACGATGTGTTTGAAGCAACCTGCCAAGCCGTGTTTGCACACGGGCAGATAGCAGACGAATGGCCTAGCACGGGGCCTGTACTCGATGCAGCCCTACTGGCTGCATCAGTGCGTTAACACCAAAACGACCTACTTTCGGGAACGTCGACTCTTTGCGCCACCTTTTTTGTCAGCAGATTTACCCGAGCGCCCTGACGACGATTTAGGTTCACCACGCCCGCCCTTGCCACTGATTTTGGTGAATGCTTTTTTCACCGCTGTTTTGAAGTTCTGCATGGGCGAACCAGAAGCCTCTTTGCCATTGCGAGGCAACAGCTCATCGGCTTCACGCACCAAGCGGAAATCAATCTTGCGGCCATCCAAATCCACACGACTCACCTGAATGCGCACGCGTGAACCAATGCCATAGCGAATGCCTGTGCGCTCACCACGCAGCTCTTGACGCATTTCATCGAAGCGGAAATATTCGCCACCCAGCTCGGTGATGTGCACCAGGCCTTCGACGTACATAGCATCCAAGGTCACAAACAAGCCAAAGCCAGTTGCTGACGTGACCACACCGCTGTATTCCTCCCCCAGATGCTCGCGCATGTATTTGCACTTGAGCCATGCTTCCACATCGCGGCTGGCTTCATCGGCGCGACGTTCGTTAGCGCTGCAGTGCAAACCTGCAGCTTCCCAGGCTTGTTGATCTGGTGATGGCTTGGTCTTAACTGCCAATTTGCCTTCTGGTTCACGCACACGTGACGCCAAACGACGCGCCAGTTTGGCATGCGCTTCACCCGGTGTAGGCAATGCCGGCAAGGTGTATTTGCGCTTGGTCAAAATCGCTTTGATGACGCGGTGCACCAGCAAGTCGGGGTAACGACGAATCGGACTGGTGAAGTGGGTGTACGCCTCAAACGCCAAACCAAAGTGGCCGTTGTTGTCGGGTGTGTAAACGGCCTGCGACATCGAGCGCAATAACATCGAATGGATTTGCTGTGCGTCTGGCCGCTCTTTGGTGGCCTCTGCAATCGCTTGAAACTCCGATGGCTTTGGGTTGTCGCCCACCGTCAAACCCACGTTTGTGGCTTTGAGGTAGCCACGCAACAAGTCAATCTTTTCGGGTGTTGGGCCTTCGTGCACACGGAATAAACCTGGGTGCTTGCTTTGCAAGATGAAATCCGCGCTACACACGTTAGCCGCCAACATGGCCTCTTCAATCAGCTTGTGCGCATCGTTGCGCACACGAGGAATGATTTTGTCAATGCGGCCACTTTCGTCACACACGATTTGTGTTTCGGTGGTTTCAAAGTCCACTGCACCTCGCACTCGGCGCGCTTTGAGCAATGCGCCATAGACATCGTGCAAGTTGATCAAGTCTTCGATGCGGTCTTTTCGCTTAGCCGCTTCTGGGCCGCGCGTGTTCGACAAAATGGCCGCCACTTCGGTGTAGGTAAAGCGCGCATGGCTAAACATCACCGCTGGATAAAACTGATACGCCTCCACATCGCCAGAGGCACTGATGAGCATGTCGCACACCATGCACAAACGCTCGACGTCTGGGTTCAATGAACACAAACCATTCGATAGCTTCTCGGGCAACATCGGAATCACTCGGCGCGGGAAGTACACGCTGGTGGCGCGGTCATAAGCATCCACGTCAATCGCGCTGCCGGTTTCCACATAGTTGCTCACATCGGCAATCGCCACCAACAAACGCCAGCCTTTGCCCTTGCCCACTTTGGCAGGTTCGCAATACACAGCATCGTCAAAGTCACGCGCATCTTCGCCATCGATGGTGACGAGCGGCACATCCGTCAAATCCACACGGTTCTTTTTGTCTTGTGGCCGCACTTGATCAGGCAAGCTGCGCGCCATGGCCAAGCACGCATCCGAAAACTCATAGGGCACACCGTATTTGCGCACGGCGATTTCGATTTCCATGCCTGGGTCGTCCACCTCGCCCAGCACTTCTTTGATTCGGCCTACAGGCTGACCATACAAACTGGGTGGCTCGGTCAACTCGACCACCACCACTTGTCCCACCGCAGCTTTGGCCGTGGCACCTTTGTTGATCAAGACATCTTGACCGTAGCGTTTGTCTTCAGGGGCCACTAACCAAACGCCACTCTCTTGCAGCAAGCGACCAATGATGGGCTGCTTGGATCGTTCCAAAATTTCAACCACGCGCCCCTCTGGTCGACCTTTGCGATCAAAGCGCACCACACGCGCTTTGACGCGATCGCGATGCAACACGGCACGCATTTCGTTAGGGGGCAAAAAGATATCAGGCGAGCCATCATCTCGTTGCACAAAGCCATGCCCATCACGGTGACCCGAGACGGTGCCGACAAACTCTTCCAGTAAACCACTGGTGTGTGCGGAATTCTTGATACAATGCCTCTCTTTCCTGAAATGCCCAGGTGGCGGAATTGGTAGACGCACTAGTTTCAGGTACTAGCGAGTAACATCGTGGGGGTTCGAGTCCCTTCCTGGGCACCAATATAAGTTAAATGAAAGCCACCTTTTCAGGTGGCTTTTGTTTTTTGTAAATTTAAATCGGAAGTGCGACAAGATCGTGACCGTCAGTGGCCACCACTTTGGCACGAGTGAACTCACCCACTTTGAGCACTTTGCTGAGCTTTTCAGGCGGCAAGAGCTTCACCACGCCATCAATTTCAGGCGCATCCGCATAGCTGCGCCCCACACCACCTTTGCGGCCTCCGGCAGGCGCTGAGTCGACCAACACTTGGATGGTTGAACCAATGCGGCGCTTGAGCTTGGCAATTGAGACCTCTTCTGCCACGGCCATGAAACGCGCTTGACGCTCTTCACGCACCTCTTGCGGCAACATGCCTGGAATGTCGTTGGCAGCGGCACCGTCTACAGGGCTATAAGCAAAGCAACCTGCGCGGTCAATCTCGGCTTCGCGTACAAAGTTGAGCAAGTGCTCGAACTCTTCTTCTGTCTCACCTGGAAAGCCTGCAATGAAAGTACTGCGAATCACGATTTGCGGACACAGCTCGCGCCATCGTGCAATGCGCTCTAGGTTTTTCTCACCGCTGGCTGGACGCTTCATGCGTTTCAACACATCGGGGTGGCTGTGCTGAAACGGCACATCCAAATACGGCAACACATGACCTGTGGCCATCAACGGGATGATGTCATCAACGCTGGGGTATGGGTACACATAGTGCAAACGTACCCAAGCGCCATAAGACTCAGCCAGCTTAGCCAAAGCTTGTGCCAGCTCTAAAGTGCGTGTTTTGATGGGTTGACCATCAAAGAAACCTGTGACGTACTTCACATCTACGCCATAAGCCGATGTGTCTTGGCTGATCACCAACAACTCTTTCACACCACCTTCGAACAGCGCACGCGCCTCTTTGAGCACATCGCCAATCGGGCGACTCACCAAATCGCCGCGCATCGACGGAATGATGCAAAACGTGCAACGGTGGTTGCAGCCTTCGCTGATTTTCAAATACGCATAGTGCTTGGGCGTGAGCTTGACACCCGCCTCACCAAAGCTGTTGGGCACCAAGTCAATGAACGGGTCATGTGGTTTGGGCAAATGCGCATGCACCGCATCCATCACCTCTTGTGTGGCGTGTGGTCCAGTGACCGCCAACACACTGGGATGCATCTCCATCACCAAGTTGGCGCCACCTTCTGCTTGGCGTGCGCCCAAGCAGCCTGTGACGATGACCTTGCCGTTTTCAGCCAAGGCTTCGCCAATGGTGTCGAGGCTTTCTTTCACAGCGTCATCAATGAAGCCGCAGGTGTTGACGATGACCAAATCAGCGCCGGCAAAAGTTTTAGACGTCTGATACCCCTCGGCGCTGAGTTGCGTCAAGATCAATTCAGAGTCTGTTAAAGCCTTGGGACAGCCCAAGCTCACGAAACCTACTTTTGGTGCAGTTACTTCAGTCATTTACGTTTCAACCCCATGACATCCATCATGTGTTCAGTTTGTTTTTGCAATTGTTCGGCGTAGCTGTTCATCAGTGTGGGCACGATGGGCAGCTGCGGCACGTTGTCCATGAACGTTTGCACGTTCTTCTCTAAGTAGGAGCCCATGAACCCTTGCATCGAATGCCCATAAAAGCGAATGATGTTGGCCAAGACATGCTCCGTCAAAATAGGCGCGCCATCTGACTCATGCTCCAAGATGATTTGCAGCAAGATGCTGCGCGTCAGGTCATCCCCAGACTTTGCATCCACCACGCGAAATGGCGCGTGCTGCATGACCAATTGCTTGATATCCGACAACGCCACATAGCTCGATGACGCAGTGTCATACAAGCGGCGATTGGGGTACTTCTTGATCACGCGGTCTTGCGCGTCGTCTGAAGTGCTTGATTTTTTGCTGCTCATGAAGTCAGCTCCCGTTGAAAGAGAAAAGCCCAGAACTGTTCAAACAGTGCCGGGCTTGACGGGGAACAAGATGGTAGGCGCGATTGGAATCGAACCAACGACCCCCACCATGTCAAGGTGGTGCTCTAACCAACTGAGCTACGCGCCTACGTTGTTCGAAGCTGAAAGTATAGCAGACTTCAACGACGCTTTGCCGTACGCACGCCTTGAACCTCTTTGACCAAGCCCAACACCTTTTGCAAGCGACGTGAATCCCCCACCTCGACGGTGAAGGTCATCCACGCCAAATCTTTGACCGATTGGGTTTGTACGCCAATCACGTTCATCTTCTCTTTGGCAAACACTTCAGAAATGTCTCGCAACAAGCCCTGACGATCCAAAGCCTCAATATTCACATCCACGGGATAAACCAAAGCTTGCGCCGAAGCAGATTGCCCCCAGTCCACATCAATCACACGGTCGCCACTGCGCAATGCCATTTGCCGAAAATTACCGCAGTCAGCGCGGTGAATACTCACGCCTTTGCCACGGGTCACAAAACCACGAATTTCATCGGGCGGTGCGGGCTTGCAACATTTGCTGAGTTGCGTGAGCAGCGAATCAATGCCCACCACCAACACCCCACTCTTTGAAGCTTTGTCGTTGGGCTTGGCTTTCTTCAAGCGCACATAGTCGTCCGCCACCATCGGCGCAGCAGGAGGATTAAGCAATGTCTCAATGTTGCGCAGCGAGAACTCGTCCTTACCTACAACTTCAAACAAGGCTTCAGCCGACTTGAAACCCAACTGCGAGGCCAAGTCATCTAGCTTCATCGCCGTTTTACCCTCGCGCTGCAACAGCTTTTCGACAGCCTCGCGTCCTTTAGCCACGGTTTCTTGCATGGCTTGGGCGTTGAACCACGCGCGCACTTTTGAACGCGCACGAGAGCTAGCCAAAAAACCCAGTTCTGGATTCAACCAATCACGCGAAGGCCCGCCTTCTTTGATGGCGGTGACCTCCACCGTCTGACCATTTTTTAACTGTGTGTTCAGCGGAACCATCACACCGTCCACACGCGCACCGCGGCAGCGATGGCCAAGGTTGGTATGCAAGGTGTAGGCAAAGTCAATAGGTGTGCCGCCTTGAGGCAACTCAACAACGGCGGCATCAGGCGTAAGCACATAAATCCGATCACTCAGCGCATCGGTGGTGGCTTGGCTTTGCGCATCGGCTGATAGCTCGCGCTCCCACGCCAAGAGTTGGCGTAGCACTGCTATCTTGGCGTCATAGTCACCAGAGGCGCTCACCCCCGCATAGCCTTTTGTCCCAGCCTCTTTATAGGCCCAGTGCGCAGCCACACCGTGCTCAGCATGGTCGTGCATCTCTTGGGTACGGATTTGAATTTCAATCGGACGACCCTGTGCGTCGCGCACCACCGTGTGCAGGGACTGGTAGCCATTCGATTTGGGCTTGGCGATGTAGTCGTCAAACTCCGAATCAATCGGTACAAACTGCGTGTGTACCAAGCTAAGGGTCGCGTAGCAGTCGGGAATAGAGGGCACGACCACACGCAACGCACGCACATCAAACACGCGTGAAAAGTCGAGCGACTTACCTCGCATTTTTTTCACAATGCTGTAGATGTGCTTTGGGCGTCCAGCCACTTGCGCTGTGATACCTTGAGCTTTTAAGTCAGCCTCGAGACGCTCACGCAGCTGCACCATGTAGTTCTCACGTTCCACGCGCTTTTCGTCAAGCAACTTGGCAATTTCACGGTAGGTCTCGGGCTCCAGAAAACGAAAAGACAAATCTTCCATTTCCCATTTGATTTGCCATATACCCAAACGGTTGGCCAATGGCGCAAACACATGCAAAGACTCATACGCCAAACTGTGTGGCACAGGCAGCTTGCTGGCCGCATAGTGACGCAAGGTTTGCAAGCGGGAGGCCAATCGCAACAGCACCACGCGCAAATCACGCGAAAACGCCAGCAGCATCTTGCGCACGTTTTCGGTTTGCATCGCGGCCATTTGTGCGTCGGCCGCCGTGGCGCGCGCCATACGCTGCACACGGATCAAACGCGAGGTTTCAACTGACAACTCGGCATAGCTTGGGCCAAAGGCCTTGGCAATCACCTCTTCTGGCTTTTGCAAATACTCGGCGGCATACACCAAGTAGCACGCCGCTTGCATCGCCTCAGAGCCGCCAATCACGCTCAAGATCTGAGCCGTGGCATCTGCATGCGCCAGCACGTCTTCGCCCGTATCGAGTGCTGCGCCCATTAACAATGGCTGCGCAAAAGCACGCGCGCGCGTCAATGCCTCAGGCTGATCAGGCAAATCTTGCAACGTGGCGCTCAAGAGCGAGCCGCGCTGTGTTTCTCCGTTATGTTTCATGTAAGCCGCAAAACCGCATAATGTCTATAGGTTTCTCATCGTAATGCATGGAGTTTTCAAAAATGTCAGAACGCACACTCGTCGGTAAAACAGCTTTGGTCACTGGTTCCACCAGTGGCATCGGTTTGGGTATTGCCAAAGCCTTGGCTCGTCAAGGCGCCAACATCATCCTCAACGGCTTTGGCGATGCCGAAGGTCCTAAAGCCGAAGTGTCTGCTTTGGGTGTGAACGTCAGCTACCACGGTGCAGACATGAGTAAAGCCAACGAGATCGAAGCCATGATGAAGTTTGCAGCTGAGACGTTTGGTGGTGTCGACATCTTGGTGAACAACGCCGGTATCCAACACGTGGCCGCTGTCGAGGATTTCCCCACCGAACGTTGGGATGCCATCATTGCCATCAACCTCAGCAGCGCCTTCCACACCTCACGTTTGGCATTGCCTTACATGAAGCAAAAAAATTGGGGCCGCATCATCAACGTGGCATCCATTCACGGCTTGGTTGGCTCTGTTCAAAAGTCTGCCTATGTTGCAGCCAAGCACGGCATTGTGGGTTTGACCAAAGTCACAGCCTTAGAAAACGCCACCACCGGTGTGACCTGCAATGCGATTTGCCCTGGATGGGTACTCACCCCCTTGGTTCAAAAGCAAGTTGATGCCAAAGCCGCAGCGTTGGGTCTATCTAACGATGAAGCAATCAAACTCTTGCTGGGAGAAAAAGAACCCTCCATGCAATTCACCACACCCGAAGAATTAGGTGAGTTAGCCGTATTTTTCTGTTCTGCTGCGGGTAACAACGTCCGCGGTGTTGCGTGGAATATGGATGGAGGATGGACCGCGCAATAAAAAACTCAGAGAGATTTGATTATTTTGTAATACTATAGTTGTAAATGTAATCATTTTTTTACTTACAATTACAACATCATAGTTAAATCTCTCTTACCTTAGAGGTATGACACAAACCTACCCTAAAGAAACCAGCAAATTTGCAGATCGTTTTCGCGCAGCGCTCAAAGATGCTGGCGTCCGTGTTTCTGCAACCGTCGTCGCAAACGAGTTCAACTTGCGCTATTGGGGTGAGGGTATCTCATCCCATGCGGCTCGTAATTGGCTCATGGGAGTATCCATCCCCAAGCAGGACAAACTTTTGGTTTTGTCCAAATGGCTGAAAATTTCGCCAGAAGGTTTGTTGTTTGGTACACCGCCGCCACGACCAGCGGACGAAGCACTCACGGACGAGCGCATCAATTTGGTCGATCAACAGCTGATCTCTCGCTACTTCGCTCTGCAACCAGAACACCGTCGTGTCGTACGCGAAGTGGTCGAAGGCTTAGCGGCCTTGGGCCCCAAGCCACCTAGCAATCAATAAAGTAGCGCAACAGCGCGAGCTTCCATACTTAGGCCCTGTCCCACAGGGCCTATTTTTTCGGCCGTCTTCGCCTTCACATTCACACGCGACACATCAATCGCTATCGCATCCGCAATGCGCTGACACATGGCTGGCATATGCACGGCCAACTTGGGTGCTTGCGCAATCACGGTGCTGTCGACGTTGCCAATCTGAAAACCTGCGGCACGCACCATCGCAGCCGTCTTTTGTAGCAACACCCAAGAGTCAGCACCTTTGTAGGCTGCATCTGTGTCTGAAAAATGTCGACCAATGTCACCCAACGAAGCCGCGCCAAGCAAGGCATCGGTGATGGCGTGCAACAGCACATCGGCATCGGAGTGTCCCAGTAACCCATGCGTGTGCTCAATGCGCACACCGCCTAGGATGAGTGGACGCCCTTCGACCAAGGCATGGACATCCCAGCCTTCACCAATTCGAAATGAGGGTACGGTCATCGTGTGTTCTTTCCATCAAGCGTCAATGACGCGAATTCAAAATCGCCGCCGCCAAGGCAAAGTCTTCGGGATAAGTCACCTTGAAGTTTTGCGCATTGCCAGACACAAGTCGTGGGCTCAAGCCCATCGCTTCAATCGCGCTGGCTTCGTCGGTCACGGCTGCGCCTGCATGCTCTAAAGCCTGCAACAACACGCCGATGCGAAACATTTGCGGCGTTTGTGCCAACCACTTGTCAGAGCGGTCCACCGTTTCAGCCACACGGCCATGGCTTTCAGCTTTCAAGGTATCAGCCAATTTATGAGCCAGCAAGCCTCCAACGGCATCGTCTTGGCATGCATCTATCAAAGCGTTGATTTGCTCGGGCGTCACCAAACAACGCGCCGCGTCATGCACCAACACCCAATCGGTGTCGTGTGCGCCCTGCTTTACCAATTCGCGCAGCCCCGCTAGCACGCTCTCTGCGCGCGTCGCACCACCTGTGCGCGATATCTCAAACAAAGGCTGCGGATTGGCGGCCAACACAGCAGCCATGTGCGCATCATCTGGGGCCAACACCAGCACACCTTTGGCCAGACACTGCACACCTGCAAAGGCTTTGAGCGTGTGCACCACCATGGGCAGGCCTGCAATGGGTTGGTATTGCTTGGGTGTGGCCGTGCCCGCACGGCTGCCAAAGCCTGCACAAGGAATGACGGCAAAAAAACGAAGAGGGCTGTGAGTGTGTAGGGGCATTGAATAGGTTTGAGCTTTGGCAAATAGAAAGCTCGTCCCCCATTCTAAAATCATGCTAATGCATCTGCCCTCTTTGAGTCCCGGCAAACGATTTGCCATGCCCCGCCCTGTCGGCTCTGCGGACGCATTGCTGCTCGCACAGCTCGGAACACGCGAAAAAGCCAACCAACGACGCGTCGCCATCATCACCGCCGATGCGATGGATGCCCAGCGCCTGCAAGACGAAATGGCGTTCTTTGCCCCCGACTTGCGCTGTGTACTTTTCCCCGATTGGGAAACGCTGCCCTACGACAGCTTCTCGCCCCACCAAGACCTCATCAGCGAACGCTTGGCCACACTGTGGCGTATCTCGCAGGGCGAGGCCGATGTGGTGCTCATTCCCGCCACCACGGCGCTGTACCGTTTGGCTCCGCCTGCGTTTTTGGCGGGCTATACCTTTCACTTCAAAGTCAAGCAGCCACTCGACGAAGCCAAGCTCAAATCGCAACTCACGCTTGCGGGCTACACGCACGTCACACAAGTGGTCAGCCCTGGCGAATATGCCGTGCGCGGCGGTCTGATTGACCTCTTCCCCATGGGCTCACTCGTGCCCTACCGCGTCGATTTGTTTGACAACGAAATCGACTCCATCCGCACCTTCGACCCCGACAGCCAACGCAGCCTCTACCCTGTGCCCGAAGTGCGCTTGTTGCCAGGCCGCGAGTTCCCAATGGACGATGCGGCGCGTGCGCTGTTTCGCAACCGTTGGCGCGAAATGCTCGATGGCGACCCGACCAAGAGCCGCATCTACAAAGACATCGGCAACGGCGTGGCCACCGCCGGCATTGAGTACTACCTGCCTTTGTTCTTTGAAGAAACCGCCACGGTGTTTGACTACCTTGGCACATCGGCCACGGTGGTGTTACACGGCGATTTGGAGCCCGCTTTCCAACGCTTTTGGCAAGACACGCAAGACCGCTTCCGTCTCGTGCAAGGTGACCCCGAGCGCCCTGCCTTGCCACCAGCCAATTTGTTTTTAAGTGCCGAGCAGTTTTACGCCTCGGCCAACAGCTACGCCCAATTTGCGCTGCGCCCGCACGTCACTGACGTAGTCGACAACGCGTTTGCACAGGCCCTGCCCGATCTCACCGTCGTACGCGGCGCGGCAGACCCGCTGCAAAAGTTGCAAGCTTACGCAGGCAAAACAGCCAACCGCTTGCTCATCTTGGCCGAGAGCGATGGCCGCCGCGAGAGCTTGCTCGACTTCTTGCGCTCGTCCAACGTCAGCCCGCCTGCGTTTGATTCGCTGACCGAGTTTGAAAGCAACACAGAAAAAATCGGCATCGCCACCGCCGCGCTGCAAGTCGGTTTTAGCTGGACCGAAGCGGGCCTTGACCTGATCACCGAGACCGAGCTGTTCGCTGTTGGTGCCACCACACGCCGCCGCAAAAAACAAGAGCAGGTGAGCGATGTCGAAGCGCTCATCAAAGACTTGTCCGAGCTGAATCTGGGCGACCCCGTGGTGCACAACGCCCACGGCATTGGCCGCTACCGTGGGCTCATCAACATGGACTTGGGCGAGAAAAACTCAGACGGTTCCCCCGCCCTGCAAGAGTTTTTGCACCTCGAATACGCCGACAACGCCGTGCTCTATGTGCCCGTGAGTCAGCTGCACCTGATTGGCCGCTACACCGGCGTGAGCGCCGACGAAGCGCCGCTGCACAAACTCGGCTCCGCGCAATGGGACAAAGCCAAACGCAAAGCCGCCGAACAAGTGCGCGACGCCGCCGCCGAGCTGCTCAACATCTATGCTCGCCGCGCCGCACGCGAAGGCTATGCCTTTCGGTACTCGCCGCAAGACTACGAAACCTTCGCCAACGACTTTGGTTTTGAAGAAACTGCTGACCAACGCGCCGCCATCCACGCCGTGGTGCAAGACATGATCAGTCCTCGCCCGATGGACCGCTTGGTGTGTGGCGATGTGGGCTTTGGCAAAACCGAGGTGGCGTTGCGTGCTGCGTTTGTGGCCGTCACCGGCGGCAAACAAGTGGCCTTCTTGGCGCCCACCACTTTGTTGGCCGAACAACACTTTCAAACCCTCAGCGACCGCTTTGCCAAATGGCCAGTGAAGATTGCCGAGATGAGTCGCTTTCGCTCCACCAAAGAAATCAACGCCGCCGTCAAAGGCATTGAAGAAGGCACCGTTGACATCGTGGTGGGCACGCACAAGTTGCTGAGCGAATCGGTTAAGTTCAAAAACTTGGGCCTCTTGATCATTGACGAAGAACACCGCTTTGGCGTGCGTCACAAAGAGGCCATGAAAGCCCTGCGCGCCGAGGTGGACGTGCTCACCCTCACTGCAACGCCCATTCCGCGCACACTCGGCATGGCGCTCGAGGGTCTGCGCGATTTGAGCGTGATCGCCACCGCACCGCAACGCCGCTTGGCCATCAAAACCTTTGTGCGCAACGAAGGCAACGGTGTCATTCGCGAAGCTGTGTTGCGTGAACTCAAACGTGGCGGCCAATGCTATTTCTTGCACAACGATGTAGCCACCATCGAAAACCGCCGCGCGCAGCTCGAAGAGCTGCTGCCCGAAGCCCGCATTGCCGTGGCCCACGGCCAAATGCCTGAGCGTGAACTCGAGCGCGTCATGCGCGACTTTGTGGCCCAGCGTTACAACATGTTGCTGTGCTCCACCATCATCGAAACCGGTATTGATGTGCCCTCGGCCAACACCATCATCATGAGCCGTGCCGACAAGTTTGGTTTGGCGCAGCTGCACCAGTTACGGGGCCGCGTGGGCCGCAGCCATCACCAAGCTTATGCCTACCTCATGGTGCCCGACACACAGGGCCTGACCAAGCAAGCCTCGCAACGCTTGGACGCCATTCAACAAATGGAAGAACTCGGATCAGGTTTCTACCTCGCCATGCACGACCTTGAGATTCGTGGCGCGGGTGAAGTGCTGGGCGAAAACCAAAGCGGCAACATGTTGGAAGTAGGCTTTCAGCTCTACAACGAAATGTTGTCTGAGGCTGTGCGTGCGTTGAAGAACGGCGAAGAACCAGACTTGCTCAGCCCCTTGAGCGCCACCACCGAAATCAACCTGCACGCCCCCGCCCTGCTGCCCGACGACTACTGTGGTGATGTGCACCTGCGTTTGTCGTTCTACAAAAAATTGGCCACGGCCAAAACGGGCGATCAGCTTGACAACCTGCACGAAGAAATCGTGGACCGCTTTGGCAAACTGCCCGCGCAAGCGCAAACCCTCATCGACGTGCACCGCCTGCGCGTACAAGCCCGCAACTATGGCGTGACCAAAGTAGATGCTGCGCCCGGCGTGACCCACATCAGCTTCAAACCCAACCCACCGTTTGACGCCATGCGGATCATCGAGCTGGTACAAAAAAACAAACACATCAAACTCGCGGGCAACGACCGCCTGCGCATCGAGCGCGAACTGCCGGAGCCACAAGCCCGTGCACAAATGGTGCGCGATGTATTGCGTTCACTCGGCACACCGACCGCGCCTGCATCCAAGGCGGCTGAAGCGCAGTCATAAGCATGGACTTTGAAATCGCCGTCATCTTGGCTTGCCTGTGCGCCTCCCTATGGCTCAAGCCTTGGCGCATGTTGGTGGACACCGAACTGCTCACGCCCTTGCTGGCCACCTTGGTGCTGCTGCCGTGGCTGTGGGCGTTGCCCAGCTTGCACCAGATGCCGCTGCAACTGCATTGGTCGGGTGCGCCCTTGGTCACCCTCATGCTCGGTTGGCCGCTGGCGGTGTTGGCGCTCATTGGGGTGGGCATCGTCACCGTTTTCATCTCTGCCACATCAGTAGACACGGCTACCGCGCTCATCGTGTGGCAAGGCTTGCTGCCCGCCACCTTTGTGTTGCTGCTTGGCGCTGCGTTGCGCCGCTGGGTGTCGCACCACCCGTTTGTCTATGTGCTGGGGCGCGGCTTTTTGGGATCGGTGCTGTGCATCTTCGCCGCCAGCTTGTTGGCACAGTGGACAGGCCATGAATTACCCAATGTAGGCAGCGGCTTGTCCGTCATCGCGTTTTGGCTCATGGCTTGGGGTGATGCGTTCATCACCGGCATGGTCTGCGCCATTTTTGTGGCGTTCAAGCCGCAGTGGTTGGCCACTTGGTCTGATCAGATGTATTTGAAAAGTTAAAACACACCTGCCGCGATAATCCCACCATGACTTCTGCGACCGAATTTGCCCCTAGCCTTGTGGTTCAAGGCTTCACACCGCCACTGTCTTTGTCTGCGTTCAAGCTGATCGCGTTTGACATGGACTCGACGCTCATCAACATCGAGTGCATTGACGAGATTGCCGATGCCGCAGGCCGCAAGGCCGAGGTGGCAGCCATCACCGAGGCGGCGATGCGCGGTGAAATCACCGACTTCAAAGACAGCTTGCGCCGCCGCGTGGCGCTGCTCAAAGGTGTGCCCGAGTCTGCGCTGCACGAGGTGTTTGAACAGCGCCTGCGCTTAAACCCCGGCGCCAAAACGCTGGTAGACACCTGCAAAGCCCATGGCATGAAAGTGTTGTTGGTCAGCGGTGGCTTTACCTTCTTTGCAGACCGCGTGTGCGAGATGCTGGGCATTGACTACGCCCGCAGCAATGTGCTGGCCGTTGACCACGGCCACCTCACCGGCGATGTGGTGACGCAAGACTGGGGCGATATTTGCGACGGCGCAGAAAAACGCAAGATGCTGCTGCACATCTGCACGCAAATGGGCATCAGCCCAAGCCAAGCCATTGCCATGGGCGACGGCGCGAACGATTTGCTGATGATGGGCGAAGCCGGTTTGTCGGTGGCCTACCACGCCAAGCCCAAGGTGCGTGAACAAGCCATGGTGGCCATCAACGACGGCGGCTTAGACCGTTTGTTGGAAGTGGTGAAGCCCTGAACCACCAACGCGTGCCAGCACGGCACGCGTAGTCACGCCTAGCGCAACGCGTTGTAAATCGTCTGCGCCAACTCTTCTGAAATGCCTTCGACCGTGCACAGGTCGGCCACGCTGGCATCGGCCACACCACGCACGCCGCCAAAGCGTTGCAGCAGCTTGGCGCGTTTCTTCGGCCCCACGCCCGGAATGTCTTCGAGCTTGCTGCCACCCACGCGCACTTTGGCGCGTGCGGCGCGCATGCCGGTGATGGCAAAGCGGTGCGCCTCGTCGCGTATTTGCGCCACCAACATGAGTGCTGCCGAGTCGCGGCCTAGGTAGACCTTCTCACGCCCATCGGCGAACACCAACTCTTCTAGGCCCACTTTGCGGCCCTCGCCTTTTTCCACACCCACGATGCGCGAGAGGTCAAGGCCCAACGATTCAAACACCTCACGCGCCATGCTCACTTGGCCTTTGCCGCCATCAATCAGCACGAGGTCGGGCAACTTGCCCTCGCCTGCGCGCACGGCCTCTGCCAGCTTGTTGTAGCGGCGCACCAGCACTTGGCGCATGGCGGCGTAGTCGTCGCCGCCGGTAATGTCGTCGATGTTGTAGCGGCGGTATTCGGCGCTTTGCATTTTGTGATGGTGGTACACCACGCACGACGCCTGCGTGGCCTCGCCCGCAGTGTGCGAAATGTCAAAGCACTCCACACGCATTTGTTCCAGGTCTTCCATGGCCAAGTCCAGCGCCTCGGCCAAGGCGCGGGTACGGGCTTGTTGCGAGCCTTCTTCGGCCAGCAAGCGGGCCAGTTGAATGTCGGCGTTTTGCTGCGCCATCTCCAGCCAAATGCGACGCTGCTCGCGCGGTTGGTGCACCGCTGTGATCTTGACGCCTGTTTGCTCGGTCAAGGCTTGCAGCAGCGCCTTGTCCACCGCATGGCTGGTGATGAGCGTGGGCGGCACGGGCACTTCTAAGTAGTGCTGACTGATGAACGCCTCCAGCACATCGGCAGGTTCGTCTTGGTCCACATGCACGGGGAAATACGGTCTGTCACCCAAGTGGCGGCCACCGCGCACCATGGCCAAGTTCACACACGCTTTGCCGCCTTGCACTTTGACGGCGAGGATGTCCACATCCTGGTCGCCCACGGTGTCTACCGCTTGCTGGTGCAGCACTTTAGACAGAGCGCTCATTTGGTTGCGCAGCTCGGCGGCTTGTTCAAACTCTAGCTTTTCAGAGTGCGCCATCATGCGCGCTTCAATCGCGGCCATCACCTCTTGGGTTTCGCCCTTGAGCAAACGCATGGCGCTGTCGACATCGCGCTGGTAGTCGGCTGCTGAAATTTGGCCCACGCACGGGCCTGAGCAACGCTTGATTTGAAACAGCAAGCACGGGCGCGTGCGGTTGTTGAACACCGTGTCTTCGCAGGTGCGCAAGCGAAACACTTTTTGCAAGAGCTGAATCGCTTCGCGCACCGCCCACACGCTGGGGTATGGGCCAAAGTAATGGTGGCGTTTGTCCACCGCGCCACGGTAGTACACGATGCGCGAGACCTGCGCCGCCGAAGGATGGCCCGAGCTTTGCGCTGCTGCGCTGGTGCTGGCGTGCGTGACCTTCAAGTACGGGTAGCTCTTGTCGTCGCGAAACAAGATGTTGTACTTGGGCTTGAGCGTTTTGATGAGGTTGTTCTCAAGCAGCAGCGCCTCGGCCTCAGAGCGCACCACCGTGGTTTCCATGCGTGCAATCTTGCCCACCATGTGGCCAATGCGTGTGCCGCCGTGGTCTTTTTGGAAATAGCTCGACACCCGCTTTTTCAGGTTGATGGCCTTGCCCACGTAGAGCACTTGCTCTTGCGCGTCGAAGTAGCGGTACACGCCCGGCAGCGCAGGTAAGCTGGCCACTTGGGCCAGTAGCTCGGGCGCGTGGCGTGATGTATTTTTTTCGGGCGTGGTGTCTTCAGACATACGCGTATTGTGGACAATCTCAAGCGTGAATTTCAGCCACGCCCCATCAACGACCGCCACACCTGCTTTGCGCTGGGATGTGTTTTGTCGCGTCATCGACAACCACGGCGACTTGGGCGTGTGCTGGCGGTTGTGCGCCGACCTCGCACAGCGCGGCCAACGTGTGCGCCTGTGGGTGGACGATGCATCAGCCTTGGCTTGGATGGCTCCGCAGGGCTGCACAGGTGTCAATGTCCACGCGTGGCCAGCATCCAAAAGCGACTACACCGATTGTGCCGATGTGGTGATTGAAGCCTTTGGCTGCGAATTGCCTGAACATGTACAGAGCACGATTGCGTCACAGCAACCCACACCCGTCGTGTGGATCAACCTCGAATACCTGAGTGCAGAAGATTTTGTGGAACGCTGCCACGGACTGCCCTCCCCCGTGATGAGTGGTCCTGCCAAAGGCTGCACCAAGTGGTTTTTCTACCCAGGCTTCACGCCTGCCACTGGTGGCTTGTTGCGTGAACCTGATTTACAGAAACGCCAAGCAGCATTCATTCCTGATGAGTGGCTAAATCAGCTGAACTTGCCACTGCGTATGCATGCACAGCGCATGTCTTTGTTCTGCTACGAACCTGCCGTGCTCAGCACATGGTTGAAGCAACTTGCAAAACAACCATTACCGGTTGACATATTGGTTGCCCGTGGTCGACCACAAGCAGCGGTGAAGACGGCGCTAGACCACTTAGGCTGGGCAAATACCGCCAGCACATGGCAGCAAGGCATTTCGTCCGCACAAGGTCAATTGGTTCTGCATCCGCTGCCTTATCTCAGCCAAACCGACTTTGACCATCTGCTGTGGTCTTGCGACTTGAATATGGTGAGAGGCGAAGATTCACTGGTTCGCGCACTGTGGGCTGGCAAGCCGTTCGTGTGGCACATCTATCCTCAAGACGACAATGCACATCACGTCAAGTTAGAAGCTTTCCTAAACTCATTGCAAGCACCAACAAGTCTGCGCGAATTTCATCTTGCGTGGAATGGGATCAGCACCTCATTCACGACACCTGACTCTGAAGTGCTTAAGACATGGCTCACAGCGACTCAAGCAATGCGCCAACGCTTGCAATGGCAAGTCGACTTAACCACGCAGCTTTTGCTTCATACCTTTAAAACGACTTTCAAAAATTGAATTTTTGGTAACAAAGTTATTTATTTAAGTTAATAAATACACCAAATGGCATACGAAAATATAGCGTATGTCATTTCAAGCACCTAATTCACCCCGTCTATTCGCCATGTTCATGGTGACGTGGTCGCTGCTGAACTTGGCTCATGCAGAAAATCTCAGCCAACCCCGAGCTATCTGGCACTGTTCGCGCAACCTACCTGAGCCCCCAAGCGCCAATGCCATGGCGCCACAAGATGAATTCAAGCTCTCGTCCTTAGACACCATTGGCGTCACTCTTTCCGATTTAGTGGATGTTTACGCTGGTTTTGATGTTCGGATTGGGAACATGCCGCTAGTCGGTTGCTTCATGCCTGGACAAGACACTATGTCAAGGCACCTTCTCGAATCTCTGAGCCTAAAACCTCATGTGCTTCAAAAACTCAGCGCCCAAAGCGCCATTGTCTTAGGACAACTGGTCCCCGTCACTGATGAAGAACATATGCAAATCTGCTTGAGCAAATATTTTCCATCGTTTGGATATTTGTCTAGCGAAGTAATTTCCGAGAAATTTGCGCCTTGCTTTTAAGACTTCGCAAAAAACAGAACAAGCTTATGCATCACGTTCGACACCACCTGACATCACCGAAACTAAACTGCATCAAAACGCTACTGTTAACTTCTGTGCTGTCGGCTTGTGGCGGAGGAAATAGTAACGACGGCATTAAAAGCTACGCTCACATGAGCAAGCTAGAATATGCATCTTTGTTAAAAGACACCCCTTTTAAAATTTATCTGTCAAAACCCCTATGAAAACCGCACAAGAAATCCGCGTTGGCAACGTCATCATGCACGGCAAGGACCCTATGGTTGTCCTGCGCACCGAATACCAACGTGGCGGTCGTGGCTCGTCCACCGTTCGCATGAAATTGAAAAGCTTGATCGCTAACTTCGGCACCGAAGTCGTGTTCAAAGCTGACGACAAAATGGACCAAGTCATCTTGGACAAGAAAGAGTGCACCTACTCTTACTTTGCAGATCCCATGTATGTGTGCATGGACGCTGACTTCAACCAATACGAAGTCGAAGCCAGCAACATGGGCGATGCTCTGAACTACCTTGAAGACGGCATGGAACTCGAAGTGGTGTTCTACGACGAGAAAGCCATCTCTGTCGAATTGCCCACCAACGTCACCCGCGAAATCACTTGGACTGAACCAGCCGTCAAAGGCGACACCTCAGGCAAAGTGTTGAAGCCCGCCAAAATCGCAACAGGTTTCGAAGTCGCTGTCCCCTTGTTCGTGGACCAAGGTGACAAGATCGAAATCGACACACGCACTGGCGAATACCGCAAACGCGTCTAAACCTTCCCTGTTAAGCCTTCACGGGTTTTACAAAATCAAGGCTCCTTCGGGAGCCTTTTTTCATGTCTGAGCAAACTGCATTTCTGCCAGTAACATCGCGACATGGATGGAATGCTAGACCCTCACGACCGACGCCTTGCCGAAGCTTGGGAAACCCTCAAAGCACACTACGACAACGGCGACTCAATCACCCCCGAATCCAATCGCTTGGCGTTTGCAGACCCTGAGTTTTTGCTACGCCGCGAAACGCGCGGCTTGCGCATTCAACTCGAAATGCTCAAGCCTGATTTGGCGCAAAAAGAGCATGGCATCGAACACACGGTGGTGGTGTTTGGCAGTGCACGTTTTCGCAGCGAAGAGGTGGCTCACCAAGAGCTCATTCGTGCACGCGCTACAGGCGATGAGCAGCAAATTGCGAAAGCCGAAACCTTGGTGCGTAACGCACGCTTTTACGAGCAAGCGCGCGCATTGGGCCATACCATCACCAAGTTCAGCACCTTGCAACCTGAACACAACAAGCTGTTCATCTGCACAGGCGGAGGCCCCGGCATCATGGAAGCGGCCAATCGAGGTGCGCAAGAAGCAGGCGGCATCAGCGTGGGGCTCAACATTGCCCTGCCCCATGAGCAAACACCCAACCCCTACATCACGCCCGATCTGAGCTTCAAATTTCACTACTTTGCGTTGCGCAAGATGCACTTCATGATGCGCGCCAAAGCTTTGGTGGCCTTCCCCGGTGGCTTTGGCACCTTGGATGAATTGTTTGAAACACTGACTTTGGTGCAATGCAAAAAATCCAAGCCCGTGCCCATCGTACTGTTTGGCAGCAGCTACTGGAAGCGCTTGCTGCACCTCGATGTGCTGGTGGAAGAAGGCGTGGTGTCTGAAGAAGACTTGGACTTGTTCAAATACGTCGACAGCGTAGACGACGCATGGAACTTTATTCGCTCTTTTTATGAACTCTGAGCTGATAAGCGCTGCGTGAGCCCAAACCCACCACCGCCGACACACACCAGAATACCCCGCTGATGCCAATGACGGTGCCTGCCGCACCAAACACCATGGGCATCAGCACGCTCGATGCATTAATACCCATCAAGCGCAAGCCCAGCGCCTCACCGTGCCGATGCTCAGGCGTGATTTGATGCAAGGTGCTCATCACCATCGGCTGAACGCCCCCGAGCGACAAGCCCACCAACACCGAACACACACCCATCAACCACGCTGTCTCGGTGAACGGGTACACGGCCAACATAAATGAGGTAATGAGCATGGCACCCGTGATGACTTGCCACTCTAGCAATCGCGCGGCGATGAAGGGCATCATCATGCGAATGAAAGCGGCCGCCAACGCAAATGAGCCCAAGATAGAACCAATGGCCGAAGCACTGAGGCCACGCTCGTGGCCCAAGATGGGCACCACAAAGGTGTGCACGTCCCAACAAGCGGATAAAAACCAATTCACCATCAACAAGCGGCGAAACATGGGTTCATTCAACAAGTCCCATGCGCTGTTGTTTTCGTGACCTTCGGGCTTGACCACTTTGGGTAACTCATGGGCTTGGCGAATCCACAGCCACGCGATCACAGGCAACAAAGCCATGGCCGCAAATGCCCACTGAAAACCGGCATGGTCAATCAACAAGCCCGCCATCAAGGGGCCTATGAAATTAGAAAACGCAGGCGCGATTGACAACCAACTGAACGCTTGCTTCATTTGCGCCAAGCCTTGCGCAGCGCGTCCCACGTGGCGCTGCAAGGCGATGATGGCAATGCCTGTCGCACCGCCCGTCATCAATCCACTGAAACACAACACGGGGAAGATGGGCCACAAGGCAGCGACCCCTGCGCCCATCGCGCCCATCAGTACGCTCCACATGACGGGGCGTTTCAAACCATGCAAGTCGGCGTAACGCCCAGCGGGCAAAGCCAAGAACACTTGGGTCAAAGCAAACATGGCCAGCAGCACACCCACCGCGGCTTCGCTTTGGCCGTTGCGCAAAGCCATCAAAGGGGCTGCCATGCGCATGCCGGCCATGCAGGCGTGCAAACACACTTGGCCTGCAATCAGCTTGGCGAGTTCACGTTTCAAACTTTGGCATCCGTGTCATCTAAAGCGTCATCAAACTTGGGGAGTAGCGCTTGTGCTTCGCCTTCAGGCAAGGCTTCGACGTTCTTCAATGCGCGGCGCATTTGACGGCTGCGTGTGTCGGCACGATCCAAGGTGTCCGCTGCTTTTTGCACTTGCTCGCGCACCTTCTCCACCCAGTCGCCGTAGCGCTCAAACTCGGTCTTGACTGCCCCCAACACCTTCCACACCTCTGAGGCTTGTTGCTCCAGCGCGAGCGTGCGAAAGCCCATGTGCAAGCTGTTGAGCATGGCCAACAAAGTGGTGGGGCCAGCCAGCGTCACACGGTAGTCGCGCTGCAAGCTGTCCATCAAACCAGGGCGGCGCAACACCTCGGCATACAAACCTTCGGTGGGCAAAAACAAAATCGCAAAGTCTGTCGTGTGCGGTGGCGCTAGATAGCTCTCAGCAATACTTTTGGCTTCGGTGCGGATGCGTGTTTCCAGTGCTTTAGCCGCCACTTCTGCAGCCACAGCATCGGCGCGGTCTTGGGCATCGAGCAAGCGCTCGTAGTCTTCACGGGGGAACTTGGCATCAATCGGTAGCCACACAGGCTCGCCATCTGCACCGCCTCGGCCTGGAAAGCGAATGGCAAAGTCCACGCGTTGGTTGCTGCGCGGTTTGGTTTCCACTTGCTTGGCGTATTGCTCCATCGTCAACACTTGTTCGAGCAAGGCTTCGAGTTGCACCTCGCCAAACATGCCGCGTGTTTTCACATTGGTCAACACGCGCTGCAAGCTGCCCACACCATCGGCCAGTTTTTGCATTTGGCCTAAGCCATTGTGCACTTGCTCCAAACGCTCTGCCACTTGTTTGAAACTTTCGGACAGGCGCTTTTCCAACGTCGTTTGCAGTTTCTCGTCAACGGTGCGACGCATTTCGTCCAGTTTGTCGGCATTGCTTTTTTGAAGCTGTTGCAACTGTTGGTTGAGCGTGTCACCAATGCTTTTTTGCATCAGCGTGAGTTGCTGCACTTGGCTTTGCTGAAACAGCGCCAAGTTTTGCGTCAGCTCTTGGCGGCCACCGCGAGATGACTCAGTAATTTCGGTGCGCAGCTCGCGCTCGATGCGCTCTAGCTTTTCGTGCATGCTTTGCAGGCTCTGCTGCAAGCCTTGGACGGCTGCTTCGTTGTTGCCACTGGGTCTGCGCAACAAAAGCAACAAAAGCAACAAAAGCAAAGCATTGAACGCACCAACGCCAACCGCAATCCAAATTTCCATCATGCGGCCACCGTGTTCAAGGGCGTCAGAGATTTGCCTTGCGTGAAATAGCTGATGAGGTTGTCGGCTGCCAAATTGGCCATCGCCATGCGCGTTGGCATAGAGGCACTGGCAATGTGCGGCGTGAGCACGACGTTGGGCACAGTCAACAAATCAGGATGCACTTTGGGTTCGCCCTCAAACACATCCAAGCCCGCGGCTGCTATGCGCTTGTCACGCAAGGCTACAGCCAAAGCCGCGTCATCCACAATGCCGCCGCGTGCGATGTTAATCAGTGTGGCTGTTGGTTTCATTTGCGCCAGCTCTGCAGCACCAATCGTGTGATGAGAGGCTGCGCTGTAGGGCACGACCAGCATTACATGGTCTGCAGTTTTGAGCAATTCTTCTTTGCTCACATACGTGGCTTTGCATTCGGCTTCTGCCTCAGCACTCAAGCGTGAACGGTTGTGATAAATGACCTTCATGCCAAAGCCATATGCAGCGCGTCGCGCAATGCCTTGGCCAATGCGTCCCATGCCAATGATGCCAATGGTGCTGCCATGCACCTCTGCGCCAGCAAACATATCGTAGCGCCATTGCGTCCATTCGCCACGACGCAGGTAGTGTTCGCTCTCCGCCATGCGACGCGCAGTGGCCATCAACAATGCAAAGCCGAAGTCGGCCGTCGTTTCGGTCAACACGTCGGGCGTGTTGCTGGCTTGCACACCTTGAGCCGTCATGGCTGGCACATCAAAGTTGTTGTATCCCACCGCCATGTTGGCGACCGCCTTGAGGTTGGGGCAAGCTTTGAGCACTTCAGCATCCACGGGGTCAGAGCCTGTGGTGAGTGCGCCCGCATGCTGCGACAACGCTTGTGTCCAGGTGGCTTTGGTCCAAGCCACATCAGCTTGGTTATCGGTCACATCAAAGTGCTCGCGCAAACGCGCCAAAGTTTCTTCAAAAATAGGACGCGCAACAATGATTTTGTGTTTCATAGACAACCTTCAGTTAATGCGTGAGTGCAAACTCTGCGATGTAAACAAGAGCACCAGAAAAATACCCAATCAGCGCTAAGCCACTGATTTTCTTGACATACCAAATGAAATCTATTCGTTCCAAGCCCATGGCTGCAACACCAGCGGCTGATCCGATGATGAGAATTGAACCACCGGTGCCTGCGCAATAAGCCAGAAATTCCCACAAAAAACTATCCGCGGGATATTGCGTCAAGCTGTACATGCCCATCGAAGCAGCGACCAATGGCACGTTGTCCACAATGGCGCTGACGACACCAATGATCATCACAATCACATCTTGGCGGCCCACCGCTTGATCGAGCCAAGCAGCCAAATCAGACAGGATGTGCGTGTGCTCCAACGTGGCCACAGACAACAGAATACCTACAAAGAAAACAATCGATGGCATGTCAATGCGCGTCAGCGCATGCGTGAGGGACAGATGTGCTTTGTCTTCATCGTCTTTGGTGCGATGCACCAAATCTCCCACCAACCACAAAATACCTAAACCAAAGAGCACGCCCATGAATGGCGGCAGATGTGTCCACGTTTTGAAGGCAGGCACAGCGATCAAAATGCCCAATCCCAAAAAGAACATCAGATTACGTTCGAAAGGGGTTGTCTCTCGGGCCGCTTGCTCCAATTCAGTGGCAAGAGGAGGAACCACAGATTTCCCTTTGAGAAGCCAACTCGTGACCAAGAGGGGCACCAACAAATTCACGAGCGATGGCAAAAACAAGCCTTTGATGATTTCTACGGCTGTGATTTGCCCACCAATCCAAAGCATGGTGGTGGTCACGTCACCAATGGGCGACCAGGCCCCACCTGCATTAGCTGCAATCACGATGATGCCGGCAAAGAACAAGCGATCGTCGCGTTTGTCGAGCAGTTTCTTCATCAGCGACACCATGACGATGGTGGTCGTCAAGTTGTCCAAGATGGCGCTGAGAAAAAATGTCACAAATCCAACCAACCACATCAAGCTCGACAGCTGCGTAGTTTTGATGCGCGAGGTGATGACTTCAAACCCGTTGTGTGCATCCACCACTTCCACAATGGCCATGGCCCCCATTAGGAAAAACACAATTTGTGCCGTGCTAATAAGAGACTCATTCAAATGCTCACCGACCAACTGGGCATCGCCCGTACTCACGGCATAAATGCTCCATAACAAACCTGCACCGACCAGAGCCGAAGCTGATTTGTTGATTTTGATAGGGTGTTCAAAAGCGATGGCGGCATACGCCAGCACGAAAACAATGACCAGTGCCGTCAGCATCAAACGCTCCTTTTACGCGGGTTGCGTAATATCAAACACTTGGCGCAGGTAGGCCAAGTAGTTTTCGTCATCACACATGCCCTTACCTGGGGTGTCCGACAACTTGGCCACGGGTTGCCCATTGCACTGCGTCATCTTGATGACGATTTGCAATGGCTCATAGCCCAAGTCATTAGTCAAGTTGGTGCCAATACCAAATGCCAGTTGGCAACGACCACGGAACTGTTGGTACAGCGCAATCGTTTTTTCAACCGTCAAGCCATCTGAAAAAATCAGTGTCTTGGTGAGCGGATCGACACGGTTGTTGCGGTAGTGTGCAATCATGCGTTCACCCCATGTGAAGGGGTCCCCGCTGTCGTGGCGCGCGCCATCGAAGAGCTTGCAAAAGTACATGTCAAAGTCGCGCAAGAAGGGCTCGATGCCATACACATCGCTCAAGGCAATGCCTAAGTCACCCCGGTATTCACGTGCCCATGTCTCAAATCCAAACACTTGGCTGTCACGCAAGCGCGGCCCCAAGGCTTGGCAAGCTTGCAAGTATTCATGTGCCATGGTGCCCAGCGGGGTGAGGCCAAGCTTCATGGCAAACAAGGCGTTACTGGTGCCTGCCAGTTGGCCTTTGGTGCCAGTGCCGAGTTTGGAAATCAACACACGCAACAGTTCTTCGTGCCATGCTTTGGAGAAGCGACGGCGCGTGCCGTAATCGGCAATCTTCAAATCGCTCAAACGCTCAGCGTGCAAGGCTTCGATTTTCTGGTCTAAGCGACGGCGACCTTCCAAAAAGTCAGGCACTTTGTGCGTGTTGCGAAAGTACACCTCGTTGACGATGGCCAACACCGGAATCTCAAACAAAATGGTGTGCAGCCATGGGCCTTGAATGCTGATGTCAATTTCACCATTGGGCAACGCATTGACTTGAATGTATTTTTCATTCAGCCGAAACAGTCCCAAAAAATCCACAAAGTCGCTCTTGATGAAACGCAGGCTGCGCAACCAAGCCAGCTCGGCATCTTGAAACTGTAAGCTGCACAGCGAGCGAATTTCGTCACGAATTTCTTGCACGTAGGGTGCTAGTGCCACACCAGGGTTGCGGCACTTGAACTTGTACGACACCTGCGCACTGGGGAATTGATGCAGAACAGCCTGCATCATGGTGAATTTATAAAGATCGGTGTCGAGCAGGCTGGTGATGATCATCGCAAACTAACTAAAAAAACTCAGGCGACCCAATGGGTGAACTCATTCACAGGCACGCGCGGCGTGACCAATGTGTTGACTTTGTCTGTCTCGTCGGCGTAGCCCAAAGACATGCCGCACACCATCATCTCGCCCTCTCCTGCTCCGATGTGCGGCAGGATGATGCTGTGAAAACCATTCCACGCTGCTTGTGGGCAAGTGTGCAAACCACGCGCACGTGCAGCCAACATGATGTTTTGCACAAACATGCCGTAGTCAAACAAAGAGCCACGGCCCATGATGGGGTCGATGGTGAACATCAAGCCCACAGGGGCATCGAAGAATTTGAAGTTGCGTTGTTGCTGCTCATGCATGCGGTCTTTGTCGCCTTTGCCGATGCCTAGCAAACCATAAAGGCTCCAGCCGTTTTCGCGGCGGCGGTCGATGTAGGGGCTGACCCATTGCGCGGGGTAGTAGTCGTATTGCTCGGTGTACTGCTTGGCCACTTCGGGGTTGGCGCGAATGGCTTCGTGAGCGGCGCACACTTTGTCGACCAAGGCATCACGCGTCGCGCCTTGCAACACATACACCTTCCAAGGCTGTGTGTTGGTGCCCGACGGTGCACGGCTGGCCACTTGCAAAATTTCGGTGATGAGTTCGCGCGACACCTCTTGCTGCGTGAATGCACGGGCAGACATGCGTGAGGTGATGGCGTGGTCCACAGCGGCGATGTTGGCGGGATTGGTCATACAAGTGTCTCCAAGACTGTTTTTAATTTCAAAGGCAAGGCCTTCACAGGCCGACGGTTTTCTTTGTCAACGTACACGTGCACAAAGTGGCCACGTGCGGCGCACAGGTCTTCGTCTTGCGCAAACAAACCTATTTCGTAGCGCACGCTTGAACTTCCCATCTTCGCCACACGAATGCCAGCTTCAATGGTTTGCGGAAATGCCAAGGGTGCAAAGTAATTGCACTGGGTTTCAATCACCAAACCAATGGTCTCGCCGTGGTGAATGTCTAGTGCGCCCTGCTCAATCAGGTGCGCGTTGACAGCAGTGTCAAACCAGCTGTAGTACACGACGTTGTTGACGTGGCCATACACATCGTTGTCCATCCAACGTGTGTCGATGCGACGAAACACCTTGAAGGCGCTGCGTGATTCAGGTTGTGGGCGGGTATTGGAAGCAGAACTCATTGAGACAGATTTTGCCAGCGTCGCCAGTACGCATAGGCGACACGGTAAGTGTTGACTTGCGCCTGAACTGTGTCAGCCATTTCACGCCCATAGCCGCCCGCCATCGAAAAAGCCAAGGGAATGCGTTTAGACCATGCCCAGTCAAACACACGGCGGTCGCGGGCCTCTAGGCCATCAAAGCTCAGGCTCAGACGCCCCAAACGATCACCCTCATGCGGGTCTGCGCCAGCCAAGTAAATGACCAACCCCGGTGTGAAGCGAGCTTCTAGCTCTGCCAGAGCCTGCTCTAACGCCTCTAAATACGCCGTATCGTCACAACCATCGGGCAATTCGATGTCTAAATCGCTGGTTTCCTTCTCAAACGGAAAGTTGCGCGCCCCGTGCAAGGACAGGGTGAATACGTGTTCGTCCCGCTCAAAGATACGCGCTGTGCCGTTGCCTTGGTGCACATCCAAATCAATGATGGCGACCTGCAGAGGCTGCTTGTGGGTGCGCCCCCACTCGGCTTGCATGAGTCGCGTGGCCACGGCGGCGTCGTTGAACACGCAAAAGCCGCTGCCTTTGTCTGCATACGCGTGGTGCGTACCGCCGGCGAGGTTGGCCGCTACACCCTGAGCGCCAAACAAGGCCGTGCGTGCGGCCATCACAGTAGCCCCCGCAGAGCGGCGTGAACGCTCGACCATCGCAGGCGTCCACGGAAAACCAATTTCTTTTTGCTGAGCCTCATTCAGAGTGCCTTGAGCCACCGCTTGGATATAACTCGGCGCATGCACCAAAGCCAGCTCGCCATCGCTCGCGGGGGGCGCCACCTCTAAGCTCACCTCAGGCAACTCAACTGTCAGCCGATCCCGCAGCAAACGGTACTTGGCCATCGGGAAACGATGGCCTTGCGGCAAGGGCAACACAAATTGGTCCGAATAAAAAGCGCGCATAACCCTTGAAAACCGCATGAAACAAGGCTGCATTGTGACGAATTTGCAAAAACCCTAGGGTTTAGAACCTTGCCTCTAATCAAGCCAAGACAGCCCCAAACCCTCTTGCAATGCTTCGGGATAACCCTAAACTTCATCCCAATGCTGCACCGCAACATTTTTAGCAAGCTCACTTAACCTTTTGGAGTATTCACATGATCAACGTCGAACAAATCACCGCCACCAACAAAGCCAACTTGGACAACTTGTTCAGCTTGTCGAACAAGGCCTTCAATGGCGTTGAAAAATTGGTCGAACTCAACCTCGCCGCTGGCCGCTCTGCTTTGGCCGAGTCTGCTGCTCACGCACAAGCCGTGTTGGGTGCCAAAGACGCACAAGAATTGGTTGCTTTGCAAACCAACTACTTCCAACCTTTGGCTGAAAAAGCTGCTGCCTACAACCGCCACGTGTATGACATCGCCACAGGCGCTGGTGCCGAATTCACCAAAGGCTTCGAAGGCAAGGCTGCTGAAGGCCAACAAGCTGTTCAGGCATACATCGAAGCAGCTTTGAAAAACGCACCTGCTGGCTCAGAGCAAGCTGTTGCTTTCTTCAAGCAAGCCGTCACTGCCAGCAACACCGCTGTGGAATCTGTCCAAAAGGCCGTCAAGCAAGCTTCTGACTTGGCCGAATCACAAATGAAAACTGTGGCTGAAACAGCTGTGAAAGCCACCAAGAGCGCCGCTAAAAAGCGCTAATTTGTAACGATTGTCTCCTCGGATTCTTCGTCACCTCAGGGTGCAGAATCCCTTCAAGGGCCCACTGCAAAGTGGGCCCCTTTTTTTGGTCTCTCGTTATTGCACCGCTAAGGCGGCTTTGAGCTTGGGCAAGGCTTGCAGCATCGCCGCACGGCCAGCTTCAATCGAGCGACGACGGGCTTTGAAGTCGGCACTACCGACATCATTCAATGCGGGTCGCACCACAAGGTCGGCATCGCGCAATTCGAGTCTGTTGATGCTCTTGCCCATGATGGTGAAGGTCTGCATCAAGATGTCAAACATATCCCCCGTTTTGCCTGATTCGGGCGGGCTTGAAATGTCAATGGCTAAGACGTACTCCGCCCCCATCTGACGGGCATAACGCACGGGCACGGGCGACACCAAGCCCCCATCCACAAACTCGCGATTGCCAATACGCACCGGCTCAAACACCGAAGGCACTGAGCTTGAAGCGCGAACGGCTGTACCCACATCACCGCGTTGGAACAAAATGCCCTCGCCCGTTTTGAGGTCTGTGGCCACAATGCCCAGCGGTATTTTGAAATCTTCAATGTGGCGGTTGCCCGTTTGTTTGTTGACGTAACGGGCCAAGCCATCGCCGCGCATCATGCCTCGGCCCAACAAGGGCACAGTCCAATCAGTGATGGTGGCCTCTTCCATCGTTTCGGCTGCTTTTTGCAACTGTGCGCCGTCTTTGCCGCTGGCATAAAACGCAGCCACCACGCTGCCTGCCGAGGTGCCCACGACCAAGTCAGGCTTGATGCCCGCTTCTTCCAGCACTTGAATCACGCCCACGTGCGCAAAGCCGCGCGCAGCACCGCCACCCAAGGCCAGGCCAAATTTGGGTACACGTTTGATCACTGGCGTGTCAGGCTTTTCACCCTCTACTGGCGCCAACGGCCCACGCGAACTACACCCAGCCAAGACGGCCAAGCTCAACACCCACAACCAACCGCGCACACCCAACTTCATGCCAACGCTTTCAAAAAACAAATCACTAGGGATTGTCCTAGATCGTTTGCTGGCTCAAATGCATTCGCCTCCTCCATAATTGACGTTTACGTAAACGTCAATTAAAAACGGAGATCCTCATGGACATTCAAGGCAAGGTTTTCATCGTCACAGGCGCCGCATCCGGCTTGGGCGAAGGCACGGCACGCGCCATTGCAGCCAAGGGCGGCAAGGTGGTAATTGCAGACATGCAAGCCGACAAAGGCGAAGCCGTGGCCAAAGACATTGGCGGTGCCTTTGTGAAATGCGATGTGACCCAAGAAGCCGACGGCCAAGCCGTGGTGGCCAAAGCCAAGTCGATGGGCAAGCTCATGGGCTTGGTCAACTGCGCGGGCGTGGCCCCTGCAGAAAAAACCGTGGGCAAAAACGGCGCACATGCGTTGGCCAGCTTCAGCAAGACCATCAGCATTAACCTCATTGGCAGCTTCAACATGATCCGCTTGGCCGCCGAAGCCATGAGCGAGAACGAGCCCGAGGCCACAGGCGAGCGCGGTGTGTTGATCTCCACGGCCTCGGTAGCGGCCTACGACGGTCAAATTGGCCAAGCCGCGTACAGCGCCTCCAAGGGCGGCATTGTCGGCATGACCTTGCCCATCGCCCGCGACTTGGCCCGCACAGGCATTCGCAACATGACCATTGCCCCCGGCATCATGGGCACGCCCATGTTGTTTGGCATGCCCCAAGAGGTGCAAGACGCGCTGGCCGCTGGCGTGCCCTTCCCCTCCCGCTTGGGCACCCCACAGGACTACGCCAAGTTGGCCCTGCACATCTTTGAAAACGACTTGCTCAACGGCGAAGTGATTCGCTTGGATGGCGCGATTCGCTTGGCGCCGAAGTAAGCCAAAACGTTCTTCCTCTCTGCAAAAGGGTGAAGCCTAAAATCAGGCTTCACCCTTTTTGCATATGGCCATCCCCCAGTCTTTCATTCAAGAGCTTTTAGCCCGCGTCGACGTGGTCGACGTGGTGGGCCGCTATGTGCAGCTCAAAAAAGGTGGGGCCAATTTCATGGGGCTGTGCCCGTTTCATGGCGAGAAGTCGCCTTCGTTTTCGGTCAGCCCTGCCAAGCAGTTTTTCCATTGCTTTGGCTGCGGCAAAAACGGCAATGCCATTGGCTTTTTGATGGAACATGCTGGCATGACCTTCATCGAAGCGGTGAAGGACTTGGCGCAAAACGTCGGCATGCAAGTGCCGGAAGAAGACATCTCACCCCAAGACCGCGCCCGCGCTGCCGAGCAACGCCAAAAGCAAGCCACGCTGACCGATGTGTTGGAAAAGGCGGGCGAGGCTTATCGCAAGCAATTGCGCAACTCACCCAAAGCGATTGAGTACTTCAAGGGTCGCGGTCTGAGTGGCGAGATTGCCAAGCACTTTGGCTTGGGCTATGCCCCCGAAGGTTGGCGCAGTTTGGCCAGCGTGTTCCCCGACTACCAAGACCCGTTGCTCGCCGAGAGTGGCTTGGTCATCGTCAACCAAGAAGATGGCGAAGACGAAAAACGCTACGACCGCTTCCGTGACCGCGTGATGTTCCCCATCCGCAACGTCAAGGGCGAGTGCATTGGCTTTGGTGGCCGCGTATTGGGCGAAGGCACGCCCAAGTACCTCAACTCTCCCGAGACCCCAGTGTTCAGCAAGGGCCGCGAGTTATACGGTTTGTTTGAAGCCCGCAACGCGCTGCGCGACATGGGCTATGTGCTGGTGACCGAAGGCTATATGGACGTGGTCGCCTTGGCGCAATTGGGCTTTCCCAACGCGGTGGCCACACTGGGCACGGCCTGTACCACCGACCATGTGCAAAAACTGTTTCGCTTCACCGAGAACGTGGTGTTCAGCTTTGATGGCGATGGCGCTGGCCGCCGTGCGGCACGCAAGGCGCTCGAAGGCGCCCTGCCCTACGCCACCGATGTGCGAAGCGTGAAGTTTTTGTTCTTGCCCGCTGAGCACGACCCCGACAGCTACATCCGTGAGTTTGGCAAAGAAGCCTTTGCCCACTGCGTGACCGAGGCCATGCCGCTCAGCCGCTTCCTCATTGAAGTGGCACGCGAAGGCTGCGACCTGCACACCGCCGAAGGCCGTGCCCATATGGCCAGCAACGCCAAGCCTTTGTGGACGGCCCTGCCCGATGGCGCTTTGAAGCGCCAGTTGCTCAGCGAAATCGCCGAGCTGGCCGACCTTGGCAACCACGAACTACAAGACCTGTGGATGCCAGCCCCCGCAGCTGCACCAGCACGCACTGGTGAATTTAAAAAATCATCCAAATTCAAACCACGCGAACCCTTCGCGCCTAAAACCTACAAACGCGGCACACGCCAGATTCCGCAAGGACGAGCCGACCACGCGGCACGCGTGCTGCTCTCGCACATGGATTTGTGGGAGGACCTCTCTACCGAAGACCACAACTTGTTGTGCGAACTCGCTCCGCCCCACGGGCCGCTGTTTGTGTGGCTCGACCAGCAACACCATGAGCATGGCAACCAAGCTTGGGGCGCTCTGCGTGAAGGTCTGCGTGAGCATGAGTCTGAAGATCTCGCCTTGCGCGTGATGGCAACCGCCTTTACACCACTGCTGGATGACGAGGGCAAGCCCATGCCCGAAAACCTCACGCCCGCACAACAACGCAAAGAGGCAGCTCTAGAGCTTCGCGGCATTTTGAACAAAATTTTGTTTGAAAGCCTCGATGCACAAATGAAAGAGGCCATCGCCGAAGCCGCAGCCGACCCCACCGCCATGCAGCGCTACAAAGCCCTGTTTGAGCGGCGCAAGCAACTCGGCCAATTACCCCAAAAGATTGCTGAAAGCCACGATTGATGCGCCTGTGGCTCAACTAAGGCCACCATTTTGGGTATAATCCACACTCAGCAAGTGCGACAGCAGCACCTCCGGGCCCGGCCAACCGTGACACAAGCGCACGACTCGCCACTTCACCGCAAGGACTGCACACCAAATGTTCGCCCAATCCGCTTGCTTCTAGAGGTTCACACTTCACCCCCCTTTTTCTTTTTCCCGCGCCGGGTTTTGTGGCGCTGAGTATTCGTTTCTTTGAAGTCTAGGAGTTTTCATGCCTGTTGACCGTAAGTCCAAGAAGCCTGCCAAACCTGTGGCCAAAAAGCCAGCCGTTGCTGCTCCAAAAGCTGCAGCCAAGCCAGCTGTGAAAGCCCCAGCCAAAGCAGTTACAAAGTCAGTCGCAAAACCCGTTGCAAAAACCGCTGCCAAACCGGCAGCAAAAGCAGCTGCAAAACCAGCCGCTAAGCCAGCAACGAAAGCCAAGTCAGTGCCCGCACCCAAAACAAAAGCAGCTGAAAAGCCAGCCACAAAAACCGCAGCCAAAACAGCCACCAAAGCCAAGGCTGAAGACACAAAGAAAAAAGCATCCGCTATAGAAGCGCACGCCCCAAAAGCGACCGCTAAAAAAGCGCCTGCAAAAAAGGCCACCAAAGCCAAAGGCAAAAAAGCCAGCGCCGATGACGAAGACCTCGGTGACATCGAAGCCGACCTCGAAGGCGAACCTGTCATCGAACCCGGTGCAGAAAAGGCCAAGCCACTGCGCATGAAAATCAGCAAGGCCAAAGAACGTGCCTTGATGAAAGAATTCGGGTTAGACGAAACCGTGCTGTCTGAAGAAGACATGCAAAAGCGTCGTCAACGTTTGAAGACCCTGATCAAACTCGGTAAGACACGTGGCTACCTGACGCACGGCGAAATCTCTGACCACTTGCCCGATAAGTTGGTGGATGCTGAAACACTCGAAGTGGTGATCAGCATGTTGAACGACATGGGTGTGGCCGTGTACGAACACACACCCGACGCAGAAACCCTGCTGCTCAACAACAACGCGCCAACTGCGGCGACCGAAGAAGAAGCCGAAGAAGAAGCCGAAGCGGCCCTCTCTACCGTAGACAGCGAATTTGGCCGCACCACTGACCCCGTGCGCATGTACATGCGCGAAATGGGCACGGTTGAGTTGCTGACCCGCGAGGGCGAAATTGAAATCGCCAAGCGCATCGAAGGTGGCTTGATGGACATGATGGCAGCCATCTCTGGCTCGCCTGCCACCATCGCTGCTGTGCTGGCCATGGCCGAAGAAATTCGCGAAAACAAAGTGGTCATCTCCACCATCGTGGATGGTTTCAACAACCTCAACGAAGCCGATGACTATGTGGCCGAAGAAGACTTCGACGAATTCGACGAAGAAGACGATGACGACGGCAAAGGCGGCTCTAAAGCGCTGACCAAGAAACTCGAAGAATTGAAAAACGCCGCATTGGAGCGTTTTGATCGCATGGCCGCCTTGTTCGACAAGCTGCGCAAGCTCTACGACAAAGAAGGCTATGGCACACCGGCTTATATGAAAGCGCAAGCCGCTTTGACCGCCGAGTTGATGGGCATTCGCTTCACAGCCAAAACCATTGAAAAGCTGTGCGAGTCCGTGCGCGGCCAAGTGGACGATGTGCGCAAGAACGAACGCGAATTGCGCCGCATCATCGTGGACAAGTGCGGCATGCCACAAGCCACCTTCATCAAAGACTTTCCACCCAACTTGCTCAACCTCAAATGGGTTGAAAAACAAGCTGCGGCAGGCAAGCCTTGGTCAACGACCATGGGCCGTTACATCCCACCAATTCAAGACTTGCAGCAAAAGCTGATCGACCTGCAAGCCCGCGTGGTGGTGCCTTTGGAGCAACTCAAAGATATCAACAAACGCATGAATGCGGGTGAGCGCACCTCTCGCGGTGCGAAGAAAGAAATGATCGAAGCCAACTTGCGCTTGGTCATTTCAATCGCCAAGAAATACACCAACCGTGGTTTGCAGTTCCTCGACTTGATCCAAGAAGGCAACATCGGTCTGATGAAGGCCGTGGACAAGTTCGAATACCGCCGTGGCTACAAGTTCTCAACCTACGCCACGTGGTGGATTCGCCAAGCCATCACGCGATCCATCGCCGATCAAGCGCGCACCATCCGTATTCCGGTGCACATGATCGAAACCATCAACAAGATGAACCGCATCAGCCGCCAACACTTGCAAGAGTTTGGTTTCGAGCCCGATGCCAGCGTCTTGGCCGAAAAGATGGAAATTCCCGAGGACAAAATCCGCAAGATCATGAAGATCGCGAAAGAGCCAATTTCGATGGAAACACCGATTGGCGACGACGACGACAGTCACTTGGGCGACTTCATCGAAGACAGCGTCAACACCGCCCCCATCGAAGCAGCCATGCAAGCTGGCTTGCGCGATGTGGTGAAAGACATCTTGGATGGCCTCACCCCACGCGAAGCCAAAGTGCTGCGCATGCGCTTTGGTATTGAGATGGCGATTGACCACACCTTGGAAGAAGTGGGCAAGCAGTTTGACGTCACGCGCGAGCGCATTCGTCAAATCGAAGCCAAGGCTTTGCGTAAGCTCAAGCACCCCAGCCGCAGCGACAAACTGCGTAGCTTTATCGACACGATGTAAATCGTTGCACCCACAAAAAACCCCGCCAGCTCACGCTCGCGGGGTCTTTTGTTGGAGTAGCTTAGCTTTGTCTTAAACGACCTTGTAAGCACAACTTAATTGCAAATTTGTAATATTTATTTTTCATCACCCACAGACTCACCGTGCTCGAACGCCTACTCTATCGATCAAAAGCCACCAACACTTTGGGTAGCTTGCATCTCTTCAACATGCTCAGCGAAGCGCGTGCGAAGAACGCATCATTAGGCATCACAGGGCATTTGCTCTACACAGAAGAGGTGTTTGTGCAATGCATTGAAGGCCCTCCCGAAGCGATTGCTTCCTTGTGGGAAAGCTTGCAGCGTGATCCGCGCCATCACGACATCGAGTTACTGGCGCGAGGCCCCTTAGAAAAACGTCGGTTCACAGACTGGTCGATGGCTTTTTCAAGTTATCCCAGCCTGAACCGCTTCAATATGCCTGGTTTCTTTGCCGTAGACAGAGATGGCATGAACGCAGAGGCTGAGCGCTGCGCTCAATTGGTCTCTTAAGTCGCGCAGCTAGATTACCAGCTGTCATCACTGCCCCCCTCGGCATTGTCCCAATCGCTGCCCGAGCCCGCATCGAACGAGCCGACATCTCCATGGTTAGCCGTATCAAAAGGCACATAACCACCGTTGTTAGCCACTGGACTTGCACCAGCAGACGAAGGCGTCGCGGCTTCATGGTGCTCTCCCTCCAAGGCTTTAGACAGCGCATACCCCGCCGCCACGCCTGCCAAACCGCCCACGACAGCACCTGTGATGGTTGATCCGCCGCCTGATGTGGGTTGCGCATAGCCCTGTGGCGCGTAACCTTGTGGTGCGTTGGGTGTGAACTGAGCACCAAATCCACGTTGAACGGGTGCAGTTTCTATCGGGGCTACAGGGGTAGCAAAGTTGCCGTTTGAGGCGTTGGCGGCGGACGAGCGGCGGAGCCACACCCCTAAGACAACCAAGCCACCGATGCCCAACCACACATAGCCCAGCGACATACCACCACTGCTGGGCGCTGCATGAGGCAATGTTTGCACGGCGTCCTGCGTGCTGGGGGGCACTGAGGGCGACATCACCACCGATGAGCTAGGCGCAGCAGCCAAATCATTCACTTTGGCAAAAACGGTGTTGAACTTTTCGGGGCTGCTGGCAAATTTCAAAGACGGATCGATGTCTTTGGCTTTTTGCAACTGTGTTTGCGCCTCTTTGTAACGTTGCTCATGGGCCAACACCTGGCCCAGCTCGTAGTGCGCTTTGGCACTTTGTGGTTTGTCCTTCAAGACCTCACGCAACATGGTTTCGGCCTGCGCGTATTGGCCCGCAGCCACCGCAGCTTCAATGTCCTTGGGTGTAGGCAGCGCCAAAGCGAGCGTGACACTCAGCGCCAAAGCAGCGGCCACCGCTGATTTCAACAAACGAGACAACATGGTTCAACCTTTCCGTTTTGCAGCACCATGCCCTATAAATTGGCGTGGACAGCAAAAATACAAGAGGGGAAGAAAAGTAAAGCTCAAACAAAAAAAGGCTCCTTGCGGAACCTTAGACATGTGCTTTTGAGAAGCGATTGATTCAGTAAAGATGGTGGGCGATGCAAGTTTCGAACTTGCGACCCCCACAGTGTGAATGTGGTGCTCTACCCCTGAGCTAATCGCCCATCTTTACCGCTTTCCATCTCTGGAAAGACCGTGATTATGCCACAGAATTTTGCAGATTTCGCCAAACTGTTTTACCCCCGCTCGATTTATCTAGCTGCGCGAGCAGATCGTCGTGCTGGGTCAACTCTTGTTCAGATGCGGCAATGACTGGCAACTGGTAACTGCTGAGGTCAACGCTCTCGCTGCGATGCACTTGGTCATCCCCGCTGTCCACTTCCATCAACAAGGCGTCTTGACCGCGGGTCATGTTGATGTACACATCAGCCAACAACTCAGCATCAAGCAACGCGCCGTGCAACGTGCGACCCGAGTTGTCTACCTCTAAACGGTCGCACAAGGAGTCAAGCGAGTTACGCTTGCCTGGGAACATCTCTTTGGCCATCACCAAGGTGTCGGTGACGCCTTCAATGTAATTGGCCAAAGGCTTACGACCTTGCAACTCCAGCTCTTTGTTCAAGAAGCCAATGTCAAACGGCGCGTTGTGAATGATGACTTCAGCGCCTTCGATGTACTCGAGGAACTGATCCACGATTTCGGCGAACTTGGGCTTATCTTTCAAAAACTCCGTGGTGATGCCGTGTACCCGCAACGCATCTTCATGGCTGTCCCGCTCGGGGTTGATGTAGAGGTGTAAGTTGTTACCTGTGAGCTTGCGGTGCAGCAACTCGACGCAACCAATTTCAATGATGCGGTCGCCGTTGTCGGGCGACAGACCTGTGGTTTCCGTGTCTAGAAAAATCTGGCGCATGGTCAGTGGTTTTCTTTGGCGTGGTTGATGGTGTATTTCGGAATCTCCACCACCAAGTTTTGCTGGGCCACGATAGCTTGGCAGCTCAGGCGTGAATTGGGCTCCAACCCCCACGCACGATCCAGCAAATCATCTTCGTTTTCGTCTGCTTCATTGAGTGAATTAAACCCCTCGCGCACGATGACGTGGCAAGTAGTACACGCACAGCTCATGTCGCAGGCGTGTTCAATATGGATGTGGTTTTCCAACAGCACTTCGCAAATGGTGCTGCCAGCTGCAGCATTCACTTCTGCGCCTTGTGGGCACAGCTCGGCATGGGGCAAGATTTTGATGACAGGCATTTAAATACTCTCAATGTTTTGACCAGCCAAGGCGTGTTGAATGCCTCGGTTCATGCGTTGTGCGGCGAAGGCCTCGGTCCCCTTGGCCAACGCTTCGGTGATGGCTTCAATGGCGGCTGCATCTTCGAGTTTTTTGGCTTCAAGCGTGGCAGCCATTAGCTCGTCGATGCGTGCGCGGTCTTCGACGGACAGCAAATCACCATCAGCTTGCAAGGCGCTTTGCGTGGCCAGCCACATGCGGTCGGCATCGACACGCGCCTCGACCAAAGCGCGAGCCTTGATGTCTTGCTCAGCGGTCTTGAAACTGTCTTGCAGCATGGCGGCGATTTGATCGTCTGACAAACCGTAGGACGGCTTGACGGTGATGTTGGCTGTGACGCCACTCATCTGCTCCACCGCACTCACACTCACCATGCCGTCGGCATCGACCGTGAAGGTCACACGAATACGTGCTGCACCCGCAGCCATGGGCGGAATGCCGCGCAATTCAAAGCGCGCCAAACTGCGACAGTCGGCCACCATGTCACGCTCACCTTGCACCACATGCAAGGCCAAGGCAGTTTGGCCATCCTGGTAGGTGGTGAAGTCTTGCGCCATCGCCGTAGGAATCGTTTGGTTACGCGGCACGATGCGTTCGACCAAGCCGCCCATGGTTTCAATGCCTAGCGACAACGGAATCACATCGAGCAAGAGCAACTCGCCATCAGGGTTGTTGCCCGCGAGCTGATTGGCTTGAATGGCAGCGCCGAGGGCCACCACTTCGTCTGGGTTGAGGTTGTTCAAGGGTGCACAACCCAGCAAATCGGCGACGGCTTGCTGTACCTGTGGCATACGGGTAGAACCGCCGACCATGACCACGCCCTGAATATCGTCTTTGCTGAGCTTGGCATCCCGTAAGGCTTTGCGCACAGCAGACAAGGTGCGTTGGGTTAACGCAGCGGTAGCGGCATCAAACTCGGCGCGTGTGACGGTGTGTCGCAATGTGCCACTCGACAAGGCCACTTCAAACGTGGCGCTATCTGCCGCAGACAAAGCTTCTTTGCAAACGCGAGCTGCCATCAACACACTGGCCTTGTCGGCAGGCGTTTCAATGGCGCAGCCGGTTTGGCTTTGCACCCACGCCACCAGAGCGCGGTCGTAATCATCACCTCCTAAAGCCGAATCGCCACCGGTGGACAGCACCTCAAACACGCCACGGGTCAAACGCAAAATGGAAATGTCAAACGTACCCCCGCCCAAGTCGTAGACGGCGTACACCCCCTCGCTGGCTTGGTCCAAGCCGTAGGCAATGGCAGCAGCCGTGGGTTCGTTGATCAGGCGCAACACGTTGATGCCAGCGAGCTGCGCGGCATCTTTGGTGGCTTGGCGTTGGGCATCATCAAAGTACGCGGGCACGGTGATGACCGCACCGTACAAGTCATCATTGAACGTATCTTCAGCACGAAAGCGCAGGGTGGCCAAAATCTCAGCGCTCACCTCAACGGGCGACTTTTCTCCCACGCGGGTTTGAAGGGCCAACATGCCAGGCTTGTCTACAAACACATACGGCAGCTGCTCGCGGTTGGCAATGTCGGCTACGCCGCGCCCCATGAAACGCTTGACGGACACTAAAGTGTTTTCTGGATCTTCTGCCTGAGACACCAAAGCAGCACGGCCAATCTGACGCCCGTCGTTTTCAAGGTAACGCACTGCCGACGGCAAGATGACATGCCCCTCGGCATCAGGCAAACACTCGGCCACGCCGTTGCGCATGGCAGCCACCAAGGAGTGCGTGGTGCCTAAATCAATCCCCACCGCGATGCGTCGTTGGTGTGGGTCTGGCGCTTGGCCGGGTTCGGAAATTTGTAATAACGCCATGGTGTGTATTGTCGCTTTCAGTGGGCGTCTAAATGATCCATTCGAGCTTCGACATCGCGCAAAAATTTCTCGATGAACATCAGCCCCCTCACCTGCTGCGCAGCAGCGGGCAAGTCGTGTGCGGTGTCGATGAGCTGCGCACATTGCTGCATGGCAGCTTTATGGGCTTGTTGCACGTCATCAAACAACGCTTCTAGCGCGGCCACATTGGTGGCGTCATCCATCGCTTCGCGCCATTCCATTTGCTGCATCAAAAATGCGGCGGGCATGGCGGTGTTGTTCTCTGCTTGAATGGGTGCACCACCTAGCTCGCACAAGTAGGCGGCACGACGCATCGGGTCTTTGAGGCGTTGGTAGGCCTCGTTGATTCGCACCGACCATTGCATGGCCACACGTTGCGCGGCGGCGCCTTGTGAGGCGAATTTATCGGGGTGAGCTTCGCGTTGCAAGTCTTTCCAACGTGCATCAAGTTGGGCGCGGTCTTGCGCAAACTGCACCGGCAAATCGAACAACTCAAAATCGTTGACCGCAAGTTGCGCCGACAACGGCTGGGCCGATTCGCTCACCGACTGCCTCGACTTAGATACGGAACGATTCGCCGCAACCACAGCGGTCGCGTTCGTTCGGGTTGTGGAACTTGAAGCCTTCATTCAAGCCCTCGCGCACGAAGTCAAGTTGCGTGCCATCGATGTAGGCCAAGCTCTTGGGGTCGACCAACACTTTCACGCCATGGTCTTCAAACACCACGTCTTCCGGTTCTTGTTCGTCCACGTATTCGAGCTTATAAGCCAAGCCCGAACAGCCCGTGGTTTTAACGCCCAAACGCACGCCCACGCCCTTGCCGCGTTTGGCAAGGTAGCGGGTCACGTGCCGTGCCGCAGCTTCAGTCAGTGTGACAGCCATGTTGTTCTTCTTTGATTAAGCAGCCGTGTGTTTCTTTTTGTAATCGTCCACCGCTGCTTTGATGGCGTCTTCGGCCAAGATCGAGCAGTGAATCTTCACGGGTGGCAATGCCAACTCTTCAGCGATTTCGCTGTTTTTCAAGGCAGCCGCTTCGTCCAAGGTTTTACCTTTGACCCATTCGGTGACGAGGGAGGACGAGGCAATGGCCGAGCCGCAGCCGTAGGTTTTGAAACGCGCATCTTCAATCACCCCTGTCGTGGGGTTGACTTTGATTTGCAACTTCATCACGTCACCGCAAGCGGGCGCACCCACCATGCCGGTACCGACCGAGTCGTCGCCTTTGTCAAACGAACCGACGTTGCGGGGGTTTTCGTAGTGGTCAATTACTTTTTCTGAATAAGCCATGATGAATCTCCTTTAGTGGGCAGCCCACTGAATGGTCGAGAGGTCGATGCCTTCTTTGTACATGTCCCACAGGGGGCTCAAGTCGCGCAACTTCGCCACGTTGTGGCGAATGGTTTCAATCGCGTAGTCAATTTCTTCTTCGGTGGTGAAGCGGCCAATCGTCATGCGCAAGCTGCTGTGCGCCAATTCGTCGCTGCGACCCAACGCACGCAACACATAGCTGGGCTCCAAGCTGGCCGAGGTACATGCAGAGCCCGACGACACCGCCAAGCCCTTGATGCCCATGATGAGGGACTCGCCCTCGACATAGTTGAAGCTGATGTTGAGGTTGTGCGGCACGCGGTGCTCCAAGCTACCGTTGACAAACACTTGCTCAATGTCTTTCAAGCCATCGAGCAAGCGCTGTTGCAGCTTTTGGGCTTTGGCCAAGTCTTGCGCCATTTCTTCTTTGGCCAAACGGAAAGCTTCACCCATGCCCACGCATTGGTGCGTGGGCAACGTGCCACTGCGCATGCCGCGCTCGTGGCCACCACCGTGCATTTGCGCTTCCAAGCGCACACGGGGTTTACGGCGCACATACAAGGCACCAATGCCTTTGGGGCCGTAGGTTTTGTGGGACGCCAAGCTCATCAAATCGACGGGCAAGGTCTTGAGATCAATCGCTACTTTGCCCGTAGCTTGCGCCGCGTCCACGTGGAAGATGATGCCTTTTTCGCGGCACATCACGCCGATGCCTGCAATGTCTTGCACCACGCCGATTTCGTTGTTCACGAACATGACGCTGATGAGGATGGTGTCAGGGCGAATGGCCGCTTTGAGCGCATCCATGCTGAGCATGCCATCTTCTTGCACGTCGAGGTAAGTCACCTCAAAGCCTTGACGCTCCAACTCGCGCATGGTGTCGAGCACGGCTTTATGCTCGGTTTTCACCGTGATGAGGTGTTTGCCCTTGGACTTGTAAAACTGCGCCGCGCCTTTGATGGCGAGATTATTCGACTCGGTCGCGCCTGAAGTCCAGACGATTTCGCGGGGATCGGCCCCAATGAGATCGGCCACATCGCCACGCGCTTTTTCAACAGCGGCTTCAGCTTCCCAACCCCACGCATGGCTGCGTGAAGCGGGGTTGCCAAAGTGCTCGCGCAACCAAGGAATCATGGCGTCAACCACACGAGGATCACAGGGTGTGGTGGCACCGTAGTCGAGATAAATAGGGAAATGAGGTGTCATATCCATGAGGAGTGAATCAAAAATCAGGGCTTAGTTTTTTGCAAAGGCATTGCCCAGCGCAAACACAGAATTGGGGGCATTCACACGAATGGGTTTGACCACAGGCATGGGTGAAATGGCGCGTTTCAAGGTGGGCTTGTTTTCAATCTCCACACCTTTAGCAACTTGTTCATCCACCAACTTTTGGAGGGTGACCGAGTCTAAGAACTCCACCATGCGCTGGTTGAGCGAAGCCCACAGCTCGTGCGTCATGCAACGACCGGTTTCACCCAAGCAGTTTTCTTTGCCGCCGCAGTGGGTGGCATCAATCGGTTCATCCACCGACAAAATGATGTCGGCCACGGTGATGTCAGCAGCTTTGCGGCCCAGCGAATAACCACCGCCTGGGCCACGGGTGGACTCCACCAAATCGTGGCGGCGCAGCTTACCGAACAGCTGCTCGAGGTAAGACAACGAGATTTGTTGACGCTGGCTAATGGCAGCCAAGGTGACAGGCCCGCTGTTTTGACGCAGCGCCAAATCAATCATGGCGGTGACCGCAAAACGGCCTTTAGTGGTGAGACGCATGGCAAGCTCCTTGAGGTTTGGGCTTTGTCGACTAATTAGGTCAAGTATACCCTATTCCCCACAAATTTGCTCGGGTACTCTGTCACCGAGGCGATTTGTCTTGGACTGCGAACTGCAAGAAACCCTCACACCCGATCGTGCCCAGCCCCACCAAAGGCCTGCTCGCGCAAGGTGGTCAACTGGTCGCGCACACGAGCCGCGTTTTCAAACTCGAGGTTGCGGGCGTGCTCCATCATTTGCTTTTCCAAGCGTTTGATCTCTTTGGCCACATCACGTTCGCTCATGTCTTCCACCTTGGCGCGTTGAATCTCGCGCTCTTGGGCTTCTTTGCCAGCCTTCTCGCTGTACACCCCGTCGATCAAATCGCGCACCTGCTTGACCACACCACGCGGCGTAATGCCGTTGGCTTCGTTGAAAGCAATTTGCTTGGCGCGGCGGCGCTCGGTTTCGCCAATGGCCTTTTTCATCGAGTCGGTCATGCGGTCGGCGTACAAAATGGCCTTGCCATTTAAGTTACGCGCCGCGCGGCCAATGGTTTGAATCAGGCTGCGCTCAGAGCGCAAAAAGCCTTCTTTGTCAGCATCCAAAATCGCCACCAGCGACACCTCGGGCAAGTCAATGCCCTCGCGCAGCAAGTTGATGCCGACCAGCACATCGAACGCGCCCAAGCGTAAGTCACGCAAAATTTCCACGCGCTCTACCGTGTCCACATCGCTGTGCACATAGCGCACTTTCACGCCGTTGTCGGTGAGGTAATCGGTCAACTGCTCTGCCATGCGCTTGGTCAGCGTGGTGATGAGCACGCGCTCGTTTTTCTCTACGCGGATGCGAATTTCTTGCAGCACATCGTCCACTTGGTGGGTGGCGGGACGCACCTCCACCTCGGGGTCCACCAAACCCGTGGGGCGCACCAGCTGCTCCACCACTTTGCTGGCATGTGTCTTTTCGTACTCGGCGGGTGTGGCCGACACAAACACCACTTGGCGCATGCGCTTTTCAAACTCTTCAAGTTTCAAGGGGCGGTTGTCCAAAGCGCTGGGTAAACGGAAGCCGTATTCCACCAAGGTGGTTTTGCGCGCGCGGTCGCCGTTGTACATGCCACCAAGCTGGCCGATCATGACGTGACTTTCATCCAAAAACATCACCGCGTCTTTGGGCATGTAGTCGGTCAAGGTGCTGGGCGGGTCGCCAGGCGCGGCACCCGACAAATGACGGGTGTAGTTTTCAATGCCTTTGCAGTGACCCACCTCGCTGAGCATTTCCAAATCAAAACGGGTGCGTTGCTCAAGGCGTTGGGCTTCGACCAGTTTGTTCATACCCACCAGCTCTTTCAAACGCTCGGCCAACTCCAGCTTGATGGTCTCTACCGCCGCCAACACGCGGTCACGCGGCGTGACGTAGTGGCTCGATGGGTAGACGGTGAAGCGTGGAATCTTTTGGCGAATGCGGCCCGTGAGCGGGTCAAACAGCTGCAGGCTTTCAATCTCGTCGTCAAACAACTCGATGCGAATCGCCAGCTCCGAGTGTTCAGCGGGGAACACATCAATCGTGTCACCGCGCACACGAAACTTGCCACGAATAAATTCTTGGTCGTTGCGCTCGTACTGCATGCGCACCAGCTGGGCGATGGCATCGCGCTGCCCCACCTTGTCACCCGTGCGCAAGGTCATGATCATCTGGTGGTAGCTCTCGGGCTCACCGATACCGTAGATGGCCGAGACCGTGGCCACCACAATCACATCGCGGCGCTCCAAGATGCTCTTGGTGCACGAGAGGCGCATTTGCTCAATGTGCTCGTTGATGGCGCTGTCTTTCTCGATGAACAAATCGCGCTGGGGCACATAGGCCTCGGGCTGGTAGTAGTCGTAGTAGCTGACGAAATATTCCACCGCGTTGTTGGGGAAGAACTCACGGAACTCGCTGTACAGCTGCGCGGCCAAGGTTTTGTTGGGCGCAAAGATGATGGCGGGCCGCCCCAGCTGAGCGATGGTGTTGGCCATGGTGTAAGTCTTGCCCGAACCGGTCACACCCAAGAGGGTCTGGAACACCTCACCGTCGTTGACGCCCTCGACCAACTGCGCAATCGCCGTGGGCTGATCGCCTGCGGGCGGGTACGGCTGAAACAGCTCAAACGGCGAGCCGGGGTAACGCACCATCGCGCCTTGAGGCGATGCAGGCGCTGGATTTACCTCTGCGGCCAACGCGTCGTCGGCATGAATATCGGTAGGTGCAGTCATGGCTGTCAAAACGGTATGTATCGAAAAAAACGGGCAAGCGCCAAAACCCTGCGGGTTGACCCTTAAAATTCAGGCTGAACACGCTAGCCTACCGCAGACTGCGCCTGTTCACCTCAACCCCCTCTCTTTATCCGTGATCAAGGACTGACGATGTCAATGTTTTCTGCCGTCGAAATGGCACCCCGTGACCCCATCTTGGGTTTGAACGAGCAATACAACGCCGACACCAACCCCAATAAAGTGAACCTCGGCGTGGGTGTGTACTTTGACGACAACGGCAAACTGCCTTTGCTGCAATGCGTGCAAGCCGCTGAAAAAGCGATGATGGAAAAACCTTCCGCTCGCGGTTATTTGCCCATCGACGGCATTGCCGCCTATGACGCCGCCGTCAAAGGCTTGGTATTCGGTGCTGACTCCGAGCCTGTCAAATCAGGCCGCGTGGCCACCGTGCAAGGCATTGGCGGCACAGGCGGCTTGAAAATCGGCGCTGATTTTTTGAAGCGCGTCAGCCCCAACGCTACTGTGTTGATCTCTGACCCCAGCTGGGAAAACCACCGCGCGTTGTTCACCAACGCTGGTTTCAAAGTTGACACCTATGCCTACTACGACACCGCCAAACGTGGCGTGAACTTTGACGGCATGTTGGCCTCATTGAATGCTGCTGCCGCAGGCACCATCGTGGTGTTGCATGCTTGCTGCCACAACCCCACCGGCTACGACATCACCGCCGCCCAATGGGACCAAGTGGTCGCAGTGGTCAAGGCCAAAAACCTGACCGCCTTCTTGGACATGGCCTACCAAGGTTTTGGTCACGGCATTGCAGAAGACGGCGCGGTGATTCAAAAGTTTGTCGCCGCTGGCTTGAACTTCTTTGTGTCTACTTCGTTCTCTAAGAGCTTTAGCCTCTACGGCGAGCGTGTGGGCGCCTTGAGCGTGTTGTGCTCGGACAAAGAAGAATGCGACCGCGTGTTGTCACAACTCAAAATCGTCATTCGCACCAACTACTCCAACCCACCCACACACGGCGGCGCTGTGGTGGCAGCCGTGTTAAACAACCCCGAGCTGCGTGCTTTGTGGGAAAAAGAATTGGGCGAAATGCGCGTGCGCATCAAGGCCATGCGTCAAAAGTTGGTCGATGGCCTCAAAGCCGCTGGCGTGACCCAAGACATGAGCTTCATCACCACCCAAATCGGCATGTTCAGCTACTCAGGTCTCTCCAAAGACCAAATGGTGCGCTTGCGTTCTGAGTTTGGTGTGTACGGCACCGACACCGGTCGCATGTGCGTGGCTGCGTTGAACAGCAAAAACATCGACTACGTGTGCCAGGCCATCGCAAAAGTGATGTGACACCACATCACTTGCAGGCACAGCATGCAGCGCTATTCGGTAGCTGTCGCCCATAGTATTTAGCGGGGTTGGTTGGTAATCTCTTGCGCATGAGAGCACCACCGACCCCTTCATCGCTTAAATGGTTAATTAACAGGCGCGCGCGTCTTCTAGGTGAATTGAGCAAGCTTCACAAAGCAGAGAAAGAACGAGCTGCCGAGCACCTGAATTCAATCAGTAATTTAGAAAAACAGCACAAAGAGGCTATCGCCGCAAACGCACTTGCTGTGACTCTGTATGAAAGTTCATGCAGGCAATTTCAAGAGGATGTAAATGCCGTAGATGTTGTCCTTTTGCAGCATGAAGTGCAAATCGATCCAAGCTTAATAGCTCCTATGCGCACGAATGAAAATCGTTTGTCAATAAAGCATGGACAAATCACACGATTGATTTATGAAAGCTTGAAATTTGCAAAAGGCAAAACCATGACGACTACACAAGTGGCAATTTATATATCTACGAAGCTTGAGACTGCTTGCCCCGATTTTGACTTTGCAAATATCAAATACCGTATACGACAACGACTTGGCACTATGGCGAGCAAAGGGCTAATCAATCGACATCATTCGCCAGTAGGAGCAGCAGAAGGTCGATGGAGCATGTCCAACGATGTCAACGCTATGAAATGACCGCGTATTCGCCAGATCGATGATGTCCTTGCCAATACCCACGCCACCATCTAGATAGACCGTTCGAAAAAATTCGTCGAAATAGGTCAGCCACCTTCTCACCCTCTGTAAATCTTCGAACATCTTCTCTCCACGCAAACTCCTGTGCGTAATCAAATAGATACTTGGGACGCATGCCGTGGTAGGTGCCATATTCCGCTCGCCTCAGCCTAGAGAAAAAACTTTCAGCCTGATTTTCATTCACACCATCATCGGTGCTGAACTCTTTGGCGTGTTCGACACACTTATGGTCATACCAACACGCTAAAGGTGTGTAGGCTGAATTTTCATCAGTCATGATCAAACTGCCAGGCTTGACCATTTCTTTGACGACGCGCTCTGCAACCCTTGAATTTTCTGTGTAGCCAATCGCAATCCTCGTCTTGGACGCGCCTAATCCTTTAATTGGATGCTGCTCACGAATGACCATGATGATTCGACGAAGTTTTCGACGCGCCCAATTCCGAGCCTCGGCACGACTCCGAGCTTTACGCCGTGGTGGTTTTTCTCCGCGTAACTTTGCTTGAATAGATGCCGCTACATCTTTGGGGTTTGCTTTTATACGTATACGTCCATGCCTAGGTTTTCCACAAAAGTGCCCTCCATCTATTTCAATCACACCTTGCAAGATCTCTTGATCACGCTGTCTAACTAAGACCTCACGCAATTTCCCAGTAAACGCAGTGGCAGTTTTATCTTGCACATCCAATACGCGAGATAGGTATAGAGCAGGTACGCCCTTTGCTCCAGCAGCAAATAAGCTGATTCCAAACAGCAGCTTTTTAAGCGGCATCTTTCGATCTTCGAATGGACTTCCATGTAAAGGTGAAAAATGATGATCGCAATGTCGGCACCGAATCTGACTGCGGGCAATACGGATAAACGGTTTATCAATACTCCCGCATGCAGGACAGATCACTTTATCAACGGCTCCCCAACGAAACTCAATCAGTTTCCAGATGCAATCAGCATCACTCATTTGCATCACATCCCAAGCTGTGAAGTCACGTAACTTGGCAGACAGCAAAAAATGCTGACCTTTAGTATTTCTATTCATAAACTTATCCCGAAAACGGTACTGAAATCACCGGGCACGGCTCGGTGAGTCATTCGTTTGGCTATCAGCCAAAAATCGGGGGCAAAGACATGCCCTGCAACCCTACAACGGGGTTGTTGACATCTCTCAATTAAAGCGGGATACTTTGCACATCAAGTCGCTGTTCAAGCTCTTGTGCACAGATCCAAGCCTAGTTACTGTTAGCGCAGCAACTAGGCTTTGTGCTTTATTGCCCCAAGGGAGGATTACCCAGTTGGCATAGTTCTCTCCTTTTCTACTGTTGTGACTGGAGCCATGCGCGCATTCGCTAGCCAATCGGCAACATCTCTAGTAAGTGCATAAAACCCACGCCGATTCGGTAAATTAAAAAGCGGCACAGATACTTGACCGCGATATCTAGCTTGCCGCAATGCAGTTACGCTGATATGCCCCAGCGCATTGGCTAGGACTTGCCCGCCTAGCAGAGGCCCATGAACCTCCTCCATCTCCAAACGAAGCTGACTGCTAAGTGCTTCTAAGTCTTGTTTACTTGAATTCATATTTAATTTCTCATCGCTTGTCACGGAGTGTTTGCGAAAGTTATCTTTATGTACACAGCACGGATAATCAGAATTTCTGTATGTATCCAAATTCCAGCTCATGACTGAAAAATCGAAACGTGGTCGCCCAAAACGAGACAGTATTGATGTTTTACGCACGAAGGTCTGGTTTCATGCAGTTAAGGCGATGTCTGGACTTCCAAGTGCTTGTGCCATTGAAAGCAAGCTTGAACCAGATCTTCTTCACGACGACGAAGATGGCTTAGTAAGGTCAAGTAAATGGATTAGCTACCAAATGGGTGCTCGAGTTCCTCGCAGAATTAAGGACAAGAGCTATGCTGTTGACGTGGCGGAAGTAACCTTCCCTGGCACCGCCGACTATTTCAACTCGCCACTTTGGGATGTCCTACGTGGCGTGGAGGTCGATGAGAAATGGATTAATAACAAATTAGGGGGGCTTGGTTCTGCTGTGACCAATGTTTTGCTGGAAAGTTCGAATAACGAAGATAGACGAATTGACTCTCGGCAAAACCATAGAAGATTCAACGAAGATTTGCTGAAAGAGCTTATTGAAATTAGATCGTTTCAAGCCTTGAGTGCATTGGTCTTGCTAGCGAAAAAATCTGAATTAATCAGATCGCAAGAAATGCGTTCATTGCTTATTAGTGCCTACATCAGATGTCAGTCGTGGGCAAAAAAGCTTCCTGGGATATCTCCGGTTGAGGTGGATTTCTTCTTTGTAGTTGACCGCCAATTCAACTATTGGATACACACATCACCCGACACAAAGCTAGATATCTACATTAGTACATTTGATCTTCTAGATGTAGTTGATAGCGATTTTCAGGACGCCGCTTCAGCGCAGGAAGTATTAAAAAATATGTCTGACTTGTTAGATGTGCTAAAAAAAATAGGTCGTTAAATTAATCCTGCCTCATTAGCGGCTAAAAGCATTACCCCAAGAAGCTGCCGGCAGTTTCCGGCAACTGCTTATGACCGATCCAAACCAGCTGGCGGCGTTTTACCAATACGTTCTCTTACTTTTTTCGATTTCATTTTCCCCAGCTTCGCAGCCTCAAGTTCATGACCGAAGTCCTCTAGGCGTACATCGAACACTGAAACAGCCAGCTGATTGCTTCCATGAGAGTGCGAGATGAGCCGTTGGTGTTCTAGGTTGTATGGGGCTTGAGCAGTTGATCCGCCGAACTCACCGATGTTCGCAATTAGGATGTGCTGGTACCCAAGTCATTGCGTTGCTCTTCTTCTGTGCGGAATTCTGATTTTGAAAAAAAAGATTTTGGCGTAGGCTGCTTGCCCGGTTTCACTTTTCCAACGTGCGGACGGAAAGTAACGCTAAGTCCAGCTTTGGTATAAGCCCCCGAATCTTGAACATCAACTGGACTTGAATAACAAAATGTGGCGTGCAACTGAACGTTTCCGGACAGTGGAATAGGTGGTAACGGAACTGGCGCACGTAAAAATTTTCCTGGACGCAAGATCCCTTGATAAATGATTCGAGCAACACCGTCGCCGCACATGATGATGTCATTAAGGTTTTGCGGCACTCTACCCCATCCGATATCTAAAGGATCAGCAGAGTTGCTCAAGTCTGGAGATTCTGCAGCATGAACAAGCAGCGCCTTAATTGTCAGTGGCGCTACAGCGTCTCCGAGAACGGCCCTTATTCCAACGGCAGTACGCAATACATACGGTGATGCAAAACTTGTCCCCATTGTTGCCAATAATTCCGGATGCTTACTTGGAAAAGTAACATGAAAATATTCTTTAGGTGAGCCACCGAATGCGACAACATCTGGTTTTCTTCGGCCTGGATTTCGGCCAGGTCCTCTGGCACTGTAGGGTGCACGTGACCAGCTCTTGCCTGTTAGATTTGTTGCCCCCACAGATAGGGCGTTGACACAATCAGCGGGCACTTGAACTCGATTGAATCCCAGAGCATGATCTCTTTCGCCATTATTTCCAACAGCAACCGTCAGCAAGGTTTCACCATCACTCAATAGTGAGTCTATGACAGCTGTCCATGCATGAACATCATCATCTTCAATAGATCTGTCTGGGCCGAGACTCAAATTCATGAACTGGTATTGCCGTGACAACAAAACTTCCTCTACATGCCCCAATGTGCGATAGAGTTCATACGGATCTTCTCCATCTGACAGCTCATCTAGAACTCGGAAATGATCTACGTAAGAATAAGGGCGTTGAGCCTCTTCACCTGGCTCGATTGGCCCAAACAGCAAAGCTGATGTAACTCCAAGACCATGATTAAGATAGTTTGAAACGTCCGCTGCAGTTTCATCTGATTTGAAATAATTTCCAACATATGGACTAAGTATGTGGTCGATAGGTAGACCACCATCTAACACTGCAACAGATGGTTCATTTGATAGAGGTTGATCTATAGGCAGTTTGAATCCAATAGAAATCGGGCCTCCCCTAGTTAGTGGTCGTACGCTTCGCAATAAAGGCATTGGTCTGATAACCCGCATAAGCGAAAACTGAGCAAGTAAACTCAATTTCGATGCATCACCTTCAACGGGAACAAACAATAGACCGCCGACTTGAAATTCGTATTTAGTTGCAACAATAAATCCGCATTCGTGACAGTAGTCTAAAAAGCTACGGCGCAAAATTTCAACTGGTGCATTGGGTATTAAATGCAGGCCGACTTCGTAAACACCTTGTTGATTACTTGCGTTTTGCAACTTAATGCGGTCGACACTAGACATTAAACCAAGCACTTCGATTTCGGCGAACTCCAGCGCCTCTTTACTTCCACTTTCTAGCTGCTTTGCATATGCTGAAAACTGAGCAAATGAGTTCCGTGTACCAGCAACAAAAATCTGGGTTGTTTCGCGTTGCTCCACGAGCTTCTTGAGCGTATCTTTCCTTGGTGTCAATCTAACCGTTCGACTACCTAAAGAGACTAAGCCCGCACCACGCAACAAACCTGTTGGGAAAAATGATTTAGCTATGTATGCAGGATGCAAAGTCATCTTTGCAACCGCAACGTCTCTAGGGCAAGCAAGGTCTGGTAAATCTTGCGCTGCGGCTGCAATTTCGCGAATCTGTGGAATTAGTTCCGCTTTGGCTTCCGAAAGGGTGTATGGATGTGCTTTCGGGCCTCCAGACTTCGGAGGTGGAATTTCGTAGGTGAGCACTTCTCCACGCCCGATTATGAAACGATTTGCCATTTTTAATCTTTCTTCTTAATCCCTCTTCCCTTAATTGGGGATGGTCCTGCATACTTTCGTATGGTATCTCGAGACACTCCCGTTAACTCCATAATTTTGTTGTGTGACAGCGCTTCTAGTCTGGCTAACTCAATAGCCAGTTTTTGTCGAGACGATTTGTCTAAACTAGGCAAGCCTTTAATCGCCATTTCTATAACCGCGTGGGCCGGACTCGCGTTTTCCAAGACCGTATATCGGCGTAATGCATTAATCGAACGTTCTACATCAGATAGAGACATCCCATAAACAGAAGAAGCTAACAAATCAACCCATTTTTCAAATAAGGCGATATCTGCGCCTAAAAATCGCCTAACGGCAGTTGCTAGGACATTGCCCTGGGGCGTCTCAAATGTCAAGACTGCATCAAAGCGACGCCATAAAGCTGGATCTATCAGTTCAGGATGATTTGTTGCAGCCAAGAGTAGACCTGAATCAGGCCATGCATCAACTTCTTGCAAAATTGCAGTAACAAGTCGCTTTAACTCCCCAACATCCGACTCATCACTGCGGCGCTTTGCTATAGCGTCGATTTCATCAAGCAACAAAACAGCTTGATTTTGCTTTGCGTGGTCAAAAACGGCCCTCAAATTACTACCGGTTTTGCCAAGCAAACTACTCATTACAGTTGTTAAATCCAGCACCCATAATGGTTTACCCAGTTGGTTTGCAATCCAGCGAGCAGAAAGCGTTTTTCCTACCCCTGGAGGGCCTACCAAAATTGCTGACCGTGTAGGCCTTATTCCGTGAGCTGCGAGACGATCCCGCTCCCGCCTCTCGCGTATCAAAGATTGGACATGCGCAAATAATGCGTCTGGCAGCAACGGTTCAGATATCCCATCTAAATCGTCAAAAACTCGAATAAGGGATTGCCTAGAGTCCGCATCCATTGGCATTGCAGAGGAGTCTGATACAGCCATACTTCGCCTCAGCACAGCAGGGCCGTGCGATCGCGTCCGAGAGGCTTTTAACGTGGAATCTAGCTGCTCTGCCAAGGCTGGTCGAAGGGTTCGGTATTTACGAACCAGCTTAGCAACCAAAAGTCGGACATCCTCATTCGCCCCACTGGAAGACAGCCTCGCCAAATTGGCTAAATCAGTTTCTATTTCTGAAAAATCGTCAATTGAAGTCATGTTACCTCTGTAAAAAAGCGAGGAAATTGAAATTTAATTGACGAATTATATGGCTAATTTTAAACTTCTTCGTAAAGAAGGTTTTCTATGGTCGGATTTTTGATTGCTAACTAAAAAGCCTTTATTCACATAAAAGTCACTAGTTAGGTGGCATTTTTGAGAACAAAACAAACATGGGCAACAGCTACCGAATAGCGGCATGCAGCAAAAAAAGGGCCGTAAGGCCCTTTTTTATGGTGCAAAAACGCACTGCGCTTACAGCCAAACTTCGCTCAACCCCAAATCACTGAACGCATTGCAATCGATGCAAGCTGGTAGCCATCGTTAAAAAACTCAACGGGCTCATCCGCTTCGGCGGCCCCTGCTGCGTACAGCAACGGCAAAAAGTGGTCGTAGCTTGGGTGGGCCAATTGCGCCAGTTGACCTTGCGATTGAAAGTCGACCAGCGCATCCAAGCGCCCCGCGCTGATCTGCGCGCCCACCCATTGGTCAAACGCAACCACCCACTCGTAGGCTTGCTCGTCGGCAGCAGCGCGGTTGATGGCACGCAGGTTGTGCACCGTGTTGCCACTGGCCACGATGAGCACACCTTGCTCGCGCCAGGCACGCAGCTGTTGGCCCAACGCAAAGTGCTCTGAAGGTGGCCGGTGGTAGTCGATGCTCAACTGCACCACCGGAATGTCAGCGGCTGGAAACATGGGCTTTAACACCCCCCAAGCCCCATGGTCCAACCCCCACTCGGTCAAATCCACACCCACCGGCAGACCCGTGTTCGGCTGGCGCAGTTGTTGTGCTGCTTGGGCTACCCACTCTGGAGCGCCCATCACTGGGTATTGCTGATCAAACAGTTCTTGCGGAAAACCACCAAAATCGTGAATCGTTTTGGGCTTATCCATGCCTGTGAGCCACCAACCTTGCGTGATCCAGTGCGCAGAGATACATAAAATCAGCTTTGGCTTAGGCCAGCGCACGCCGAACTGCGCGCCCAGCGACTGCCATGCACGACGATAGGGCCCCTCCTCAATCACGTTCATGGGGCTGCCGTGACCGACAAAAAGAACTGGCATTCGCGTGGTGTGTATTGACGTGCGCATCAGGGTCTAGGACAAATGGTTATAAAAAGTAAATTGGAGGACAGCCTCCATTTTTAACCAAGCAACAACTGCTATATTGCATTGCAACAATTTTTGAGACAGAACCATGCTTTACCAAATCTTCGAAACTCAACGTAGCCTGATGGAACCTTTCGCAGACTTTGCACAGGCTGCTTCTAAACTTTACGGTCAAACCAATTCACCCATCGCACAAAACCCGATGGCGCAGCGTGTGTCTGCAGGCTACGACTTGCTCTACCGCCTGGGCAAGGACTACGAGAAGCCTGCATTTGGTATCAAGTCCGTGGAAGTCGAAGGCACGGAAGTTGCCATTCATGAACGCATCGAAATGGACAAGCCATTTTGTGAGTTGCGTCGCTTCAAACGCTTCACAGACGACGCAGACACACTGACCAAGCTCAAAGCACAACCCGTGGTGTTGATCGTGGCTCCACTGTCCGGTCACTACGCCACTTTGTTGCGCGACACGGTGCGCACAATGCTGCGCGACCACAAGGTCTACATCACCGACTGGAAAAACGCGCGACTGGTTCCCTTAAGCGAAGGCGAATTCCACCTCGACGACTATGTGAACTACGTGCAAGAGTTCATCCGCGATTTGCAAAGCAAGTACGGCAATTGCCACGTCATGAGCGTGTGCCAACCCACCGTCCCCGTCTTGGCTGCAGTGTCACTCATGGCCAGCCGTGGCGAGAAAACGCCGATTACCATGACCATGATGGGTGGCCCTATCGATGCCACCAAATCACCCACGGCCGTGAACAACCTGGCCATGAACAAGAGTCACAACTGGTTCGAAAACAATGTGATTTACCGCGTGCCCGACAACTTCCCAGGTGCAGGTCGTCGCGTGTACCCAGGCTTCTTGCAACACACAGGCTTCGTGGCCATGAACCCTGATCGCCATCTGAAGAGCCATTACGACTACTTCAAAGACTTGATCAAGGGCGACAACTCCAGCGTCGAATCACACCGTGATTTTTACGACGAGTACAACGCGGTGCTCGACATGGATGCGGATTACTACTTGGAAACCATCAACACCGTGTTCCAAGAGTTCAAGCTGGTGCGCGGCACATGGGAAGTCAAAAACCCGCAAGGCAAATTGGAATTGGTGCGCCCACAAGACATTCACGCCACAGCTTTGCTAACCGTGGAAGGCGAACTCGACGACATCTCCGGCTCAGGTCAAACCGAAGCTGCTCACAAGCTGTGTAGCGGCATCGTGCGCAAAGAGCACCACCATTTGGAAGTCAAAGGTGCAGGCCACTACGGCATCTTCAGTGGTCGTCGTTGGCGTGAAGTGGTATACCCACACGTCAAGAGCTTCATCTTGGAACACAACAACGGCCAGGGCAAATCAACAGCTAAGCCCAAAGCAAAAGTTGCAGTCAAGAAAGTGGTCGCCACCAAAGCCGCCGCTAAGCCTGCAGCCAAAAAGGCAACGACTGCGAAAAAGTGAGTCTGGTCGAACAGATCAACAACGCCCTGCCACAAACGCAATGCACGCGCTGTGGCTACCCTGACTGTCAGCGCTACGCCGAGGCCATCGTCCAAGGCGAGGCTGACATCAACCAGTGCCCTCCAGGCGGCACAGAAGGCGTTGAACGGCTGGCAGCCCTCACCGGCAAGCCAGCCCTCCCCCTGAACCCTGAAAACGGCTTAGAAGGCCCTCGCACCATCGCCATCATTGATGAGGCGTGGTGCATTGGCTGCACGCTATGCATTGCGGCTTGCCCCACCGACGCCATCGTGGGCGCGAACAAGCGCATGCACACCGTGGTGGAGCCCTACTGCACCGGCTGCGAACTGTGCATTCCTGCTTGTCCGGTGGATTGCATTTCTCTCGAACCCATCGACATCAACCTGAGCGGCTGGGCCTCATGGCCGCAAGAGCTGGCCGACTTGGCACGTCAACGCTACGACACGCGCACAGCACGACTCAAACGTGAAGCCGTTGAACACGATGAGCGGCTGCAAGCCAAAGCATTGAAAAAGCTCGCCGATTTGCCCACACACACCAAGGGCACGGAGCACGCCCCCGAGGTCGATCGCAAACGTGCGATCATTGAAGCCGCGCTCGCCAAAGCCAAGGCGCGTCAAGCTACAAAAACTTGAGTCTTGGTGAGTGCATATGGGTATCTTCTGCCCACTCGTGACATTTCATATTTCCATGCACATCAAACTCACTGCACGCAGAGAATTACTGCTTCTTTTGTCGCTCGCTGGCATTCAGTTCACACACATTGTGGACTTCATGATCATGATGCCGCTGGGCCCGCAGCTCACCAGCTTGTTTGGCATCAGCTTTGCTGAGTTTGGTTTGTTGGTCTCGGCTTACACAGTGGCAGCCGGTCTGTCTGGCTTGTTTGCCACCACCTTCATCGACCGCTTTGACCGCAAGCACTTGTTGCTGACGCTGTACGTGTTATTCGCGCTCACCACCGTGGCCTGTGGCGTTGCCCCCACCTATGGCTGGTTGATGGCTGCACGCATTGCATCTGGCTTTTTTGGGGGCGTGTTGTCCACCATGACGCAAACCATCATTGGTGACGTGGTGCCGTTCGAACGCCGTGGACGCGCCACTGGCATTGTGATGACATCCTTCTCGGTCGCTACCGTGGCCGGTGTGCCTGCAGGTTTGTTATTTGCCAACCTCTGGGGATGGCACGCCGCTTTCTTTGCCATTGGCGTGATGTGCGTTGCTGTAGGCGTGTTGGCTAATTACAGCGTGCCACAGCTCAATGCCCATGTGGCCCATGCCAAAGACAAGCACGTGCTGCATGCCATGGGCCAAGTGCTGAGCGAATCGAACCAACGCATGGCCTTGCTGCTGTCTGCCACCATGATGTTTGCAGCCTTCACCATCATTCCGTACATCACGCTGTATTTGCAAAACAACCAGATCATGGCGTCTAGCGAAATTCCATGGCTGTACTTTTGTGGCGGCGTGGTGACGCTGTTCAGCGGACGCTGGGTGGGTGGCGTGACTGACCGCTTGGGCAAACGCCAAACCTTTCAACGCGCAGTGTTGTTCTCGATCATTCCGATGTTTGCCATCACGCTGATCGAACCTGTGCCGTTGTTTGTGGTGCTGTTGGTCACCAGCACCTTGTTCTTTGCCATGAATGCCCGCATGATTCCGGGCATGGCCTTGCTCACATCAGCTGCCAATCCCAAATTTCGCGGCACCTTCATGTCACTCAATGGCGCGGTGCAGTCATTTGCCATGGGTGTGGCCGCATGGGTCGGTGGCATGCTGTTGCAAAACGAACCGAGCGGACAGGTGACGCACTATTGGTTGTGCGCTGTGGTTGCCTCGTGTGCTTCTTTGCTGGCTCACGTGCTGGCCAAGCGTGTATCGATGCACGAGTGAGCTTAGTTCCTCAACACAATGCGTGATAGACCATGAAAAAGCCGCTCAGTTGAGCGGCTTTTTCTTTTCGCGTATTCAAAGAGGACACAGCGAATTCGTGATGCGAATGTTAGGCGTGAGAAGCCGCCAAGGCCGCAAAAGCCTTCACCACTTCAGGTGGTGCTTGCACCAACTCGATCAACACGCCTTCGCCACCAATGGGGAACTCGTCGTTCGCTTTGGGGTGCATGAAGGTGATGTCAAAGCCAGCAGCGCCTTTGCGGATGCCACCGGGTGCAAAGCGCACGCCTTGTGCTGTGAGCCATTCCACGGCCACGGGTAAGTCATCGATCCACAAACCAATGTGGTTCAACGGCGTGGCGTGAACCGCAGGCTTTTTCTCGATGTCCATGGGCTGCATCAAATCGACTTCGACCTTGAAGGGGCCGACGCCGATGGCGCAGATGTCTTCGTCCACATTCTCGCGTTCGCTTTGAAACGTGCCCGTGACTTCGAGGCCAAACATGTCCACCCACAGCTTTTTCAAGCGACCCTTGTCAGGGCCGCCGATGGCGATTTGTTGAATGCCGAGGACTTTGAATGGGCGCTGAGAATTCGCACTCATTTATTCAAACTCCACAATCATTTGATCCACTGTCAGTGATTCGCCCTTAGCAGCCACCACTTTCTTGACCACACCGTCTGCGGCTGCAAACAACACGTTTTCCATCTTCATCGCTTCGATGACGGCCACGCGTTCGCCGGCTTGCACTTTTTGGCCAGGGGCCACAGACACTTCAACCAACAAGCCAGGCATTGGCGAGATGACGTACTTGCTCAAGTCAGGTGGTGCTTTGAATGGCATGAGTTTGTGCAACTCGGCCATGCGGGGCGACATCACCAAAGCTTCAATGCGCGTGCCATTGTGTTGCACTTGCAAAGCCAAGGGGTTCTTCAACGTGCCGCGCTCAACCTGTGCTGTGAAAGGCTTGCCATTGCAAGTGCCTTCAATGCGAATGTCGTTCAAGCGTGAGTTGCTTTCAATCGCATAGGTTTTGCCAGCGATGGTGATTTGAGCGACGCCAGGCTTGCCTGCAAACTCATCCACATGCACTTGCACGTAGCGGTTGTCGCCGTTATGACCCAACTCGACCACCGCGTAGTCTTGGCCAATCTTCACGTCGTAGCCAGGCAACTGACCGCTGAGGTTGGCAGCGCGTTGACGTGACTTGCGACGCACAAAGGCAGCCAAAGCAGCCAAGAAATCGTGGTCATCGTGTGGCACGTCTTCGGCACGGAAACCGTGGGCGTAGTGCTCGGCGATGAAGCCAGTGTTGAACTGACCCGTCACAAACTTGGGATGTGCCAACAACGCAGCTTGGAACGGAATGTTCGAGCTGATGCCACGGATGACAAAGCCGTTCAAAGCTTCGCGCATTTTGGCGATGGCTTCATTGCGGTCTTTGCCGTGCACGATGAGCTTGGCGATCATCGAGTCGTAGAACATCGGGATCTCGCCACCGTCTTGCACACCGGTGTCCACACGCACGCCGTGCAGGTCTTGGGTGTTGCCTTGGAACATGCTTTGTTTCGGCGTTTGGAAACGCACCAAACGGCCTGTGGAAGGCAAGAAGTTACGGAAGGGATCTTCTGCGTTGATACGGCACTCGATGGCCCAGCCGTCGCGCTTGACGTCAGCTTGGCCAAAGGCCAGCTTCTCGCCTGCGGCAACACGAATCATTTGCTCCACCAAGTCCAGGCCAGTGATGGCTTCGGTCACGGGGTGCTCCACCTGCAAACGGGTGTTCATCTCGAGGAAGTAGAAGTCTTGGTCTTTACCGACCACGAATTCGACCGTACCAGCGGACTGGTATTTCACAGCCTTGGCCAAGGCCACGGCTTGCTCACCCATCGCTTTACGCGTGGCGTCGCTGATGAATGGCGATGGTGCCTCTTCGATCACTTTTTGGTGACGACGTTGGATCGAGCACTCGCGCTCGTTCAAATACACCACGTTGCCGTGTGAGTCGCCCAACACTTGAATTTCAATGTGGCGTGGCTCGAGCACGTATTTCTCAATGAACACGCGGTCATCGCCGAAGCTGTTGCGGGCTTCGTTACGGCAAGAGGTGAAGCCTTCGAGGGCCTCTTTGTCGTTGAACGCCACGCGCAAGCCTTTACCACCGCCGCCAGCCGAAGCCTTGATCATGACGGGGTAGCCAATGCCTTTGGCAATTTCAACAGCCTTCTCAGGCGTTTCAATCGCATCGTTGTAGCCAGGAATGGTGTTGACCTTGGCTTCGAGCGCCAGCTTCTTAGAAGCAATCTTGTCGCCCATCGCCGCGATGGAGTGCGCCTTGGGGCCGATGAAGGCAATGCCCTCTTCTTCGCAACGCTTGGCGAAGTCGGTGTTCTCGCTCAAGAAGCCGTAACCGGGGTGAATGGCTTGTGCGCCAGTCGCCTTCGCGGCTGCGATGATTTTGTCAGCCACAAGGTAAGACTCGCGTGAAGGCGCTGGGCCCAACAACACGGCTTCATCAGCCAGTTGTACATGACGTGCTTCTTTGTCAGCTTCAGAGTAAACAGCCACAGTTTTGATGCCCATCTTGTGAGCGGTGGCGATGACGCGGCAAGCGATTTCGCCACGGTTTGCAATCAGAATTTTCTTAAACATGTTCTTCTTCTCCTAGCGGCTTAGAGCGGAATGTTGCCGTGCTTGCGCCATGGGTTGTCGATCTTCTTGTCTTTCAACATCACGAGCGAGCGGCAGATGCGCTTGCGTGTTTCGTGCGGTTGAATGACGTCGTCGATGAAGCCGCGTGCGCCAGCCACGAAGGGGTTGGCAAAACGGGCTTTGTATTCAGCTTCGCGAGCCGCGAGTTTTTCGGGATCGTTCTTGTCTTCGCGGAAGATGATTTCCACCGCACCCTTGGCACCCATCACCGCGATTTCGGCGTTAGGCCATGAGAAGTTCACGTCGCCGCGCAAGTGCTTAGAAGCCATCACGTCATACGCGCCGCCATAGGCTTTGCGGGTGATGACCGTGATCTTGGGCACGGTGCACTCAGCGTACGCGTACAGCAACTTCGCGCCGTGCTTGATGATGCCGCCGTACTCTTGTGAGGTACCGGGCATGAAGCCAGGCACGTCAACAAACGTCACCACGGGAATGTTGAACGCATCACAGAAGCGCACAAAACGTGCGGCCTTGATAGAGCTCTTGATGTCCAAGCAACCAGCCAACACCAAAGGTTGGTTCGCCACGATACCGACAGTTTGGCCTTCCATGCGGGCAAAACCAATCAAGATGTTTTTGGCGTAGTCGGGTTGCAGCTCAAAGAAATCACCATCGTCCACGGTTTTGACGATGAGTTCTTTCATGTCATACGCTTTGTTGGGATTGTCTGGCACCAAGGTGTCCAAGCTGATGTCCATGCGATCTGATGGATCACCGCTGGGGCGCACTGGCGCTTTTTCTTTGTTGTTCAGTGGCAAGTAGTTGTAGAGGCGACGCAGCATGAGCAAAGCTTCCACGTCGTTTTCAAAGGCCATGTCGGCCACACCACTCTTGGTGGTGTGCGTCACCGCGCCACCCAACTCTTCAGAAGTCACTTCTTCGTGGGTCACCGTCTTGACCACATCAGGACCGGTCACGAACATGTAAGAGGTGTCCTTGACCATGAAGATGAAGTCGGTCAACGCAGGTGAATACACCGCGCCGCCTGCGGATGGACCCATGATCATGCTGATCTGAGGCACAACACCGCTGGCCATGACGTTGCGTTGGAACACTTCGGCGTAACCACCCAAAGCAGCCACACCTTCTTGAATACGTGCGCCGCCCGAGTCGTTCAAACCAATCACAGGTGCACCCACCTTCATGGCTTGGTCCATGATCTTGCAGATTTTCTCAGCGTGTGTTTCAGACAGAGAGCCACCGAGCACGGTGAAGTCTTGGCTGAACACAAATACCAAACGGCCGTTGATCATGCCGTAGCCAGTGACCACGCCGTCACCTGGAATCTTGTCATCGCCCATGCCGAAGTCGGTGCAGCGGTGCTCCACAAACATGTCCCACTCTTCGAAGGTGCCTTCGTCGAGCAACACCTCAATGCGCTCGCGGGCTGTGAGTTTGCCCTTGGCGTGCTGCGCGTCAATGCGCTTTTGGCCGCCACCCAAGCGGGCCGCAGCGCGCTTTTGTTCCAGTTGTTCGATGATGTCTTGCATGGTTGCTCTTTCTTTACTCCAGGAAGATTTCACATTCAGCCCTGTGCTTGGTAAGCACTGAGCAGCTGTCTCGCCGCGGTGGAGGCAGCCAGCTGCCCCGCGCCCACTTGTTGGCTCAAATCGGGCAACAGCGCTTGCACACGCGGCTGCGCCCGAAAAGTTTGTTTTAGGCCTGTGTCGATGCGCTCCCACATCCACGACAGCGCTTGTTGTTGGCGTCGAATGCCAAAGCGCCCATTGTTGACTTGCAGGCCTTTGAATTCGCTGACAGCGGTCCAAAAAGCGTCAACACCCTGCCCTAACAAGGCGCTGATCTTGACCACTTTGGGGTGCCACTGCGTTTCGTTGTGGTGCATGTTGTCGGGGTTGCCGTGCATGCCCAACAAACGCAAGGCGCTGGTGATTTGAGCTTCTGCGCGGGTGGCAGCATTCAAGTCGATGTCCGACTTGTTGATGACCACCAAATCAGCCAACTCCATCACACCTTTTTTAATCGCTTGCAAATCGTCGCCAGCATTAGGCAGTTGCAACAAGCAGAACATGTCGGTCATGTTGGCCACCGCCGTTTCGCTTTGGCCCACGCCCACAGTCTCCACAATCACCACGTCATAGCCGGCTGCCTCGCACACCAACATGGACTCTCGCGTTTTTTCGGCCACGCCGCCCAAGGTGCCACTGCTGGGGCTCGGACGAATGTAGGCATCGGGGTGCACGCTCAGGTGCTCCATGCGCGTTTTGTCGCCCAAGATAGAGCCGCCCGAAACGGTTGACGAAGGGTCCACCGCCAACACCGCCACGCGGTGGCCTTGCTTGATGAGAAACAAACCCAAGGCTTCGATGAAAGTGGACTTGCCCACACCGGGCACACCGCTGATGCCCAGTCGAAACGACTTGCCGGTATGCGGCAGCATGGCAGTGAGCAACTCGTCGGCCAAAGCGCGGTGGTCAGGACGTGTGGATTCGAGCAGCGTGATCGCTTTAGCCATGGCACGACGTTGCACGGGTGCAGCCCCGTGCAAGATGCCGTCCAAAAGCTGTTCAGGCGTCACGCGCTGTGTTCCGTCTTGACCGAGGGCTGATTAGCCCACTGCCTTTTTGATTTGTTCCAGCACATCTTTCGCGCTGGCAGGAATCGGCGTACCTGGACCGTACACACCCTTGACGCCAGCTTCGTACAAGAAGTCGTAGTCTTGGCGAGGAATCACGCCGCCCACGAACACGATGATGTCGTCGGCGCCTTGCTTTTTCAGCTCAGCGATGATGGCGGGCACCAGAGTCTTGTGACCGGCGGCCAGTGTGGACACGCCCACGGCGTGCACGTCGTTTTCAATCGCTTGGCGTGCGCACTCTTCAGGCGTTTGGAACAAGGGCCCCATGTCCACGTCAAAGCCCAAGTCGGCGTAGGCGGTGGCCACCACTTTGGCACCACGGTCGTGGCCGTCTTGGCCCAGCTTGGCGATCATCACACGGGGGCGACGGCCATGTTGGTCAGCAAATTCGGCGATTTCGGTTTTCAGTTTGTCCCAGCCTTCGGCGGAGTCGTAAGCAGCTGCGTACACACCAGTCACCTTTTGTGTGTCGGCGCGGTGGCGCCCATAGATTTTTTCCAAGGCGTCAGACACTTCACCCACGGTGGCGCGCAGACGAATGGCCTTGATCGACAAGTCGAGCAAGTTGCCCTCGCCGCTCTCAGCAGCAGCGGTGAGGGCAGCCAAAGCAGCTTGCACCGCCGCATTGTCGCGCTTGGCTTTGATGTTGTTCAAGCGTGTAATTTGTGAATCACGCACTTTGACGTTGTCCACTTCCAAGATCTCGACTGGATCTTCTTTGGCCAACTTGTATTTGTTCACGCCCACGATGACGTCTTTGCCAGAGTCGATGCGCGCTTGCTTTTCAGCAGCAGCGGCTTCAATCTTGAGCTTGGCCCAACCGCTGTCCACGGCCTTGGTCATGCCGCCCATGGCGTCAACTTCTTCAATGATGGCCCAGGCTTTGTCGGCCATTTCTTGCGTGAGTGACTCCATCATGTAAGAACCGGCCCATGGGTCCACCACATTGGTGATGTGGGTCTCTTCTTGAATGATGAGCTGGGTGTTACGTGCAATGCGTGCGCTGAATTCGGTAGGCAATGCAATCGCTTCGTCCAACGAGTTGGTGTGCAGGGACTGGGTGCCGCCGAACACGGCTGCCATCGCTTCGATGGTGGTGCGCACCACGTTGTTGTAGGGGTCTTGCTCGGTGAGCGACCAGCCAGAGGTTTGGCTGTGCGTGCGCAACATGAGGCTCTTGGGGTTCTTGGCGTCAAAACCCTTCATGATGCGGCACCACAGCAAACGTGCGGCACGCATCTTGGCAATTTCCAAGTAGAAGTTCATGCCCACCGCCCAGAAGAAGGACAGGCGGCCAGCGAAGTCGTCCACGTCCATGCCTTTGGCGATGGCGGTCTTCACGTATTCCTTGCCGTCAGCGAGCGTAAACGCCATCTCCAGCGCTTGGTTGGCACCGGCTTCTTGCATGTGATAGCCAGAGATCGAGATCGAGTTGAACTTGGGCATGTTCTTGCTCGTGTACTCGATGATGTCGCCAATGATCTTCATTGACGGCTCGGGCGGATAGATGTAGGTGTTGCGCACCATGAACTCTTTCAGAATGTCGTTCTGAATCGTGCCGGAGAGCTTGTCTTGCGAGACACCCTGCTCTTCAGCAGCCACCACATAACCGGCCAGCACGGGTAGCACAGCGCCGTTCATGGTCATGGAGACAGACACTTTGTCCAACGGAATTTCGTTGAACAAAATCTTCATGTCTTCCACCGAGTCAATGGCCACACCGGCTTTGCCCACGTCGCCCGTGACGCGGGGATGGTCAGAGTCATAGCCACGGTGTGTGGCCAAGTCAAACGCGACCGACACGCCCTGCCCGCCTGCGGCCAGTGCCTTGCGGTAAAACGCGTTGGATTCTTCAGCGGTGGAGAAGCCTGCGTACTGGCGAATCGTCCAGGGGCGCACCGCGTACATGGTGGCCTGAGGGCCGCGCAGGAAAGGCTCAAAGCCTGGCAGTGTGTTGGCGTAGGGCAGATTGGCCGTGTCTTCGGCTGTGTAGAGCGGCTTGACGCTGATGCCATCGGGCGTGAGCCAGTTCAGGCTTTCCAGTGGCTTGTCCTTGAGCGATTTGGCAGCGGCTTTCTGCCAAGCTTCGAGGTTGGAGGCGTTGAATTCAAAGGGCTTTTGGCTCATATCTGGTCACTCTCTAAAAAGACTGATGTGCAAGGTTAACCTGCTGGGCACATGGATCATCAGCGATCATATCATTCATAATTATTGATTCAAAATCTTATTCAGGCTTACAATTCGTCCCATGTCCGCCGTCACATTGACCCCTCGCGCCCTGTATGAAGAAGTTGCCGAACTGCTTCGGCAACGCATTTTTGCGGCCGAGTTAGAGCCAGGCAGCTGGATTGACGAAATGCGCTTGGCTGAGGAGTACGGCATCAGCCGCACCCCCATGCGCGAGGCTCTGAAGGTGCTCGCCGCCGAAGGCTTGGTCACCATGAAGGTGCGACGCGGTGCCTATGTGACCGAGGTCAACGAAAAAGACCAGCGGGATGTGTACCACCTGCTCGCTTTGCTGGAGTCTGATGCCGCAGGTGTCGTGGCCAAACAGGCAACGCCGGAACAACTGAAAGACTTGCAAGCCCTACACGCTGAGCTGACTGCCGCAGTGACAGACCGCGAGAAGTTTTTTGAAATCAACGAGCGCTTTCACATGCGTTTGCTTGAGATTGCCAACAACCGTTGGCGCGATCAAATGGTGGGCGACTTGCGCAAAGTGATGAAGCTCAACCGCCACAACTCCTTGTTCAAGAGCGGGCGTCTCGAAGAGTCGCTCAAAGAACACCAAGCCATCATGGATGCGTTGATGGCACGTGACGCCGCACTGAGCGTGCAGCGCATGAATGAGCACTTTGCCAACGGCTTAGAAGCCGCGAGCTAAATCTTTTTCAGCAGAACAGCTCTCGGGTTGCGCAAACCCATCACACTTCGGCTGGTTTTTCTGCACCGCGAGCCAAGGCCTCACGGGCGATCTTCATCACTTCACGCGGGGGTAATGGCTTGAGTTTGTGATTGCTCCAAGTCTGTCGCCACAAACGCGCACCGCGCTGGCCGTGGAACAAGCCCAGCATGTGACGCGCAATCGGGTACCAAGGGCAACCGTCTTCGGCGTGGGCACGCTCCATATACGCCACCATCGCCTCCTCCACCGCTTCGCGGCTTGGGATGTCGTGCGGGTCGTTGTAAAACTCGGCGTCCCACGTCGTCATGAGCCACGGGCGGTAATAGGCTTCGCGCCCTAGCATCACACCATCGACGTGCTGCAAATGCTCGGTCATTTGCGCATTGGTGGTGATGCCACCGTTGATGGCAATCACCAAATCGGGAAAGTCTTTTTTCAGCTGATAGCCCAGCTCGTATCGCAGCGGCGGAATTTCGCGGTTTTCTTTGGGGCTGAGGCCATCGAGCCACGCGTTGCGCGCATGGACGATGAACACCTTGCAACCCGCATCGCTGACAGTGCCCACAAAGTCCCGCACAAAGTCGTAACTTTCGATGCGGTCAATGCCAATGCGGTGCTTCACCGTCACCGGAATGCTCACCACATCCATCATGGCTTTCACGCCATCGGCCACGGTGTGTGGCTCGTTCATCAAACACGCACCGAACGCGCCGCGCTGCACACGGTCAGACGGGCAACCGCAGTTGAGGTTGATTTCGTTGTAACCCCATTGCTCGCCTAGCTTGGCGCCGTGCGCCAAATCAGCCGCGTCACTACCACCTAACTGCAAAGCCACCGGATGCTCCTCGGCGTTGAAACGCAAATGGCGTTGCACATCGCCATGACGCAGCGCACCGGTGGTGACCATCTCGGTGTAGAGCAAGGTGTTGCGACTGAGCAAACGATGGAAATAGCGGCAGTGGCGATCTGTCCAGTCCATCATGGGGGCGACGGACGTGCGCCAAAGCGAGGCATCGGGAAAATTCATGGCGCAATTATCCCGTGCCACCCTTTTCAAATTGGGCAACAATGGCGCTGTACTTAAAAATATTTAGTTCAAGGTGTGAATGATGGATAACCCAACCCTCTGGTTGATCGTCGCAGGCGTGCTCGTGATGGCTGAGCTACTGACCGGCACGTTTTACTTGCTCATGCTCTCGCTAGGCGCCACAGCCGCTGCGCTGACAGCGTATGCAGATGGCACGCTCACATGGCAAATCGTGACAGCAGCCCTCGTGGGAGGCGGCGCTACCGTCTTGTGGCACTTGAAAAAACCACTCAGCAATGACACCCAAGACAGCAATGTGCATCTCGACATTGGCGAAACGGTCACGGTCGATGCTTGGGATGCGCAAGGCCATACCCAAGTCAAACACCGCGGTGCGCAATGGGCTGCTGTATGTGCCGATGACAACACCCCCGCGCCAGGCTTGCACCGCATCTGCGAAATGCAAGGCAATCGCTTGGTGCTACAAAAAATTTAACTGCTCTCAAAGGTCAACGCATGGAAATCGCAATTCTCTTTTTAGCCATCGCTGTTTTGTTCATCGTCAAAACGGTCAAAGTCGTGCCCCAACAAAACGCTTGGGTGGTCGAGCGTTTGGGCAAGTACCACGCCAGCCTCACACCGGGCCTGAACTTTGTCGTG